>DUPH01000216.1 GCA_012838435.1 Lentisphaerota bacterium | reverse complement strand
TGGAGCCGCAGGACGACCGCGAACGCGAGCTGGACGCGCTGGCCTTCGGCACCCTGATTCACGCCGTCCTCGACCAGATGGCCGCTGACCGCAGCCTGTGGGCGTGCGACGACGCCGAGCGGCTGGGGCGCTGGATGGAGGACAAGTTGCGGGAACTGATGCGCGCGCGTTACGGCGCACGGCCTTGGCTGGGCGTTGAACTGGCCGTCAACAGCGCCGTGCAACGGCTCAAGATGTTCGCCGAAAAGCAAGTCGCCTGGCACGCCGACGGCTGGGAGATCATCCAGCACGAAGAGCACAGGGGCAAACACATCGAGATCAACGGCGTCACCGTCCGCGGCCAGATCGACCGCATTGACAAAAGGATTGAAGACGGGAAGGCGGTCTACTGCATACTCGACTACAAAACTTCAGACAAGGCGAAGACGCCGTCGGAAGCGCATGTGGGGCCGTCCTTCGGCGACAATGAATTTTTAGCGGCGGCGCAGATTCCCAAGGGGCTTATTGCAAACAGCAAAACCGACAAACGTTGGGTCGATTTGCAGTTGCCGCTGTACCGCGAGCTTGCCAAGCAGGAGTGCCCGGGCGAGATCCGGCTCGGCTACGTCAGCCTGTCGAGCGCGTTGGGCAGCGTCGCATTCAACCTGTGGGATACCTACACGGACGCGCTGCATGCCTCCGCCATGACCTGCGTCGAAGCTGTTGTCGAACGCATCAAGGCGGGTGATTTCCAGCAAGCGGGGCGTCCTCGGTTTGTGGCTGACTTCGCCGGTGTGCTGCTCGGCGACGCCGCGAAAACCATCGAGCCGCCGACATGTCCTTGGAGGGCCGACGCATGAACCTCGTTCAGAACCGCTCCATCTCCGCTTCGGCCGGAACCGGCAAGACCTTCCGCCTCGCCCACCGCTACATCGGCCTGATGGCCGCCGGCGTGGCGCCGGATCGCATCTGCGCGCTCACCTTTTCCCGCAAGGCGGCGGGCGAGATTTTCGATAAGATCGTCGAACATCTTTGCGCGGCCGTGACCGACGATAAAAAGCGCGGCCAAACCGCCGCAACGATTGAAAAGGAAGGGTTTGCTCCCCCCGACCAGGCGAACGACTACCTGCGCCTGTTGCGCACCCTGCTCGACCACGGCCACCGCCTGCGGATCGGCACGCTCGACAGCTTTATCCTCGGCGTCGTGCGCGCCTTCCCGCTGGAGCTGGGCGTGCCACCCGAAACGCGCCCCATGGATAACAACGGCGGCGAGGCCGAAGCCACGCGCCTATCCATTCTGACCCGCCTTCTCGATCCGCGATCCCCGCTCGAAGCGAACTGGCAGGAGGCGTTCCTGAGCGCCTTCCGCATGTCGCAACACGGACGCGAGACCAAGCGGCTGTTGTCCGTCCTGAATAAACTGATCATGGACTACCACGCCTTTTATCGGGCACACGGCGCACAGGCGTGGCACTGGGGCGACCCAGAACGCATCTGGCCACAAGCCGACCGCTGGTGGGAGACCGGCCCCAGCGATCCGCCGCCCGATACGCTAGCCGAAAGTCTGCGCACGGTGTTCGGCGATGCAAGCCGACCGGCCAAGCTCGGCAACCAAATTGCGGAAATCGTAACCGCCGCCCTGTCGCACGCGATCGACAAGCCATGGCCGAAGAGGGACGACAAAGCCTCGCTTCAACTTCTGCAGAACGCCGCCAGCCCCCAGCCGCCCACGCTCGTCTACTACAACAAAGAGTACCCGCTTCCCCAGCCGTTATGGGACGGCGTGCGGTTTGCGCTGTGCCATGCGATCGATGTGGAGATCAAGCGCGCACTGAGGCAGACACAGGGGCTGCGTGCCGTGCTCGCCCGTTATGATGAAAGCTACGCCGCCGCGCAGACACGCGACGGGCACTTCACCTTTGAAGACCTTTCGCGCCTTCTCGGCTCCGACAACCACGCGCCCAGCCGCGTCCCCGACGCAGCGAACCGGCTCTACATCGACTACCGTCTGGATGGCAAGTTGGATCACTGGCTGATGGATGAGTTCCAAGACACGAGCGACACGCAATGGGCCGCGCTCGCGAACCTCGTGGACGAAGTCATCCAGGACGACGCGCGCTCCTTTTTCTTCGTGGGCGATATCAAGCAGTCGATTTACGGGTGGCGCGGCGGCAACTACCGTCTCTTCAACAAGATTCAGGAGAAGTATCAGGGCGGTGGCGCGCGCGCCATCGTCAGCGAGTCGATCCAAACATGCCACCGCTCGTTGCCGGCCATCATTGACGTCGTCAACCAGACATTCGATGATCTCGCCGCTTGGACGCCGTCCATCGGTGAACAGGCGGGGTTGCGTGCCGCTGCCGTCCAAGCCTTTGCCCGCGCCTGGACGTACCACGAAAGCGCAAGGACAAACGAAGGGGCGGGGTTCGTTTCGCTGCTCGAATACGAACCCCCGAAAACAAATGCAGCGCCGCCGACCGAATCCGACGATGGCGAAGAAGATGCCGGATGTCCCGCCCAGTTCGAGGCTGTCGCGGCGATCCTGAAACAGACCCAGCCCTTCGAGCGCGGACTGACAGCCGCCGTGCTCGTGCGCAACAACAAGACCGGCCGTGCGTGTGTGGATGCGCTCCGACGCCTGCTGCCGGATGTGCCGTGCGTGCATGAAGGCAAAGGCGGCATCACCGACAATCCGGTCGTGACCCTGCTGCTGGCACTGGTCCATTACGCCACGCACCCCGGCGACACGGTCGCCCTGCGCCATCTCCAGATGAGTCCGTTGGGAAGCGCCTGCGCAGACATCGGATACAACGCGCTGCCGGTGGTCTTATTGCGATCGCTTCAGATGCGCGGGTTCGCCGCCACGCTACGTGAATGGGGCGAAAAGCTGGGCGACTTGGACTCCTTCAGTCAGCGACGCCTGAGTGAGTTTTTGGCGGCCGCCGAAAGTTTCGATGCGCTGGGCGTGTGCGACCCCGACCGCTTCACGGATCATATCGAATCCTATGAGACCCGATCCGACGCCGCCGCAGGTTCGGTACGCGTGATGACCGTCCATCAGGCCAAGGGGCTGGGATTCGATCTGGTCGTGATCCCCTTCGAGGCCCGGCGCGACAGCTTTGAAAAACCGAAAACGCCGCAACTTCTGGCGGGCGACGACTGGGTGCTCAACCCGCCGAACCGTCAAGTGCTGGACGCCGCAGGCGGCGCACCGGTGGACGCCTACGACGCCGCGCGCGCCGACGCAAACTTCGCCCAGCTCTGTGTACTCTACGTGGCCATGACCCGCGCCCAGCGGGCGATGTACTTGGTTGTGCCGAAGAGGGCGAAAAACCCGACCACCGCCAGCGAGGTCGATTTGCTGCGCGAGCGCTTGCAGTCCGACGTTCCTCCGGATGTGGGGCCAGGCGGATTCACGCAGCTCTACACTCACGGCGACCCTGATTGGTTCCAGCAACACCAAGCACCGACAGCCGACGCGCCGGAGAGTCCAGCCGCACCGCTCCGTATTGGGTTTACGACCGACATCATTTTGCGCGAACCTTCAAAAGAACACCTCGATGGTCACACCTTCCCGGCCCAGTGGTTGTTCAATGCTGAGGCTGGCGACGTACGCGCCTTCGGCTCCGCCATCCACCGCCTTTTCCAAAAGATCGCGTGGCTTGAAGAGACCGACATCGAGCGCGTCATCACCGAGTGGCGGCAAGAGTCCGCAGAGTCCGCAATTTTGCTGGGTGATGTCGAACGCCAGTTCAGAGCGTGCCTGCAAAACAGCGAGGTACAAAAAGCGCTCTCGAGACCTACCGCAGGAAGAGCGGAAGTTTGGATCGAAGCTCCGTTCAACCTGCTGGTTAACATCGACGGGCAAAAGCAACTCATGAGCGGACGCTTCGACCGCCTCGTGATTGAGAGAGACGCGGCGGGATGCCCCGTACACGCGACGATCATCGACTTCAAGAGTAACCGCATCGCCACGGAACAGCAGATTCAAGAAACCGCCCGCGGCTACGCTGGCCAGATGTGCGACTACGCCCGCGCCGCCGCGCAACTTCTCGGCCTGTCTCCCGAGCACGTCACCCCTACCCTGCTCTTCACGCGGCTGGGGCGGATTGTCTTATTGTGACCACGCAGTGGCTCGCGCAGCGCGTCGATTTAGGATTGAGGAGTTAGGATTTTCCACTTCTGAGTTCGATGTTCTGGGTTCTACGTTCTGAGTTCACAAAAGTAGCGGCGTGACCGCCGCCGGGCAAGCAGACGCTTGCCCCTCCCGGCGCTTCGCGAACCGACGAAGGACGGGAGGGCGAGTGTCCCCACGAGCCGCACTTCGTCGCGACACTTCGTCGTTTACACCTAGTCCAAACACTTTGTCGCTAGCGCAATCGACTAAGTGTAGCGACTAAGCGTAACCGACTAAGGGCTTATCCGTAAATAACCATCACCTTGTTGAGAGTAATCATACCCGCAGCCAGATGTAGGAGCGCGTAATATGAAAGGTCGGCCTTCTCGTACCGCTTATCGATCTTCCGAAAGCGGTTCGTCCATGAATGGTTTGCCTCTACGACCCATCTTCGCGCCTTGAACTCTGGATTGCGTTTTATTTCTGCAGCCTCTTTGTTTCGCGGGCTAATGTGCGGAATATATCCCCACGCGGCCACGATATCGCCCTTGCCTGTATATGCTGCATCAAGACAGAGGTTTTCGATCACGCCTTCGCCGCCAGACTCAGGCGGCTGCCGCACAACCTTGGCGGCGAGAAGCGCGTCAATTTCCTTGCTGTCATGTACGTTGGCTCCGGTTACGACGATCGACAGCGGGACGCCACGCCCGTCGGCGAGGACGTGGCGCTTGGTACCTTTTTTTCCCCCTGTCCGTTGGGTTGGGCCCTACGGATTCGCGTGCCAGCGGTGCTTTATTGTTAGTGCTGTCGGCAGATTGCCACTCCCAGGCGATACCTTCGAGATCATCGTATTCGGCGAGCCCCTTGCGCCAGATCGCCAGGAAAAATCCCGCCCCGGCCCACTCCTGAAAGCGCTTGTGCACTGCCGAACTGCCCAATCCCCCGAACTTTTCACGAGGAAGCGCGTTCCAGATGAGCCCGTTGCGAAGAACGTAGACAATCGCCTCGAAGTAAAGCCGGTCGCTGTAGATCGGCTTCCTGCCGCCGCCGGGCTTTCGCTTGTACGTGCGGGATGGATCCCTGCGCGTCTCCGGCAGCAGCGGCTCGACCAGAGCCCAAAACTCGTCACTAATCTCCCAAGTGCGTATTCTCGCCATCTGATTGTCCTCCTGATGTGGTTGGTTGGCGGGAATTTTATCAGGAAACGCTGGGAAATGAAACAATTATTTGCGGATAAGCCCTAAGTGTGTGGAACTAAGTGTTTCCGTGCGTTGCGCGGAGGGAAAGCGGTGCCGCAACCCGCGCACAGCGCGGCTCTTGTCACCGCACTCCAAGACGGAGACCTTTCGCCCCCCTTCAAACAGGTGTGCCGGGATGAAAAATGCCGTGCTCAAACAGGTAGCGTTCGGCGTCTTCTTTGCTACGCGGCTTTACGGACATGAGCGGCCCCTCGTCAAAACTGAATGTCCGATCGCCGGGTGCCGTATGACGCCGAGCCCACTCCGCGCCGTCTTTTCCGATGAAGGGGTTATACCCCTCGAACGCTTCGACATACGCCGCCACGAGCTGGGCGTCGTCACAGAGGGTCTTCCCACCCACGGGTTCGTCAAAACATACTACTCCCTTAGTGAACGGAACAGTCGGTTTGAAACCGCCGGTCAATATTCCAATACCGCAACGCGCCGTGAACGTCCATCCACACTCATCTTTGGTCAAAGAAAAGTCATATACCCCTTTCACGTCGTGTAAGATGATGTCATCAAAAGCCATGGCTCTCCCTCAGATTTCGTCAACGTCGTTACTTCGCGCCCTTGCGACGGTTGCATTCCCGGCAAAGCATCTGGCAATTTTCAAGGCCGGTCTTGCCGCCTTCGCTCCAAGGTGTGATGTGATCCGCCTCCATCTCCGCTTCTTGAAACTGTTTGCGACAAAGGGAACACTTGCCTTTCTGGCGTTCGTATGCGCTGCGTTTCTGGGCGGGCGTGAAGGCGCGGATGTTCAGATACACAGGACAGACTTGCCCTCGAACTGGTCTCGATAATGGCGCACCTCCGCCTCGATGTCGGGCATTTGCGTATAGAACTCATCCGCCTTGTTCTTCTTTGCCTGTGTTAGAGTTGATGTCGCCATTC
>DUPH01000215.1 GCA_012838435.1 Lentisphaerota bacterium | reverse complement strand
GTCGGCTCATCGCATCCTGGGGCTGGAGAAGGTCCCAAGGGTTTGGCTGTTCGCCAATTAAAGCGGTACGCGAGCTGGGTTCAGAACGTCGTGAGACAGTTCGGTCCATATCCTCTGCGGGCGCAGGAGAATTGACGGGAACATTCCCTAGTACGAGAGGACCGGGAATGACCGGCCCATGGTGTTCCGGCTGTCGCGCCAGCGGCACCGCCGGGTAGCTATGCCGGGAACGGATAAGCGCTGAAAGCATCTAAGCGCCAAGCCTCCCCGAAGACAAGTTCTCCCTCACGAAAGTGACTGAAGGCCGGTGGAAGACCACCACCTCGATAGGGCGGGCGTGCAAGTCCAGCGATGGGCTCAGCGGACCGCTACTAATCAGCCGTGAGGCTTGGCCGTTTTTCCAACTTCACTTGATTGAAGGCCGGGGGCGCGATCCCCGCCCTTCCGCTTGCGGCGCGGCTCTTGCTGCCGCCCTGACTGTGCGTTGTCTTTATTTTCCGGGCCGGAGGGCCCGGGCCGGGTTTTCCCGGTGGCCACGGAGGGGAGGCAACACCCGTTCCCATCCCGAACACGGAAGTGAAGGGCCCCATCGCCGAGGGTACTGCAGGACGCGCCTGTGGGAGAGTAGGACGCCGCCGGGGGTTAATCGCGGGGGCCGCGGGTCGCAAGACCCGCGGCCCCCTTTTCTTTGGACGGGCGGCGTGAACGCCGCCCATAGTACCAACAATGAAAACACGCGAATCTATCCTTTCGGTTACACGCCGGGACTTTGTCTTGGGTTCGGCTGCCTTCTTGGCGGTAGGCAGGGGTTTGGCAAAACAGCCGCGCAATCCCGCCGTCGAGGAGGAGTTGAAACGCCAGATAGCCGCGAAGCAGATTGCGGGCGGCGTGTGCGGACTCGTGGGCGGTCCTATCTATGCCGTGGGCGACCGCACGCGTCATCCTACTGTCACGCCGATGACGCCCGATTCGCTTTTCGACCTCGCGAGTGTGGGCAAGACCTTCACGACAAGTCTCTGCGCGATGCTTGTGGCGGATGGCAAGCTGGAGCTTGACGCACCGTTCACGAAATACTTGCCTGAGCACATCCTCGCAAAGGAGAGCTGTGCCATCACGGTGCGTGACCTCGCGATGCATATCGGTGGGTTCGACAACTCCAAGCCCTATATCCTTAAGGAGCCGGATGCCGCCGCTTTCGATGCGGCGCTCTTTAAGAAGCGTCCGGTGCGGGCACGCGGCATCAAATATGAGTACGCGTGTTCAAACTTCATCTATCTCGGCAAGATTGTGGAGCGTCTTACGGGACTGGAGCTCGAAGCAGCGGCGAAAAAGATGCTGTGGGAGCCGCTGGGCATGAAGGACACTTACTGGCACGACATTCCCGGTCATCCGCGTGCCGTCCAAGTGTTCACAAACAACCGGCCCGCGATCGGCATGCGTAGTGACGAACAGGCACGTAGTTATCCAAGCGCGACGGGCAATGGCGCGACGTTCTCATCCATTTCCGACATGTTGCTTTTCGCGGACGACCTGCTGCACCGTAAGCATTTCAAGACGGCGTACTATGATCTCCTCTTCACGCCTTGCTTCGAGAAAGACGATTCGCGGCGCAGTTTCGGCTGGGACATGAGCCCCAAGATCGTGCCGAACGGATGGAGCAGCTCTACTATTGAGCATGGTGGACACACGGGCATCACGATCGCGGTCGATCCTGTGAACAAATATTCGGGCATTGTGATGACGAACCGCACCGGCGACTGGTGGCAAGGTTACGAATGCCGCATGCGCCTTCTCTCGCTCATGTCGGGCTGTCCGGTGAGCTAGTGGGCTAGTACATTCTGAAGGGGGGATTGCTTGTGCACACTCGGAGTATGGTTAGGCTGTCTGCACGGACAGCATGGTGCCTGTCGTTTTGCCTGTTGGTTTTGTTCGGGGGAGTCATGGGGGTGCGCAGCGCTGAATCCCCCGGGCGAGTTTTGCCGCCGATGCCGACGCTCGCACCGCGCCCCATAACGGCGCGGGCTGTGATGCGTGGCGAGAAGAATGCTATTGTGAAGGAGTTCGATCTCGTGCCTGTGGCGCGCGCGGACGGCGGTGTGGCGTTCACAGTGAAGCGCTCCGATCTCGTGCCGGGTGTGATGGCCGTGGAGGTGAGGAGCCCGATCGCGACGGCGAAGAAGGACGAGGCTGGCTTTGCGCTTTCTCAGCGCGGACTTGTCTTCGATTTCAACAAGGACTCGCTGGTGTGGATGGCCCACCGCGGCTGGATCTACATGCCGTATTATGCGATGAAAACACCGCGCGACACGTTCATCGCGATCATGGAGGGCATGCGTTTCGAGCACGACCTCTTCCTCAAGGCGGAGAACGGCGACTATGCAATGTACCCCTCTTGGAACATTGCCGAGATCGGTTTCCCGCCCTATGAGGACATGACGGTGATCTTCTACCGGCTGCCGCAGGAGGCGGACTACAACGAAATGGCGAAGGTCTACCGCAGCTACAAGTTCGCGCACGATCCTGCCGTGCGTACGCTCAAGGAACGCATCAAGGAGCGGCCTGAACTCCAGACGCTCGCGGACTCGATTGCCCTCCGCCAGTCGCATGCCTCAAAACCGTGGGATCCCAAGAACAAGACCGACTTCACGCCGGAGACGGAGCCGCCCATTCGGACGCACCGCACATACGACGAGACGCTGAGTTATCTGAAGCAACTCAAGGAGGCGGGCGTCGAGAATGTGGCGCTTTGTGTGGCGGGTTGGCAGACGGGCGGCTACGACGGACGTTGCCCCGCGACGTTCCCTTTGGAGGAGGGGCCGGGTGGCGAGGCGGGCATCCGCCGCCTCTGTGAGGGTGGCCGCGCGCTTGGCTACATTATCGACGGACATTCGAACTACACCGACTGCTTCACCTGCTCGCCGCTATGGGACAACGGCAACATCGCCTGCCTCAGCCCGAAGGGCACGCGCGAGTTCAATGGTGTCTGGAGCGGTGGCAAGGCGTACAACCTGTGTTTGAAAAATGCCTGGGAGACGTTCCTTCCCGGCGATCTCGAAAAAATATCCAAGCTCGGTTTTCGCGGCTGCCACTATGTCGATGTCTTCTCGGCTGTGCAACCCTATCGTTGCTGTAACCCACAGCACCCCGCGAATAAGAAGGAGCAGATGTTGGTACAGATCGAGGTGGCGAAGCGTTGCCACGAGCTTTTTGGCGGCTTCGCGAGCGAGTGCTGTATGGATCACATGCTCGGCTATGTTGATTACATCAATTACGTGTGTGCGCCGATGCGTGCGAAACGTCAGGCCAAAAGCCCCAAGGCGTACGCCAAACAGGTGGACCGTTTCGTGCCGTTCTTCGAACTCGCGTTTCACGACGTTGTTCTATCCAATCCCGACAAGATCACGCAAGAGGTTCTTGATCAGGATCATAACCTTCTTCTTGTGGAATATGGCGGGCGACCGATCTTCTACGGTATTGGCAAGGGCAACTTCAACGGCGTCGTGAAGGCGTGGCAGCAATTCAAGGGGTTGCGCCACCTGATGACCGAGGAGATGGTGAGCCACCGCGAGATCGCGCCCGACGTTGTGCGCGTCGATTACGCGAACGGCGAGGCGATCGTGGTGAACCGCACCGCGCAACCGTTCACGGTTGATGGCGTGATGGTACCCGTGAAAGACTTTAAATTGTTGGGGAAAAGATGAAAACGACGATTGCATTTGCGTTGTGTTGTGCCGCGCTTACCGCAGTGGGTGATGGCGTGTTCGGGGTACCCCGCACGGTGGCGGGGACGTCTGAACGCATCATGGCGGTGTGCTTGGACGGTGAGCGCTTATACGTTGGCGGAGGCCCTAACTTTTATGTGTTCGACGTTCAGAAGCCGCTGGAGCCGAAGTTGCTCGGACAGGTGGCGGGGCTCGGTGGGGTACGGCAAATCGCCGTCCATAATGGCATGGCGTATGTCTCCGCGCGTGAGGCGGGGCTGTGGATTGTGGATGCCACGGATCCCGCGCACCCGCGTGTCCGTTCGCGTTTCGACTGCTGTGAACTCGCGACCGGTGTTGATGTGGCCGGCGATGTCGTATTTCTCGGTCAGCGCCAGAACGGGGTAGAGTTCATCGATGTCTCTGATCCCGATCATCCGCAACATATCGCGATGCGCAAGACGGATGAGTCACAGAGCGTCAAGTACAAGGACGGATACCTCTATTCGGGTGACTGGGGGTCGGGCAAACTGACGGTGTTCGATGTGCGCGACCTGCGCGACATTCGGCGCGTCGCGTACGAAGACCTCTACGGTTACGGCGACGGCGTGTGGCTCAAGGGAACGCGTCTTTACGCGGCGACCGGGCATCACGCGAAGAACCGCGATGTGTCGAAACTGCCAGCGTTCGATTCGGACGAGTTGCGCTTCCGGAATGCGGTGAAACCGGGGGCGGGCTGCGGGCATGGCCTGGACATTTTTGATGTCTCCGATCCCACGAAGCCTCGCCGTCTCGGACGCGTGGATTATCCGCCGTTCTATGAGCGCGGGCTTGACATGTGGACGGCACGTACGAGCGCGAATTCCGACATCGTGTTTTGCGCCGCCACCCACAACGGTCTCTTCGCCGTCGATTGTGCCGATCCCGCGCAGCCGAAGGTGGTTGACCGCTGGCTGTCGCCCGTGGCGAAAAAACCGGAGTGGCCGAGTTGCTGTATCGCGTCCGTGGCCGTGGGCGATGGCTGCGTGTACGTGGGGGGCATGGGCTGCGGACTCGTGGTGTTGCCTGCGAAAGGCGCGGCGCGGGAGACGTTCGCGCAGGTCGCGCCACCCGCGAACGTGTCGTATCGGGAGGACTATCCCACGGACGAGAAGGCGTTTTGGGTCTGGAAGCCGTCGGTGCCGGGACAGGCGCGTGCGGTGGCCGTGACGGGCGACGTGGTATACGCCGCGTGTGGTGATGCGGGATTGCATGTGCTTGAAATTCAGTCCGCAGGCGGCTTCAAGAAAATCGGTGAACTCGCGGGGCCGTCGCGTGTCTTCGACGTGCAGGTTGCGGGGACGCGTCTCTATACGGCGGAAGGCGAGGACGGCTACGGGGTTTACGAATTAGAAGGTCCGACGAAGTTCCGCGAGATTGGAAGGGTGCCGCAACTCAGTTCCGCGCAGACGGTGGCACTCTGCGTCTGGCCGATAAATGCGAATTACGCGGTGTTTTCGTCCCGTAACGGCGGATGCCGGCTTTACGATATTTCTGATCTGGCGCATCCGAAAGTGGTGCTCGGCTTTGGGTCGTGTCCGGGTTGGGACAAGTATCTGATGGACGCGCCGATCGGGAATGGCCGGTACATCGCGTACAACAATGCTCATCAAAATATCGTCTGGTTGGACATGTTGGCGTCGCCGCAACCGCGCGTCTCCTGTACGACGAAATACAATCGCATCACCTTGTCGAACGGCATCTGCCGATTCGACGAAAACCGCGCGTTGGTCACCTCCAACGCAGGGTATCTGTTCCTGTCGCCCAACGAGGGCGATCCCCCCGACCACGCACAGTGGACGGTCAAGCGTCTGCCGGGGCCGGCCTCTAATGGCATCCCGCGCAAAGACCCGGAAAGTACGCGCGTCGTGAAGACGAGCCGGATCTATCGTACGGTGGCACTCTATGATTTTGCCGATTTGGATCGCCCGGAACTTCTCGCGCACTGGAATGTATCGGGTAATCCCGACATCGCCGCGTTCCACAAAGGGAAGGTCGTGGTCCCTTGCGGACATCAAGGTGTTTTGCTCCAGAAGTAGACACTTTGCCCTTCCCTTTTCACCCGGACCTCCGTATCATTGCGGACACTTGCTGCGTGTTATCGTTGGGACAGCGTAAACCGGGTTTCACACAATGAAGGGGGCGCATCATGTTGGATACGACGAATCCTGCCGTGGGGATGATTCTTTTTGCCTGTGGTGGGTTGGCCGGGGCGGTCTTTGCACTGCCTTTTAAGCGTGTCAAAAATTGGGCGTACGAAAGCTATTGGCTTTTTTATGCGATTTTTGGTCTGGTGCTCTTTCCGTGGGCGTTGGCGCTATTAACTGTGCCGAACCTGAAAGAGGTTCTGACGGAAGCCCCCGCCGGGGTACTGGTGCGCTGTGCTGGCTTCGGTGCGCTGTGGGGGCTGGGTGGCCTGACTTGGGGCTTGATGATCCGCTATCTGGGAATCGGCCTTGGCTTGGCTATTGGCTGCGGGCTCTGCTCGGCGACCGGTACGCTGATTCCACCGATTGTGGCCGGCAAGGCGGCTGACTTGGTTAAGGATACCGGCTCCATTGTGGTGCTACTGGGCGTGTTTGGCTCTTTGGCGGGTATTGCGCTGGTGGGACTGGCCGGAAAGGCCAAAGAGAGCGAGTTGTCGGAAGAGGAGAAGAAGCGCGCGGTTGCCGAGTTTGATTTCAAGAAGGGTATGCTCGTCGCTCTGTTTTCGGGTATTGCGAGCGCGGGGATGAACTTCGGCTTGCAGAGCGGCGATGTGTTGCAGGAGGCGGCGGTGCGTGGCGGCACGCTCTCGACTTGGCAGGGGATACCGGTGCTGGTCGTGGTGCTGCTGGGCGGCTTTGTGGTTAACGCCGCGTGGTGCCTGACGCAAAACGCCAAAAACCGGACGTTTGGTGATTACTCCAAGGGTGGCTCGTTGGTTGTGCCCAACATCTTTTTCGCGGGCTTGGCCGGCGTGATCTGGGCGATGCAGTTTGTCTGCCAGAAGGTTGGTGAACCCGCGATGGGCGACATGGCGTATATCGGGTTTGCGATTGTGATGGGCTCGTCGATTTTCTTCAGTTCTCTGGTAGGAATCCTGCTGGGCGAATGGCGGGGCGTGGGCACCAAGACCAAGACCCTGCTAGGGCTGGGCATCGTGACGCTGTTGGTCTCTTTCTGTGTGATCTCCTACGGTAACAAGCTCAAAGAGCAAGCCAGCCGACCTGAGGTTATGGCTGAGAAAGAGGTGCAGAAGGCCGTGGATGCGGTGGAACGCTTGCAGAAGTAGTGACTTACTGCGTTAACCAGTCGTGCAGGTCTGACAGGCAGTGCAAGACCGGGGCGCCGCACTGCGCGAGACGCGCATGAGATTGATGGCCCTGCGAGATGAGCAGGCAGCGGACGCTGAGCGCTTCCGCGACTTCGTGGTCATGTAGCGAATCGCCGATGAGTAGGATCTGCGGACAAGGGACCTCAATTCGCGCAAGCAACGCGCGCCCTAGGTCGAGTTTCGACTGTCCGTACAGGTTGTCTACGCCGCAGATGTGCGTGAAGTGATGCTGGATGCCGAACGTTGCCAGCATGCGTTCGAGGATGGTCTGCTCCGATGCCGAGAGAATCGACTGGCCGACCCCTGCGGCGGAAAAATGCTGGAGCGCGTTGGTGGCCTCCCGGTGTAGCCGGAGGTCAGGCTCAGCCAGAAACAGGTCGTGGAACTCGCGCGCCATCGCGTCCCAGTCTTCGCGTTCAAGCTGAAAACCGACGGCCTCATAAAAGTGTCGGACCGGAAAGCCGAAGATGTCGCGGTAACGCGCGACATCCAATAGCGGCAGGCCGCGCGTGCGCAACATGCCGTTCACCGCGTTGACCCCCGCTTGGGTATCGTCCAGCAAGGTTCCGTTCCAATCCCATATCACATGCCGGATCTGTCGGGAAGGCCGCTCGTCTGTTCTGTCAGAATCGCACATAAAAAGTGGTTCCACTATAATGCACCTCGGGGGCGCGAGGCAAGGTAATCGGTTAGTGTATTCGACTAAGAGTGAGGACTAAGAGTTGTTCCCGCGCATAGCGCGGCCCTTGTCACCGCAGGTTTAGTAAGCAGACACTTGCCCAGTGCTACCGCGCCGTACGCGGCGGCACAACGTTTATGCGCCGCTCGAATTCGGGATCGAGAAAGCGAAAAAATAGGCTACTTTTTAGGTTGAGCCGATTGACAATCACGGCGGGACACGCTACGCTGACCCGCCTCATGAAAGTTCTGTGCCGTCACTGCCTATCCTGCGGTCTTCTGATTGCGTCCCTACTGTGCGCCGACGTTGCCGATGCACAGACCACGCCCGTGCCGCCGGACACCAATTGGGTGATTCACGTTGAGGCCACACCGCTCTCTCCTGTCGTGCGTCCCGGCCCCTCACTTCTCAAAGAGGTTCCTGGCCTGACGGTTCGCGACCAAGGCGCGGGCAGCCCGCAGGCCGATCTCTCGGTGCGCGGCAGCCCCTTCAACAGCACGGGCCTGCTGCTCAATGGCCTCACCCTGCGCAACGCCCAGACCGAGCACTGGCATGCCGACATGCCCGCGCCGGATGTCTGGTTCGACACGCCCACAGTCCTGACCGGGCTCGACCGCTTCCGTACTGCACCGGGCCATCCATCCGGTTCGGTCAGTCTGAACCTTGCCCCTATCCGTGAACGCCAGCGCGTCATCACGGCGGGCGCGGGGAATAAAGGCGTCCTCTTCGGCAACGTGCTGGCCACCGAGACCGGTACGCTCGACGGCGGCGCGACGGCCGGTGTTTCGTCGTTCCTTTTATTCGACCATGCCGACCAGACCGACGGCGAAAGCGACAATGATCTGATGCGCGTCGCTGCCGGCGCCCGCGTCGGTGCCGCGAGCGACGCCCTGCAGGGCGACCTCATCACCGCCCTCTCTTGGCGCGAATTCGGCGCGCGCGGCTTTTACGGCACTGACCGCAAATACCCTGCCGAGGAGCGTAGATCGGACGCCCTTCTCGCGGGGACGTTGCGCTTCACGGAAGATCCGCTTCAACCCGCCCGTCTCTCGGCCGCCTGGTCGCGTACCGACGACACCTACTGGCTGGATCGTCACCGGCACTCTTTCTTCGAGAACGACCACACCACCGATTTTCTGGCGATCCATGGCGACACACGCCGGACCTTCAATGAGACATTCTCTGTCGACCTGCGCGCCGACGCCGACTTGGAGACGATCGACAGCTCGTCGCTCGGCGACCACACGCGCAGCCACGCCGCGTTCGCCGCCTTGCCGAATCTCACCACGGGGCCTTTCGTCTGGACGGCGGGAGGTTCGCTGGATCTCTTCTCCAGCGATTCGGCCGCCTGGTTGCCTGCGGCGGGCGTCGAATGGATGGTTTCAGACACGCACATCCTTTTCCTCTCCTACACCGAAGCCGTCCGGCAACCCTCCTACACCGAGTTGAACTACGAATCTCCGTCGTCACTCGGTCATGCCGGCCTGAAACGTCAGCGCACGCGCACGGCAGAGGTCGGCTGGAAAGGTCAGACCGAAAGGCTGACGTGGCGCACGGCCCTATTTCATGAACGCGGCGCGAACATCGTGGACTGGCTCAAACGCAATCCGGGCGGACGCTGGGAAGCGGTCAATCTGGACGACATCAAGACCTGGGGCGGCACGGCAGAAGCGCACTTGGATCTTACGGCCGATACCGGCGTCGGGGTTGATTTACTCGCCCTGTCAAAGCGGTGCGACACCGACTTCCACGCCAGCCGCTACGCGATGGACTATCCGAATGCCGAGGCGGGGGTGAGCGTGCGGCACCGTTTCTCGCGCGACCTTTCAGTGCGTGTCAGGCAAGGTGTCTCGAACTATGCCAGCAACCGTGCGCGCGCCCATGACGACTGGTTTTTCGATACCGGTGCCGAACTGCAGTGGCGCGTACCCGCCACCGAGCGCGCCACCCTCAACGCGGGCGTCAGCAATCTGCTGGACGACGACTTTCAACTTTATCCCGGCCAAGAACCCGCCGGCCGCCGATTTTATGCATCGCTCACTTATGCGTGGTAGGCTGGTTGAGAGTTGCTTGCAGGTGTGGCACGGGCATCTTGCCTATGTTTCATGGGCGGGACGCCCATGCCACGAGGGATTTTGCAAGAGCCCTAGTTGAAAGTTGACGTGCCGACTCCAATGCTCCTAGCTCCCAACGCGGACGAAGTCCGCAACCCCAAGGATAAGGGCGAAAGCAATTCCGTTTTTATCGCACTTGGCGAGCTATAAAGCACTGGAGTGCCTTTTATTGGGCATCAATGCCCAGTATGACAAGCGGAACCGACGGGACACCACGACCCTGCCTGACGATATTGTAAAACTCGCCTTCGTAGTAAGCCACGCCAGAACTCATATGTTTTTGAAGTGACTTCATGGGCAGTATCTCAATTCCGACGTCAATTTGATCGCGGACGAAAAAGGCCAGGTGCTTGACAAAAAGATCGTATGCCACAAACGAATATTTGCCGAATTGCACCTCAACGGCCACACGATCCTTCACGAAATCGGTCTGATTATAACTGAGTATCGGCTCCTCGCCTGCCTCCTCAATTTCCTTCTTCTGCTCTTTGGCCGACATGGTAAGTGTCTTCCGAAT
>DUPH01000214.1 GCA_012838435.1 Lentisphaerota bacterium | reverse complement strand
TGTGTTCCGTGGTTCCAATCAGAAATGGCGTTCTGCACCAAATAGGTGCGGCGCGGATCTCAACGGAAGCCAATGTTTACGGGGCTTTGCTCAAAATCTGCATGCTCAACTGCTCTTTTTAGGGTAATCGGTTAGCCCGCCGTCCGCGCTTGGCGCGGCGGAAAATTTTGGTGACAAGAACCGTGCTGTGCGCGGGTCGCGGCACCGCTTTTGCGCGCCACCCTGTCTTCACACTCGTACTTAAAAAGCGGCGTCGCGCGGAATACCGCTTGCCGCCGCACTCCATATCTTTTCGCCCGACTTGCGAGTACCGAAATGGGCGCAAACCACGCACTAAACTCGCATGCTCCCTGTCACTAACCGATTACGCCGAAAAATGGCTCACGGATTTCGTTGATAGGCAACAGGTTACGAAAAAACACAAAATGTAGTGGACATCCCATGCGCGAACTACTATATATAGACACGTTTCACAAGGCTCCCAATTTTCGCCGATGCCAAGCTTGGGGTGTTCCGGATGGCGGAAGTGTGCGAATGTTGGTCGGCTAAGGGTTTTTCACGGGGGAGATGCGTGCCCCTCCGCAGACCGTCGTGTCACACACTTTCCCATTCCCGCACGCAGAGGAAGCACCATGAGTATTGAAGCGTTGAAGGACTATGTATTCACCTCGAAATATAGCCGGTACATCCCTGAAAAGATGCGGCGCGAGACCTTCCCCGAGGCGGTCGAGCGTGTGATCGACATGCACCGCCGACACTTTGCGTCGAAGGGGATCGATGTCGAAGATCTGCTGCAAGTCTGCGAGCAGGCGATGAAGCAGAAGATGGTGTTAGGCAGCCAGCGGGCGATGCAGTTCGGCGGCGAGCCGATCCTGCGCAAGCACGCGCGCATCTACAACTGCACCACCTCGTACTGCGACCGCCCGCGGTTTTTCCAAGAGGCACTGTGGCTGTTGTTATGCGGCTGCGGTGTGGGTTTCTCGGTGCAGACGCATCACATCACCAAACTCCCGGGCATCGCCAAGCCCGGCGCCGCGAATGCCACCTACGTGATACCGGACACGATCGAGGGGTGGGCTGACGCTTTGGGCGTGTTGCTCTCCAGCTACTTCTCCACGCGCCAGCCTTTCCCGGAGTATGCAGGTACGACCGTGCAGTTCGACTACACGCAGATCCGCCCTAAAGGACGCCCGATCTCATCCGGCATGGGCCGCGCACCGGGGCCTGAGCCGCTGCGCCGCAGTCTGGAAAAGATCCGCGAGTTGCTTGATAAGCGTCTGGCCGAAGGCCACACGCGCCTGCGGGCGATAGATGCTTACGACATCTTGATGCACGCTTCCGACGCCGTGCTCTCGGGAGGTGTGCGCCGCAGCGCCACGATCTGTCTCTTCTCGCCGGAAGACGATGAGATGGCAACCGCCAAGACCGGCAACTGGTTTACCGAGAATCCGCAGCGCGCACGCTCCAACAACTCCGCCATGCTGCTGCGCGACAAGACCCCGCGCGAGCAGTTCGCCAAACTCATGAAATCGGTCAAAGAGTTCGGCGAGCCGGGCTTTGTCTGGACCGACCATCTGGACATGACCTTTAATCCGTGCGCTGAGATCGGCCTCTATCCGCAGATCGACGGCGTGTCGGGCTTCGCCTTCTGCAACCTCTGCGAGATCAACATGGGGATCGTGGACAACAAGGAGAAGTTTGAAGCCGCCTGCCGGGCGGCAGCGATCCTCGGCACCCTGCAGGCCGACTACACTGACTTCGGCTACCTCGGCGAGGTCAGCACACGCATTGCCAAGCGCGAGGCGTTGCTGGGCATCTCAATGACCGGCATGATGGAGAACCCTGACGTAGCGTTCGATGCCGACTTGCAACGCGAGATGGCTGCGCTCATCCTTGAGGTCAACGCTCAGGTGGCCAAGCGCATCGGTATCAATCCGGCGGCCCGCACCACCTGCGTCAAGCCGGCCGGCACCACGAGCAGCATCCTCGGCACGTCGTCGGGCATCCACCCCCACCACGCCAAGCGCTACTTCCGCCGCGCACAGGCGAATGAAGACGAGTTGCTCGTCGATTTCTTCCGTGCGCAGAACCCCAAGGCTGTCGAAAAGTCGGTCTGGAATCCCAACGGCACTGATGTTGTGCTCACCTTCTGCATACAGGCCAGTCCCAATGCATTGACCAAGCGCGATGTCGATGCCGTTGAACTGCTGCGCAAAGTCAAGCTCACCAAAGAGAACTGGATCGACGCCGGTAAGCGTCCCGAGCTCTGCGCACAGCCCTGGCTCAGTCACAACGTCTCAAACACCATCTCGGTCAAGGACAGCGAATGGGCGTCGGTCGAGGACTTTATTTTCGAGAACCGTCACGCCTTCGCTGGCGTATCGCTACTGCCGGAGGGCGGCGACCTCGACTACCCGCAGGCCCCCTTCTGCGAAGTGCTGAGCGACGACGAGATCGTGGCGATCTACGGCGTGGGTGCGCTCTTCGCCTCGGGCCTGATCGTGGATGGCTTGCAAGCTTTCGACGACAACCTCTGGGCTGCTTGCGATTGCGTGCTCGGTCGCGGCGAGAACCTTGAAAAGCCGACCGCCAAAATCTATCCCAAGCGCGTTTACGAGGCGATTGAAGGCGTGCGCGAAGCGAAGCTGGACTGGTTGCGGCGCGCCCGCAAATTCGCCCAAAACTACTTCGGCGGCGACACGTTGAAGATGACGCGTTGCCTCAAGCGCGTTGATGCCTGCAAGCTGTGGGAAGACCTCAACCGCACCGACACGCCGGTGGATTACACCCAGCTCATCGAGCGCCAAGACAACACAACCGTCACGCAGACCGTCGCCTGCGCCGGCGGCGCGTGCGAGCTGATCTAGCGCAGCGACAGCGCACGAAGTGCGATGGCGCGACACTTCGTCGTCTACGCTTAGTCCCATACACTTAGTCGAAAACACTTAGCCTAAAAAGAGCAGTTGAACTTTCACCGCTCTTTGGTTTCTGGCAAGGCTCGGTTTTTTTGATCCGCAGATTTCGCAGATGCCGCAGATTTTTTTTGGGATGGCATGACTACGGTAATAGCCGCAAAGAACACATAGAACGCAAAGGGTTTTGGAGGTTCGGGTCTTTTAACCCGGAGGCGCAGAGGTGTGGCACGGGCATCTTGCCCGTGTTTCATGGGCGGGACGCCCATGCCACGAGGGGTTTTGAAAGAGCCTCACCTAGTCCAAACACTGGCGCAATCGACTAGGTGTGGAGACTAAATGTAGCCGACTAAGTGTGGGGGACTAAGAGAGACCAAGCGGTATCCCGCGCGACGCCGCTTTTTTGAGCAGAGGCGCGTCACAGACCGCGCTCGGTCAGGCCGTCTTCGTCAAGCCCCAGGTAATGCCCCAACTCGTGCAGCAAGGTGTCGCGCACTTCTTGGCGGAAACGGGCGGGGTCGTCTTCGGCCTCGTCGCGAAGGTTTTCGACAAACAGGCGAATCGCGCTCGGCAGCGGTTCGGCCTCATCCGCAACCTCGGCGAAACTGGCACCGACGAAGAGCCCGAGAAGATCCTCGTCATCGCCCTCTTCCAACTGCTCGTCAGACGTAGGACGCGACTCCAGCGTGACCGCCAGACTGGCGAGGCAAGCACGCAGATCGGATGGCAGCGCCGCATACACCGCCGCCACCTCTTGATCCGCCAGATTGTACCAGTCTATCGCCAATGGTTCCCGCCCTACTCCAGCGGTTCGAGCAGATTGTGTTTGTAGAGCAGGCCGACGGCGCGCACATCAAGCGTGTGCCCAGCGCGATAAGAGACCACGCGTCCGACAAAGCGCCCGATGTCGATCAGCGCGATCGCAGCCAGCAGGTCGAGCGTGGCGCGGTGCCAAACCGGCTCTAGTGCCTTGCCGCTGTCCTCTTGCACGAAACGCGGCTCGCCGTAATATTTGTGCTTGCCGTGGATCAGGATGTTGTCGGTCGTGTAACCGAGGTTACGTGTATCCGCAAAAAGGAAGCCGAACAGACGGACCATCAGCATCTGACGGTGCGAAGCGTTGGTGCGCGCAAACGCACCGTGGCGGAAACTGTCCGGTGTAACGTCAAAGACGATACGTTGCTGGCCGATGACCGAACTGAAGTCGATCGCCACATCCAAACGCAACTTCTTCTCGCCGTTCTCGGGCGGCAGGAAAGTCAGGAAGTCGCCGCGGTTGCCGCCGAAGGTGACCGGCTCCTTGACAGTCACATACTGCGCGGGCTCATCGCGCTCAATGATCTCGCACTGCTCGACCGCCTCGACCAGATCGACACTGCTGCGGTCAAAGAGCGGCGGATCACCGGAGTTGGTGCTGATCACCACATCGTCCACACCCATACCCAAGCGCAGGGCAATGATATGCTCGACCATACGCAGATAGTTGTGCGGGTTGCCGCTACGCAACACGATGTTACGCGCGGAGGTCCACACGTTGCGGATCGAGACGTACGTCATGAGTTGCTCGTCGAGATCAGTGCGGTCAATCCACCAGCCGGCATTGGTCGAGGGACCAAAGGTCAACGTGCGCCGGACACGACCGGTAAAGGTGCCGGGACCGGTCACCGAGCGTTTGCCGCTAAGCGTCGTGCGGCGCGGCGAGTAGCCAGCGTCGCCTTCGCATAGCATCACTTGATCTACGGGTTGGGCGTGAAACCGCTCAATCGCTTGCCGTACCGCCTGAGTCTCGCCCAGCAACGTCCTGCCGGGCGGATATGAGAACTCCATAAAAACGCCTACGCTTCCCGCTTATTTTTTCTCGGCGTCCTGCGCCGCTTTAGCAGCCCGCTCAGCCTTCATTTTCTCGTACGCCGAAAGTGGTTTGGCTGCTTCGGGTTTCTCCACAGTCTTAACACCCGCCGTTTCGAGCATTTCTTTGAGGTGCTTGACGTAGGCTTCAGCACCGCCGGCCTTGTATCCGGTCCGGCCAAGCTGTTTGCCCTCGGCATCGAGCAGAAACACTGTGGGATAACCGCGCACGCCGTACTTGGATGCCAGTTCGTCGTTTTGCTTTTTGACTTTGTCGGATATTTTCTTCGCCCGCGGGAAGTCCGCCTCGAACAGGATCAGGTTGTCGGCGGCAAACTTCTCGAACTCCTTGGTGTCGAGCGCTTCTTTCTTGAGACGCACGCACCAACCGCACCAATCGCTGCCGGTGAAGAAGGCGAAGATCGGCTGCTTGAAAGCTTCTGCTTCCTTTTGGGCCTGCTCGAAATTGTCGATCCAGCCCTTAGTCTTTTCAGGCTCCTTCTCCTTCTTCAACCAAGACTGCGCCTGCACACAGGCGACAACCATGGCCACTGCACACGTCATCAGTAAGGTCTTTTTCATGCCTATTCCTCCCGGCTTCGTACTTGTGCCGACACATCCGCCTACCCCGATACAGCCAGCCGCCGCGCCAAGCGGGGCAAGCCGGGATCACGCGCACCCAAGGTCACCAACACACCTGCTGTGTCCGCCTGGGCACGCATGATGGCTTCCGCATCGTCAATGCCTCCAACGGACAGCACTTTAACACCTTTTTCGCGGAGCATGGAAGCCAAAACGTCACTGTTGATCGAGCGATCGGCGGTGCCGCCCGCGTCATAGACCGGCAACAGCAGCAACGTGTCCTGCGGTCGACAGACAGCGGCGAATGCCTGCGCCAGTCCCTCCAGCATTTTACGTAGCGGCGCATAGCCGTGCGGCCGCCAGACAGCGCACACGCCGGACGGGAAGGCCGTCGCGAGGGTCGTCCAGGCGGCCGCGAGTTTTTCGGGATTGTGCGCGTAGTCATCGACCACTGTCGCCGCGCCGCAACGGCCCACACGCTGCAAGCGGCGTTCGACACCACCGAACGCCGCCAACGCGGCGACCAGCCGCTCGGGTGCCGCCCCCAGCGCACGCGCCATGCGCACCGCATGCCACGCATTGTGGACGTTGTGCAGGCCGGGCATCGGTACTTGATACGTGACGCCCTCGAACTGGAAAGAGCCGCCCCACCCTTCTGTGCGCGCCTCGGCTGGTCCGCCGCCAGCGCCGCGTCCATCGATCACCGTACCCGGCACCCGCGCACGGAAGGAGGCGAAGAGCGCCAGTGTTTCATCCAGCCCGAAATGATCCGCCGAAGCGTTGGTGATGATCGCATGCTCAGGGTTGAAGACCATCAGCGAGCGGTCGGATTCGTCGGCTTCGATCACCGCCCACTCGCCCGCACCTTTCCGGACCGATCCGATGCGCGTACCGTCCGCACTCCAGCCCGCCACCGCCGCGCCGTTGACCACCAGCGGATCGAACCCCACGCCCTCCAGCAGGCTGCCCAGCATCGCCGTCACCGTGCTCTTGCCACTGGTGCCGGTCACGGCGATCAGGCGTCGCCCCTCGGTCAACCGCGCCAGTTCGGCCGCGCGGTGTACGACCGGGATCCCCAGCGCCTGCGCGCGCAACACCTCTGGGTTGTCTGACTCGATCGCGCTGCTGATCACCAACCGCTCGGTTTGCGGCGTGATGCCCGTTCCGTCCTGCCGACAGAGCCGCACGCCCTGCGCCGCGAGGCAGGTCAGCACCCCGGTCTCGTCCCCCGCGTCCAGCAGACGATCCGAGCCACTGACCTTTTCGCCTTGATCCAGCAGTGCCTGCGCCAACGCGCTCATCCCGACACCGCCGATACCCGCAATATGAATCTCTCGCTGCATGTCATGCTCCTTTGAGGTGCTTGCAAAAAATCTCGTGGCATGGGCGTCCCGCCCAGGAAACACGGGCAAGATGCCCGTGCCACACTTTTTGCAAGACTTTCCCTTTGTCATTGATCGTCGTCCGTCAACCATGCCAGCCCGTCCGGACGGTGTTTGCGCGTGCGCAGCCAGACCGCCAGCACCAGCAACACACCGAACCAGAGCCAAACCGCCCAGAGCGGCCAAGGCTTGATGCGTAGGTTCGCCCCAGGGAAGGCCGCCGTTATCTGGGCGGACTTAACCATCAACCAAGTGAAAAAACCAGCGGCGTTATTGAAGCAACTAGCCACCCACTCGCTCACCGTGCTTGTTGCTACACCGAGACAACCCGCAACAACAATGAAAAACGAACACGGCCCTACCGCCAGATTCGCAAAAACGCCACCCGGCGTGAAACGTCCAAAGTAGTGAGCTGTCAAAGGAAGCGACGCCACCCAAGCCGCCAGCGACACGGCTAACGAATTCGACAACCACGTGACCGCATGCGCCAGCATGTTCAGGCGGCGCGCGTGCACCTTCGCACCGGCGGCCCGCGACAGATTCGCGCGTTCGGTCAGACGCGCGACACGGAACAATCGCTGCCCCGCCTGACAGAAGGGCCGACAGAAGGCCACCAGTCCACCCATCACGGTGAACGAAAGCACGCAGCCAATGTCAAAGATCAACCAAGGCTGGAGGGCATGCACGATCAGCGCGGTACCCGCTAACGCCATCAGAGCGTTCGGACGGCGACCAATCAGCGGCGCGGCCAGATAGAGCAACGCCATCAGACAGGCGCGCACCGCAGGCGGCCGCGCACCGGTAAGCGCCGTATAGAAGATCAGAAGCGGGCCGCTCACCAAGACCCAGTAGGTACGTGGGATGCCGCAGGCAGAAACGGCGAGGCTCAGCACGGTGGCCACCAGAACGATATGCAGGCCGGAGATGGAGTAGACATGGATCGTGCCAGAATCCACAAAGACGCGGCGCAACGCAGGCGGCATCACATGGCGGTTGCCCAGCAACATCGCCTGATTCAGCGCCGGGATGTCGCCCCACGTCTCGATGCCGATCACCACGCGCCGGGACGCAGTACGGCGGGCGTTCGCAACACGCGCGCGCCAGGCCGACGGACTGATCTCCGCCAGTCGGGTGGCGCGATCCTCGCCGCTGTTGAGAGCCAGATATTGCAAACCGTTGCGTTTCTTACGCACGCGCCCCGAACCGCGTATACGCCAGATCTCGCCGGGTTGCGGCGTCGTGCCGGTCGCCTCTTCTGCCGCGCCGAACCAAGTGACCTCCGCCGGCAGATGACGGCAGGCGAAGGTACCGTCCTCGGTGCGCAATTTTTCGGCACGAAAGGTGTGTTTGGCCGCATGCCCGCGCAACGGCTGGACGGTCACCTCCGGCCCCACGCGGCAGACGTAAGTCTGTGGTTGAGCGAGCGCGCGAAAGCGGTGCGCCTCGTCGTCGCGGCCGGCCTTGTCGCGCGTCGCCAGTGTCCAACCGACCAGCAAGATACAGAGCGCGACAAAGATGCGCCACAGCGGGGTACGCATAAAGATCGCTGCGCACACGCACAACAACGCGGCAGCGGCCATGGCGACCCACGGCGCGTCGATCCGGTAACCGCACACGATCCCGGCCAGCAGACACGCCGTAGCCGTCAACAGCGGCTGGCGGTCTAGCCAACGCCAAAGGCTCGTCTTCGCCCGCGTCCAAAGATCCTTGAAGCCGTACACGCTTTCACCCGTCTCCTCAACCGTCCGTCATCAATGATCGTCATGGTACTAGAGTCGGGCGCGTCTCGCAACGGTTGAATCGCAATTGAATCGCACTTGACCCGCTTTGACATGTCGCCTACGCTATAGGCCACCCAGAAAACGATGGGGACGGATTTAAGGAGTAAACGAAATGATACGAAACACGGTGATACTGGCGATGGTGGCGGGATGTTGCGTTTGCGCGAAAGCAGCGGAGAGAGTTGCGACGGCTTCTTCGCCCGACGGGCGGAATCAGATCCGGCTCTATTTAGAACCCCTTGCCTATGACGTGCTCCGGGACGGGCAGGTTCTGGTCGCTCCTTCGGAAATCGGGATGACAGTGGACGGTGTGCTCCTTGCCGGAAAAGGGGCGGCACCGAAGGTCAAGACCGGAACCGTGTCCGGGATTGAAAAGTCACCCGTGTACAAGAAGGGGACGGTGAACCTTGAGCGGAATGAGACGTTTGTCGATTTCGGGAAGTGGGGCGTTCGGCTTGCCGCCCGGAACGATGGCGTGGCCTATCGGTTCGAGACCACGATGCCCGGCCGGATCCGGGTCGACGGAGAAAAGGCGTATGTGACCATTCCGGAAGCGTCCGCCGTGTGTCAGGTGAATTTCACCGATGCGTTCGGGTGTGAGGAAACCGTCACTGAAACGCTGGCGGCGAAGGATGTCGTGACCGGCGGCAAAGGGAAGAAGGTGGCCTATCTGCCCGTGGTTTGTTCTGTCCGCGGCAAAACCCTCGCGATTACCGAGAGTGACGTATTTGACTATCCCATCTGGAATTTTGAGCGTGCCGATGCTACGGCGGTCCCGGTGGTGTTCCAGTCTGTATTCGCCGGCTGGCCGAAGCGGACGGAGCGCGTTGGCGGCTGGGGGGGCAAACCGGAGGATCACGGTCTCAAGGAGGGTGGACGCTGGCTCAAGGTGCTTGAGCATGACGGATATCTGGTCGAAACCGACGGCACGCGCCCATTCCCGTGGCGTACGTTTGTCCTTGCCGACAAACCCGCGCAGCTTTGCGAGGCGGATCTGGTCTATGCGCTGGCGCGTCCCGCAACGTCCGGCAGCGAGTTTTCCTGGGTAAAACCGGGCAAGGTCGCTTGGGACTGGTGGAACGATTGGCATCTCGAAGGCGTGCCGTTCAAGGCGGGATGCAATACGAAGAGTTACGAGTATTATATCGATTTCGCGGCGAGAACCGGTGTCGAGTACGTGATTTTCGACGAGGGGTGGAGCGAAGCGCTCAACATCTGGAAGTTTCATCCTGACGTGGATGTCCCGCATCTCATCGACTACGCGAACAAAAAGGGCGTGGGGATCATTCTGTGGATGGCATGGGCTCAGATTTACGGCAAAGAGGACCTTGTGGCATCACATTTCGCGAAACTCGGCGCGAAGGGATTCAAAGTTGACTTCATGGATCGCGGTGATGCGGAGGCCGAGCGTTTTCTCTGGAAGTTCGCGGATGCCTGTGCGCGCAATCAGATGTTGGTCGATTACCACGGCGTGCACCGTCCGACGGGGATGAGCCGCGCTTATCCCAACGTGCTCAATTACGAGGGGATTCACGGGCTCGAACAGATGAAGTTCTACAAGGGGCAGGATATTCTCGGAAACGACGTGAAAAGCTTTTTCGGACGGCTGACGGCGGGACCGATGGATTATACGCCGGGGGCGATGCTCAACTATCCGGTCGGCAAGTATACGGGAGACTGGAAGCATCCCGGATCGATGGGCACACGCAGCCGCCAGATGGCGATGATGACGCTCTGCGAGGCACCGTTGCAGATGCTTTGCGACAGCCCGACCCGCTACGAAAAGAACATGGAGTGTTTCCGCTTCATGGCGGCGGTTCCGGTCGTGTGGGACGATACGGTCGGACTCGGCGGCACACCGGAAACGTTTGCGGCGGTAGCACGGCGGAAAGGCGAGGTCTGGTACGCCGCTGGCATTTCAAGCGCGGCGGCGCATGACTTTGAACTCGACACCGGCTTTCTCGGTGCGGGGAACTGGTCGGCGGAAATCTTCCGCGACGCGCCCGATTCGGTTGCGGAGCCGACGAAGTTTGTGCGCGAGACGCGGTCCGTACGGGCAGGCGACCGGATTCTTTTCCGCATGGCACCCGGCGGAGGGTTCACCGTCCGGTTCACGAAACAGTGAGCGAGAAACCAGACATGTTGCGACGTGTTTTTCTTATCTCCGTTCTGTCATGCGTCATACACAGTTTCGCTTTGGAGCAGGCTGAGTTTTCGGGCAATTGTGATGCGTTCAAAACTGCCTTTGCGGGGCTTTTCACAGAATTTGCCTCACATGATGATTTCACCCTGCCGGCAGCAGGCACGAAGATCATCGTCTGGTCCCAACTAGGGGGAGACTTCCCACAGTCAGCCGAAAATATTCAAACCTTGCTTGAGTTCGTGCAGAACGGGGTCTGTTTTTCCTCTGTGCGGGTGCACCTACTCAGGCTTTTCACCGAGAGGGGAATATCTTTGATCTGAGTCCGGCCGCCGATT
>DUPH01000213.1 GCA_012838435.1 Lentisphaerota bacterium | reverse complement strand
TATCGGGATCGATTGTTTAACCACGGAACACACCGAACACACGGAAAGGCATGGCTCTGTTTCCGTGTGTTTAGTGTGTTCCGTGGTTCCAATCAGAAATTGCGTTCTGCACCAAATAGGTGCGGCGAGGATCGCGATGAAAGCCAATGTTTACGCGGCTTTGCTCAAAATCCGTACGCCCAACTGCCGTTTTTAGGAGAAAGGCTTCCCGGCACTGCCGATCCTGCCGGTTCTGCGGGTACTACGGGTGCCACTCCGCACCGGCCTTCCACCCGGCGGCGTCCCACGCCGCTCACACCCGCAGTACCCGCAAGGCCGGCTCCCCCAAAAAAATCTCTGCGTCTCTGCGCCTCTGCGTTAAAAATCCCGAGCACTGCATGCAGCCTGAAACCAAGAACGCTCAGCCTGGCTTCACTGCTCTGAGGACGGCTTCGGCCATGACGCGGTCGATACCGGGGACGGTCTGGATCTCTTCGGCGGTGGCGCGGGCAAGGCGGTAGACGGAGCCGAAGCGCTTGAGCAGTAGCGCCTTTTTGGCGGGGCCGATGCCGGGGATATCGTCGAGCACGGATTCGCGGATGAGGCGGTTGCGCAGACGGCGGTGGTAGCTGAGCGCGAAGCGGTGGGCTTCGTCGCGCAGGCGGGTGAGGACGCGCAGTGCGTCTGAGTCGCGGGGGAGCAGGAGCGGCGGGCGACCGTCATCAAGCACGATCTCTTCCATCTCTTCGGCGAGGCCGACGGCGGGCACTTGGCTGAGGCCGAGGCGGGCGAGTGCCTCGCGCGCGGCGCGGAGTTGGGTGATGCCGCCGTCGATCAGGATCAAGCCGGGCAGCGGCTTGCCTTCGTCGCGCACACGGGTGTAGCGGCGGTCGATGACCTCGGCGATGGAACGCGGGTCGTCGGCGCCTTCGACGGTGCGGATGCGGAAGCGGCGGTAGAGGCGGCGGTCGGGCAGACCGTCGACCGCGGCAACCATGCTGGCCACCGATTGGGTGCCGAAAAGGTTGGAGATGTCGAAGCCCTCGATCAGGGTGGGCAGCGCAGGGAGACCGATCAGCTTTTGCAGGCCGCAGATACCGGCGCGTGCGTCCGCCGCGTGCATCTCGGGGGTGGCGACAACACGCACGCGCTGCTTGACCATCTCGCGCAGGGCGATCCAAGTGTCGCGCAGGGCGGCGGCTTTTTCAAATTCGTGTTCGTCGGCCGCCTCCTGCATGCGCGCTTTAACCTCTTCAATCACGTCGAGCCGTTCGCCGCGCAGGAAGGCGCACGCTTCGTCGAAGCGGCTGCGGTATTCGGCAGGGGAGATGCGGCCGATGCAGGGCGCGGAGCAGAAGCGGATGATGTCGTTGATGCAGTGGTGGTAGGTCTCGGCGTCCGGTTGGATCGGCGTACACTTGCGCAGGCCGTAGCGCTTCTCGGTGAAGTCGAGAACCGTGCGGACGACTGCAGCAGAGGGAAAAGGCCCGAAATAGAGCGCGCCGTCATCCCGCAGGATGCGGCAGGTGGTCAGGCGCGGCACGGGGTCGCGCGGATCGGCGCGCAGGGCGAGGTAGCGTTTGTCGTCACGCAAGACAATGTTGAAGCGCGGACGGTACTGTTTGATCAGGTTGCTTTCCATCAGCAGCGCTTCGGCCTCGTTGCGCACGGTGATGGTTTCGAGGTCGGCCACGCTGTGGACCATGCTGCGCAGTTTGGGCGGGGCGTTACGCAGTGTCGAGGGACGGAAATAACTCTGCACGCGCTTGCGCAACGAGATGGCCTTGCCGACGTAGATGATCGTGCCCCTGCGGTCGCGCATCAGATAGCATCCCGGTTTGTCGGGGAGGGCGGCGAGTTTCTCGCGCAGGACATCTGGGAGGGACATCTGGCGCATGGCAGCGTCACAATTTGAGCATCGTGCGGGCGCGCTCGAAGGCCGGTGTCAGATCAACCTTGCGGGCGGCGTCTCCGAGCGTGCCGTCAAAGAAGTGGACCGCCCCCTCTTTTTCGAGATTGTGGAGAAAGCGGCCGAACTTGGAGGCGGTGTTCTTGAGGGTCATCAGCACCTCGACGGATGCCGTGCCGTGCGTGACGGCCTCGCTGATCATACCGGTCGAGTCGGCCGTGACGAAGAGCCGTTCGCAGAGCGTGACGAAAGCGGGGATCGGGTTGAAGGTGTCGCGACTGAAAAGCAGGGTGTAGTCGAAGGGATAGTCCGCGATCAGGGCTTCGACTTCCGGCGGCGTGCGGCGCGAGGTGGTCACCCAGCGCTCGCGGCCTTCGGTCAGCGCGAAGAGGCGGTCGAGGTCGCGCTTGAGCGCGTCGGGGGTGAGCGTGGCGGCGGCGTTGGGACCGCCGATGATCACACCGACCGCCGGGCGGGCGGGCGTGTGGCGCTCGCGGAACGCGGCGGTGGCGGTTTCGTAAAAGGCGTCGTTGGTGGAGGTCAGGTTGACCGGGATCGGAATGATGTTCGGAAACGCGGGGGGGCGGTCGAAGACCGGCGCGAGGATGCAGTCGAAGTTCAGCTTTTTGTAACCGCTTGGAAACAGGATCGCCGCGACCGGGATGCCGCGGCGGCGCGCGGCGATCTTGCCGGGGTAGAAGGCGGTCGATCCGGTGCAGACCACGGCGGCATAGTAGCCGTCGGTTTTTTCAATGGTGAAGGGGAAGTCGAGAATCAGGCCCATCCGGTCGACCAGATAAGAGAGCGCCTTGTGGATGCGGGTGGGGTAGCCCGCGCGCACGCAGTCGTATTCATATCCCAGCGCCGAGCAAAAGGCCTTGGACTGGTTTTCGTGTCCGGCCTTACCATCTGTAACAATCAGCAGTTTTTTTGCCATGATGCCATCCGGTTAGAGGATCAACGAACGCCACTCCGCGATCTCGCGTCGGCGTTGGGCCGCCCAGGCCTCGCAATCGGTCTCGGGCGGCAGCGTGTTGAGAACCCGCGCGCCGCCGCATGTCGGGCAGCAGGCGCCTTCGGTTGTGACCGCCGCTCCGCAGTGCGGACAGCGGCGCTCCAGCAGTTCGCCGCAGACCGCGCAGTGCGTGGCGCCCGTCCGGCCGTCCGCCTGAGGCTTCGGCCAGAAGAGCAGTTCGCCGTTCACCACATACGGCACGTTGGAAAAGCAGTCGGCATGCGGGCAGTAAGCGCGGGTGTTCACGGCTGCCGGAGCGGCGGCGGGCGACGCCGGCGCTGCGGTGGCCGCCGTTTCCAGCGGGACTTCAAGAAGCGCGGCGATTTTCTCAACCGTCTCCTGCGAGAGCTTGGAAGCCTGCCCCGCCTCAAGCATGCTGAGGGCCGACTGCTTACAGCCCACCGCCTCAGCCACCGCGCTCTGGGTGAGACCCTTGGCGCGCCGTGCCTGCGCAAGTTGTCGGCAATAAGCTATGGAGATATTGGCCATTGTGGTGTTGAACAGATCCTGTTTGTAGCAACCGCCCCTTAGTATGCCGCAAAACTGGGGTTGTCCACAAGGGCGAAAATATCAACAACTTATTATCACCTATAACCTATTACATAACAACAGCTTATGAATTATCAACAGGGTTATTATCACCTGTTGATAACCTCAGTTGATAAGGCGTTTTCGGGTTTCATTGTTCGGCGTGGATGCGATAGAAGACCGGCGGAGGCGGCGGCGTGGGATCGGTCAGCGTCGTAGTGCTGGCGCCGGCCCGCCCGGGCACGCCGCTGGTGACCGGCATGAATCCGCCGCCCTCCAGCAACAGATTGGTTGAGCGATCCAGGCGGTAGAAACGGTTCGGCACGCTGCGCCAGGTGATCAATGCGCCTTGTCCCTGGACCGCGAACGGAACGAGATTCTCGATGATCAGCAGCGAGGTCGCGTCCGTCGGGTCCGTGCCGGCCAGGAACTCCGAGAGATCCGAGAAGCCGTCGCCGTCGAAATCCGAGGATGCCGTCGCCGTGGTCAGGTCGCCCCAGTACGTGCGTTCCCATGCGTCGGCGATGCCATCGCCGTCCGCATCGTACTGCAGCTCCGCTACCGTCAGCGTGAACGTGCTCACCGCTGTCTGGGGTGGCAGGCTGTCGTCTGTCACCCGCAGGCGGATGGTGAATGTGGTGGGCGGATCGCCGTCAACGTCGGGATGCGGATCCGGGTAAGTCCACTGCGCGGCCGGATCGAGGGGATCGGCGGTCTGATAGTCATAGGTGCCGTCGCCATCGAAATCCCATTCGTAGGAGACAAGGTGTCGGGAAGAATCAATGTGGAACGAATTTTGGGCGCTCGCGGTCAAGGGCTCGCCGTAGCCCCAGACCGAGGGCGCGGTAATCACCGGTACGGGTGCCTGGCTGAAGAGCGTCGGCGTGAGCATCATAACGGCCCACGCGGTCGACAGGTCAGTGTTGAGCGCCGAGCCACGATCATTGTACCAGGCCGACCATGAACCGTCCGCCGCCTGATGCGACAGGAGCTTTTGCCGCACGCCGCGGGTATCGTCGTTGTACCAGTCGATGAATGTCTTCTCCAGGTAGGTCACGGGGCGGGGGCGCGCCAGCCGCATGGCTTTGGTCACCGCGTAAAGCGCGTAATAATTGCGGTTGGCGGCATTGCCGTAGACACTGTCCCAATTGTCGGCGATGGCCATTTCGGCCGTGTGCCACACGGCGTTCGTCACGTAGATGTTATTGACGGCCATCTGGATGAGTGCCGAGGGCTGGGTGGAGTGCCAGACGGTTTCGCTCCACGGGTACCGTTCGGTGGGCCTATAGCAGTAGTAGCCGTCAATGAAGCTGGCGGCGAGCCAGCGCTTGTTTTCTTCCATGACCCACGCCGGCGTCTTGATGCAGAAGTGATTGTCCGCGGCCAGTAGCGAGATCGCACCCCATTGGGAGACCGAGTTGTCGGAGCTGCCGTAGTTCCAGTCATACCGCCAGCCGCCGCGGTCGGCGCTGTCGTTCTGTCCGAAAATCAGCGCGTCGACCATGTCGGTCACGATGTCGAAGTAGAAGGCACCTTTAACTCCGGCAATTCCGGTGCGCGCCATGCCGAGCATGTGCTGCGTGGAGGCGATGGCATCGATGACCATGCCCTGTTGATAGCCCCGGTTTGCGTAAACTTCCAGACCGATGCCGTTTCCGTTGGTGTCCGGATCGCCGTAGGGCTGAGACGTCATCGCGCGCGTCTGGAGCGTCGAGAAGAGGTAGTCGAACCCGCGGTTGACCGTTTCGACATAGGGGTCTTCCGTCGGGTCGCCTTCGGGACGGTGCCCGTTCGTCAGCAGCGCCTGCACCGCGCCCGCCGCCGCGGCCGGACGGTAGTCCGACCTGTTGTCGGTCGGATTGTTCCAATATCCGGCCTCGCGGTTTTGATTCTTGTGCAGCCACCAGAGCGCCTCGTCCACTGCGACTTCGGCGCGGGTGCTCGCCGTGTCGGGCCGCATCACCAGCCGGTACTCGTCGCTGCCGGAAAGCCCTTGCGCGTCCCACACGGTCAAACGTGCGGTGAAAGACCGGTTCGGCGGTCCGATGTAGGTGTGCGTCGCCTGAATGACATATTGATCCGTCACCGCCGCCACCGCCGAAGTCGTGCCGTCGCCGAAGTCCCATTGATACGTGAGCGCACCAGCATCGCGCGCGATGCCCTTGAGCGTGACGGCCTTGCCCGCGTACACGAGATGCGGTACGTCGGGGTTGCCGTGCAACGGCACGCAGATGACATGCGGGGCCAGATTGGTCATGACCTGCACGGTCGTCGTATCGCTGTGCGATTGCCCGGCTGCGTCGGTCACGGTCAGCTTGCAGAGATACGTGCCGGGATCGGCGTAGGTGTGGAACGCCCGCCGCCCGATGAGATCGACATCGTTGTCCGGAATGCCGTCACCGTCGCTGTCCACGGTCGTGTCGATGTCCCAGACATACTTCGCCACGCCCTGCACGACCGCCGGATCAAGGTCGTCGGACGACGCGCTGCCATCGAAGTAGGCGGGCGGTCCGCCGGCGCCCGCCGTGTACGGGCCGCCGGTCTCCGCTCTCGGCAGCGTGCCGGTCACCACGCTGACTTGGGCGGTGCGGGGTGCGCTGGCCTGTTCGACCGCGTCATACACTGTGAGCACGGCGGTGTAGTTTGTCGGCGACGCCGAGCGGTAGATGTGGCGCGGCCGCGGCCCGGTACCGGTCGTGCCGTCGCCGAAATTCCAGACATAGCGCGACACGCGGACGTCGTCCGAAGAACCCGTCCCGTCAAAATCCAACGGCCAGCCGGTCTCGACCGTACGGTCGGGACCGATCTCGGCGACCGGCGGCTGCCCCATGGTCAGCACCACCCGGCAGGAATCGACGTGCGTCTGCATGACGTGATCCGTGACACGCAGCGCGACCGTGTTGGTGCCGAGGCGCGCGACCGAGAAGCCGTGCTGCATCCGGGGGCCGGTGTCGCCGGCGTCAGATAGGGCGATACGGGCGTGGCCGATGCCGCGTTCACATACCGCGTCGCCGGTGCCGACGGGCCGTCGATCAGGACACTCAGCGGCGTTGTTCCGCTGCTATATCCACCGTAAACCGTGAAATCCAGAACGTCACCCTTGACGACATCGACCTCGCAGGTGAAGGCACCGGCATTCGTCGCCTGCCACAACCAGTCGGTGTTGTGCCGTACGCCGACCTGCATCGTACCGTAATCTCTGGGAAGGAACCGCCCCTCAGCCCGGCAATGCCCTGCCCTTGGAGCCGTCCAGCGCAGCACGCTGCCCTGGTTGCCGTTTCCCGGATGCAGGTGCAGCCAGCCGGGCTGGCAAATCCCGGTCAGATTGGCGTCATTCCGCCAGATCGATGGCGTCCAGTTGCTGCCCCACCCGTACCAGTGCGGATTGACGCCGCTGGAAAAGCCGGCGTTCACATACAGCGTGAATGTCGCGAAGGCGGTATCCATCCAGCCATAGGCCCACACGCCGTTGGGATTGCCGTTTTGGATCGAGAATGTTTCGGCCGGGTCGTAAATCTCAGATCGGGCCGACAGCGGCACCGTGACGAGCGCCGCAAAAAGAGCCATCGAAACAGACGAGACAGTTCGCTTCATCGCATCGCCCTCCGTGTATAACCTTGTAAAGGTACGGCACAGCTCTGCCAAATGATTTAAGCAAGATATAGTTTAAATCGGCTATATGACGGCGTCAAGCGCGTTCGTGTGGTTTGTGGTAATCGGTTAGTGACAGGGGCTTGCGAGTTTAGTGCGTGGTTTGTGTGTGCGCAGTCGGGCACAGAGGTTTTTAGGGGTGGCAGGGCCGACCGCAAGTCGCGAGTCGCGAGTCAACCTCTCTTATTGCGACCACGCAGTGGCTCGCAATGACGAGAGTAAAAGCACTGCCCGGGTTTTTGGAACCACAGAGAGCACAGAGAACACAGAGGTTTTTGGGGAGCACCGCTCAGTGATTTCACGCGAAGACGCGAAGGTTGGAGGGCGAGTGTCTCCACGAGCCGCCTTCCGCTGTGCGGAAGGATGATCTTTGGTTCCATCGCGGAGCACTGGGAGGGGCAAGCGTCTGCTTGACCGGCGGCGGTCACGCCGCCTGCAGCGGCGAAATCTGCGATGACAAGAGCCGCGCTGTGCGCGGGTCGCGGCACCGCTTTCTCTCCGCGCTGTGCGCGGAGACACACTGCTCAAAAAGCGGCGTCGCGCGGAATACCGCTTGCCGCCGCACTCCAAATTTTTTCGTCTGAGGTTCTTGCAAAACCCCTCGTGGCATGGGCGTCCCGCCCATGAAACACGGGCAACTAAGGGACAGGTAATTTGAAACGATCATTTCGCTGTTCCTTGTCCTTCGTCTTTCTGCTGTTTAATGTCAAACTACGACCCCGTTCCCCCAGAAACGCATGATCTTCGCACCCCCTGTCACTAACCAATTACGGGGTTGACTCTTTTACCCCTCCCCGCATAATGGGTGTCAACTGAGGGAGAAAGAGAATGAGACGACAGTTTTGGTTTCGGTTGACGTTGACATGTGTCTTGGCTGGAGCGTTGTTGCCTGTGTGGGGCTGGGACGTGGAGCATGACGAGGTGGCGATGCTTGTGGGCGAGACCTTGCCCGCCGAGATACAATCATTCTTCACCTTTTCCGATTTTGGCGTGCTGATTGCGTTCTGCCACTATCCGGACATGACGGAGTGGCCGAGGGAGAATGGCAAAAGGGGCTATCATTCACTGGAAGAGATCAAGGAGCGGGTCGGCGTAGAAGATGCGGCGATTCTGGCGCAGCAGGGGTATAAGAACTCGGGCTGGCTGCACCGGGAACGCGCGCGTGCAACGATGATGGGGCTCCTCGCGCGGGCGTTCGCAAAGGGCGAGCATACGCGGGCCGCGTTCTATATTTCCGTCCTGTCACATTCCGTTTCGGATGAAAGCGCTCTCAACCATCCGCCGCTTCTGCAGTTTGTACAGTATTCGCGTTTCCCCGGCGTGGACTACGCGTTGCAGAAGGTGGAGCCGGGATCGAAGAATGTGTTCGGATTCCGGTCGGACGGCCCCGTGGTGCGGCGCGTACGCGAAAAATTGCGCAACTATGTGCCGCATGTCCCGCAGGGATCATTTGAGGCAGCCGTGTTCGGCTTTGTGACGGACGCTGTGCGACAGGCCGGCTACGCGGCCGAAAAAGAGGGCAAGATCGCCTTTTCACCGCGTCCGGAGGCCGAAGATGCCCTGGCAGAACTCGTGGCGATGCAGGTACGCATCCTTGTGGACATGACGGCCACCTGCTGGGCTCACAAGTCCGTTGACGCGCCCCTGCCGGATGCGGGGTTTGACGCGGCTTGCCGCAAAGAGATGGATCGTCTCTTCTCCGAGCTTGATCCCGCGAAACAGGCTGTCTTTGACGGTATCTTCGATGAAACGCTCAATCCCGCGCAGCCCAAGGGCGTGGTCGGGCTCGTGTGCGAACCCTACGGCATGTTCGCGCGTCCGGGGCTTTCCTATGTGGGGCGCATGATCACAGCGTCCGCAGGACGGACCTTGCGTGACCACGGTTACGCCGTGAAGGGAATCGCGACACGCGACCTTGCGAAGGGACTGCCGCCGCCGACGGAGATGGGGGCGGTGATGATCTCCCTCGGGCAGAGCGGACACCTGGCTCCTGACGGCGCCGACGCGCTCAAACGCTACCGCGATGCGGGCGGACGGCTTCTTGTGGTGGGCGGCTCGGATCCATCGGATATTTCCGGCATGAAGAATCTTCTGGAAATGCGGGCGGACGACGAAGTGCCTGTTTCGCGGAAGTGGGGCATCCAGAACCAGGATGTCTGGTCGAACATGGTCGCGGTCGTGGACGGCGTGCGGACTCCGCTGCGGCGCAATCCGAATATCGACGGCTTCTGCAAGCCGTATGCGTCGTATGCGTTCAAACCGGGCGCGGACGTCGTGCCGCTCGCGGAACTCGACAACGGGCGCACGCGGTTCGTTGTGGCGGCGCGCAAGGGCAACGTCGTATGGATTCCCGAATATCTGCTGATGCCCTTCATCTTTTCGGACGACACGACGGCGAACTGGTCCGCCATGCGCCTCGACTCCTTCGCCTTCCGTTTCTTCTTCCACGCATTGCGCGGAAGGGATAGGTAATAAGTAAGAAGTAAGAGGTAAGAGGTAAGAGGTAATAAGTTTTCTGGCGCGGGAGGGCAAGCGTCCGCTTGACTGGCGGCGGTCACGCCGCCTACTGCGGAGAAATCTGGAGTGCGGTGACAAGAGCCGCGCTGTGCGCGGGTCGCGGCACCGCTTTTGTGGGGTTCTTGGGGTCGTAGTTTGACATTAGACATTTCGTGTTTCTAGCCGCGCCGCCATCCTTGCGGTGGTCAACGCTCAGCGACGCTTAACTTGCTGGTCGACAGAGCTGTAGTCAACTCCTCAAGCACTTGGGTTAGGGCTTGGCCGAAGGCTTCGGAAGCGGCGGATGGCGTGCCAGGGGTGTAGGCGACACGCGCCTGCGCCTCGTGCGTGGCCAGCACCGTGAAGGAAGGGGCGCGCTCATCGAGCACTAGCAGGCGCAAGGCCACGACTGCGGTGGGCGTGTCGCCGGTGTGGTCGAGATAGAGTTCGGTGACCAGTCCCTCCAACCCCAACGGCGCGACCGTGCCGCTGGCGCTGTCATAGACAGCCTCGAACACCCCGGAAGCTTCGATGTAACGCGTGGCCTGCACGCGGATCAGTTCGTGCGGCGCGGCCAGCCAGCCGTTGTAGTAATCGGCGGCGAATTCACCGCCGGGACGCCGCACGATGAAGTGTCGTGCATCGAACGGCGGCTGGGCGCGGAAGGCGCGTACCTTGACGGCGGCCGCGCGCGACGCGGGCGAGAGCGGCTTGGCGGGGCCTGCCAGCGGCACAAAGGTACGCTTTTGCGTCAGCGCCTCGCGTTGTGCCTGGCGACTGCCGCTCAGGCACCCCGCTAGCAGCAGGCTCGACGCAAGCAATACCAAGGAAACACGTAACCGATTAGTGACAAGGGTTATGCGAGTCGGGCGCGTGTTTTGTGTGTGCGCAGTCGGGAGCGCGGGCGTCCCCGCCCGCAGAACGTTGAGCGTTGAGCGTTTTTTTAACACAGAGACGCGGAGACGCAGAGATTTTTGGTGTGGCGGCGTGACCGCCGCCGGGCAAGCAGACGCTTGCCCCTCCCGGCGCTCCGCAATGGAACCTGAGACTATCCTTCCGCATGGCGGAAGGCGGCTCGTGAGGACACTCGCCCTCCATTGCTCGTTCCGGCGGCTCGTGGGGACACTCGCCCTCCAAATCATGTTAATCATGTCAAAACTCCTTCTGGTAACTCTCAACTTTCAACTTTCTTTGGCAAGTGTGGCACGGGCATCTTGCCCGTGTGTCTCATGGGCGGGACGCCCATGCCACTTTCAACGTTCGACTTTTACTCATCTGGCTGTGTCTCCGGCAATGGCAGTGGCGGCTGGCCGAATAGCAGGACGGAAGGGTTCGCGCTCATTTCGTTTACCAGACGCTCTAGGTCTGCGGCGGCCGTGCGCAGGCTCTGAATCAGTTCGCCCAACGCGCCCTGTTGCGCGAGCGTGGTGCGGTTCAGTGTCTGGGCGGTCTGGTTGAGGGCGCCGACCATCTCACCGACTACCGCGCTGTTGGTGGTGAGCAGACGGTCGGCGTTGCCGATGAAGCGATCTGCATTGTCGATCAGACTGTCCGCGTTGTCGATCAGGTCGTTGGCGTTTCCAAGTAGACCGTCGGCGCGACCGACGATCTGGCGCAGGTTAGTGGCCAACGGTAAGATGTTCGTCTCGATCCCGGTGGTGATGCGGTGCGCGCTCTCTAATGTCGCGCCGAGATCGGCCGGGAGTGTCGCGAGTTCGGGCGCGTCGAGCAGCTTCTTGACCGAGCGGTTGGTCTCGCGTAGTTCGCCCAGCAATTTGGTTGCCTCGGCGCTCAACGCCGGGATATCCGTTTTGTTGAGGGTGTTTTGCAGCAGGTAGAGCGTGATGAGCATCTCGTCGCCCAACGCCCGCAGGTCGATGGCGCTCAGCTTGACGAAGAC
>DUPH01000212.1 GCA_012838435.1 Lentisphaerota bacterium | reverse complement strand
ATCTTTGTGGAACTCGCCTGGCGGAAGCTGGATGAAAACGCGCTCCGGCCGCCGGAAGATCGCGTACCCAAAGTGACCGTGTTGCGCGCGGCCGGTGCCGAAGTGTTGCAGTCCGTCACCTTCTCGACGCTGATCATCGTGCTGGTCTTTTTGCCGCTACTGTTCCTCTCCGGTTTGGAAGGACAGTTCTTCAGACCGCTGGGCATGGCCTATCTGCTAATATTCGGCGCTTCGCTGCTGGTGGCGCTCACGGTGACGCCGGTGCTCTGCCTGCTGCTCTTTTCACGCTCACGGCGCATCCGCAAAGGTCAGAATGAAAAAGCGAAAGTCGATGGATTTACGGTGAGAGTGCTCAAGGCCTGCTATCGACCGCTGCTGTATTTCTGTGTGCGGCATGCGTGGCTGGTGTGCCTCGTGATGACGGGCGTCACCCTTGGCGCGCTCTGGCTGGCATCGACCTTCGGCACCAGTTTCCTGCCGCCTTTCCATGAAGATTGCTACACCGTTTTTGTGAACACGCCGGTCGGCACCTCGCTGGAGGAGACCGAACGCGTGACGCAGGGCGCGATGGAGGAGATTCAGCGTATCGAAGGCGTCAAGAGCGTGACGCGCCGCACCGGCCGTGCCGAACGCGATGAGCACGCCGAGCCGGTCAGCGCTTCGGAACTGCTGGTGCGCGTGGACATGCAAGCCGATCCGCTGAAATTGCGGAACGCGATCAACGGCGTGATCCGGCAGATCCCCGGCGTGGCGACAATGATCGGCTACCCAATCGCGCATCGCATCAGTTCGGTACTCTCCGGCACCGAGGCCGAGCTGGCGATCAACGTCTTCGGCGATGATCTGGCTACGCTGCGCACCGCCGCCGCCGCAGTCAAGCAGGTGCTCGACACCCTGCCGCAGGTGGCCGACGCGCGCGCGAACCGCGAGATCATGGTGGACACCCTGCGCATCCGTTACCGCCTGGATGCGCTGGCGCGTGCCGGGCTGACACTGAAGGACGCCGGCGAACAGGTCTCGGCGGCTTTCGACGGCGTGACCGCAGGGCAGGTCGCGCGTAACCAGCAACGCTGGGACATTGTAGTGCGGCTGGATGAGACCCAGCGCAAGGAGCTGGCCGACGTGGGCGCATTTCTGCTCACCGCGCCGAACGGCGCACGCGTGCGGCTGGACGAGGTGGCGGATGTCTACCGCGAAGAGGCCTCGAACCTGATCGTGCGCGACAACACGCGGCGCAAGGCGTTGATCTCCTGCAATGTCGCGCCCGGTTCCAACGTCGGCGATCTGGTCGCGGCGCTGCGCGAGCATGTCGAACCGGTGGTTCACGCCCACGGCTGCACCGTCAGCTACGGCGGCAGTTACGAAGCGCAGCAATCCGCATCGCGGCGGCTGACGTGGTTGGCGCTGGGATTGCTGCTGATCATTGTCCTGCTGTTGGGTTACGCATTGGACAGCTTCCGCGCCGCGCTGGTGGTGCTGGTGAATCTGCCGCTCTGTCTGATCGGCGGCGTAATGGCGATGCTGATAGCGGCGCCCGCGCCGCTTTGGGCCAACCTGCGGGCACTGGTCTGCGGAGACGGCAACTATGTCGCGCCGGTGCTCTCGGTGGCGGCGATGGTAGGCTTCGTAACCGTCGCCGGCTTCGTCATCCGCAACGGGTTGCTGTTGCTCAACCGCTACCGCAGCTTGCAGGCGCAGGGATACAGTTTGCACGAAGCGCTCATCGAAGGCTCGCTCGAACGCATGGTGCCGAT
>DUPH01000211.1 GCA_012838435.1 Lentisphaerota bacterium | reverse complement strand
TTCGCGCCGCTGCCCAAGATCGCCAACAAGCTGCGCACGCTCTCGGAGGTCGGACTCGGCTACGTGCGTCTCGGCCAGCCATCGACCACGCTATCAGGCGGCGAAGCGCAGCGCATCAAGCTCTCGGCCGAGCTTTCCAAACGCGCGACCGGCAAGACGCTCTACCTGCTGGACGAACCGACCACCGGTCTGCACTTCGCGGACGTACACAAGCTGCTCGACCTGCTACTGCGTCTGCGCGAGTCCGGCAACACGGTCGTAGTGATCGAGCACAACCTCGACATCATCAAGTGCGCCGATTTCATCATCGACCTCGGCCCCGGCGGCGGCGACGAAGGCGGGCGGCTGGTTGCCGCCGGCACACCCGAAGAGGTCGCCGCCTGCCCCGACTCCTACACCGGACGCTTTTTGGCGCGATTTTTTTAACGCAGAGGCGCAGAGACGCAGAGGTTTTTTTGGGGGGGCGTTATTGCGACCACCCAGTGGTCGCAATGATGAGTGTAAAAGCCCTGCTCTGTTGTTTCAAGCGAAGACGCGAAGGTTGGAGGGCGAGTGTCCCCACGAGCCGTAGCCGCGCTGTGCATCAATCCCAAATTCCAACTCCTAAATCCTAAACTCCAACTCACTTTCGCTTGCCGCCGGTCGGTCAAAACGCTAAATTAGTTTCTATTTAAAGCAACAAGAGGAGGTCGGTGCGACCTTCGGGATTCAAGGATTGAGTATGAAAAAACTCCAGTATTGGAATGAGCGGATGGAGACCCTGAGCCGCGATGAGTTGGCGGCGATGCAGTTGAAGGGATTGCAGTGGACGGTCAAACACGCCTGGGCGAATAGCGAGTTCTACCACCGCAGGCTGTCCGAGGCCAACATCGAGCCTGGGGATATCCGCGATCTGGACAATATCCGGGATTTGCCGTTCCTGACCAAGGATGATTTCCGCGATCAGTATCCGCTCAACATGCTCTGCATGCCGCGCAGTTCAATCCGTGAAATGCACATGAGTTCCGGCTCGACCGGCGCGGCGATTGTGATGGCCTACACCGAGGCGGATCTGGCGCAGTGGGCGGAGTGCATGGCGCGCTGCCAGATCATGGCCGGCTTGCAGCCGGGCGACGCGATTCAGGTCACGCCGACCTTCGGGCTCTTCAACGGCGGCTTCGGCTTCTACCACGGTGCGCGCCGCGCGGGACTTTTCACCATACCGACCAGCTCGGGCAATACCGCGCGGCAGATCAAGCTGATGCGCGACTTCAAAGTCAGGGGTATCGGTTCGGTGGTCTCGTATGCAACGCGGATCATCGAGATGCTTGATGAAAAAGGCTTGGACTTGCCCGACCTCGAAATCGGCATCTTCGGCGCGGAGACGTTCTCTGACGAGATGCGCAAACGGGTCGAGACGCGCCTCGGCATTAAAGCGTTCGATATCTACGGCATGACCGAGACCGGTGGCGTGGGTACGACAGGCATGGATTGCGAGGCGCGTTGCGGCATTCACGTGTGGGAGGATCAATACATCACCGAGATCGTGGACCCCGAGACCGGCGCGCCGCTACCGGATGGCGCGGTGGGCGAGGTGGTCTTCACGTCGCTAACGCGTGAGGCGATCCCTGTGATCCGTTACCGCACACGTGACCTGACCCGCGTCGTGAGCCGCGAGCGTTGCGCCTGCGGCCGCACCAGCCTGCGCATTGATCGTATTGAGGGGCGTTGCGACGATATGCTGATCGTCAAAGGCGTGAACTTCTTCCCGAAACAGGTGGAGCAGGCGCTGATGGAGATCCCCGGCGTGCTGCCGGAATACCAGATCATTCTGGAGAACGATCACGGCGTGACCGACATACGCATCAACGTCGAAGCGGAAGAGGGCGTGACCGGCTACATGGTCGAAAAGAAGTTGAAGGAGCGGCTCGGCTTCAGCCCCAAGGGCGACATCTTCAAGCCGGGTACGCTGCCTCGCGGCGAAGGCAAAGCGCGGCGCGTGTTTCACGTTGACAAGGAATAGAGAGCGTTCCTGCGAGCCGACACGGCGCGCGGATTTAGGATTTGGGATTTAGGATTTAGGAGTTTTCCCCTCTGCGCAACGGGCGGAAGCACACTTAGTCGGCTACGCTTAGTCCAAACACTTAGTCGAAAAAAACACTCAGTCCCCAAACTTAGTCGATTGCACTCGGCGACGAAGTGTCGCGACTAAGAGTAAGCGACGAAGAGTAGGCGACGAAGTGTTTGGATGAAGTGTCGCTCGTCCGGCGGCGGTCACGCCGTCTGCTTTGTGAACGTCGAACGCAGAACGCAGAACACCGAAGTAGAAAACGCTCAACGCTCAAGTGGAAAAATCCTAACTCCTAACTCCTAACTCCTAAATTCTACTGGGCGGGGATCAGGTTCGCCACCGGCTTGCGCGCTTCCTCGAGTTCAGCCCGCAGGGCGCGGATCTCGGGGTCGGCATCGATCACGGCAGGATCGAGTTTGTTTTTCGCCTCCCACTCTTTGGAGGCGGCGGCTGCTTTATCCGCCCGTGTCTTGATCGCCGCCT
>DUPH01000210.1 GCA_012838435.1 Lentisphaerota bacterium | reverse complement strand
ACCGCAAATCATGTCGGACTTGTGTGACCAGACGTATTATCCGCCAAGCATTCTCGGGTTCACATATAGCTCCGATGGGCCAGCGGCCACCAATTTGTGGATGCAGGTTCCCGAATCAAGCCCATCGTCAGGAGGGGACAAAGATTGGGGCAATGTCACGGTTCTCTGGCATGAAAACAAGTGGCGGTTCTGTGTCTGGCTTGATTGGGTGCCGTGAGGGTAAGCAGAACAGGTAACCAGGAAAATGACAATGCAAGATTACATCATTACAGTTCCCGGAATCATTGCAGGGCTCATCGGGTTTGTGCTCTTTCTAATGACAATCCGGAGTCGCTGGCTCATAAGCGCAACGGCATTAGTCGCCGCAATAGCCGAGTGCCTGTTTTACTTTTACTTCATACTGGAAGACACCTCATCAACATTCTCAAGACTCCCACGATTGGTTGAGGGCCTTATCTCCACGCTTGGCTTTTTCGGAGGCCCTGTTTTTTTGTTCTGCGCGACTCTTCTCATTGCCTTTTCAAAGGACTTGCGATGGAAACGAGGCCTGTTAACCGCGTCAATAATTGGCACTATCATTGCGACCACCCATTCAGCGTACGTGCTGAAACTCCTCTCCGAAATTCCATAAGCGAAAGAACGATGCAGGTCAAACCCGGCGGTTCAACTTCCACCATCCGCCTTCGGCTCATGGGGCCGGATGTCGCTGATATAGGGTAAAAACTCTGTAAACCAGGTCCATAGAATGTCGATTTGCTCAACGTTGTGCATGAGTTTCCACGACATCGCTTCGAGTGGAGCGCCTCTGGTCGCCTACCGCGACCTGCTCTAAAACCGACAAGACCGCTTGCAAAACCGCCGTCTTCCGCCTAAACTCAGGATGAATGATTTTCAGGAGATTTCAGCATGTCTGTTTACCGTAACCGCCCGCGTGACGGCAGGCCGGTGATTGTATTCACGGAGCGGCAGAACGGTATCGTTGCTGCAGGCATTACCGTGTTGTGCGCGACGCTGGTCACCGGTTTCATCGCGTTGATCCTGTGGGCCGTGTTCTCGTTGCTTGCCGCGGTCTCCGTGGTCTTGACCCCGCTGATTGTCGCGGTGATCCTGGCCGTGCTACTCAAGCCCTACTACATCCGGTTACACGAGCGGTTGGGCCTCCCCAACTGGCTGGCACTCCTGGTGCTCTTCCTTTCGATCCTGATCCCGCTGGGGGCGTTGTTCTTCTTTTTCGGCACACTGTTTGTGACGCAGTTTGTATCGCTGATCGAATACCTACCCGTACTTTTTGAACGCGTCACCGCCGCCATAACCGACGCCCATCCCAGCCTACAGGCTTTCCTCGCCAAATACGGACTGGAAGGAAAAATCCCGCTATTGACCGCCCCAAGCACCTATATCGCTTCCCTGACGGAACAAATCTCGTTCAACGAAGTCGGCGGCAAGGCGCTCTCGGTCGGCATGGGCGCGATCCGCTATGTCGCCTCGCTGGTTGGCTGGCTGGTGGTGCCGATCTATCTGATCTACTTCCTGCAAGCCCCCTCCATTTCCGGGTGCAAGGTCGAAACCTTCCTGCCCTTCCTCAAACCCGGAACGCGCCACGACGTCGCCTATCTGGTCGATGAATTCATCACGATCATCGTAGCTTTTTTCCGTGGCCAGCTTATAGTCGCCTTTATCCAGGGCCTGCTGTTCGGCGTGGGCTTCTGGCTGGTCGGGCTGCCCTACGGATTTCTGATCGGCCTGACTCTGGGATGCTTCAACCTTGTCCCGTATCTCGGCAATGTTGTCGGACTGGCCGTCACGCTACCGATGGCCGTTTTCGGCGAGGGGGGGAGCGTCGTGAGGCTGATCTTGGTGATCGCTGTGTTTTGCGTCGTGCAGGTACTGGACAGCTACTTCATCACGCCACGCATCCAAGGCAAAAAGACCGGCTTGAGTGATCCGGCCATCATTTTTTCGTTGCTCTTCTGGGGCGTAGTTTTTAGAGGCGTTCTGGGCGTGCTGCTGGCGATTCCGCTCAGCGCCTTTATCGTGGTTGTCTGGCGCCTCTTGAAAAACAAGTACATCGAGGAACTGATCTGACATGAAAAAACGAATGCTTTGGGGTACGTTGCTCGTGGTCGCCGTGGTTTGCGGATGCGCAAGTTTCATCGACTACCCCTATTTCACCGTTAAGGAGTCCGGGCTCAACTGGGTCTCGATCCGCCACTACAGTTACCGCACTAAACCGATGCAGCGCGTGTCCATCCGCATGGACGGCAATGGCATGGTGACGGTGCGCGAAGGCAGCAGCCTGCTGGTGACCCACCCCTTTGCCGCGAATCACAATGATCCGAACTGGAACGATGTGGTGGAAACGCGTATCACGCTACCGCGCGAAGAGGTCACCCGCATCTTCCAAATGTTGGTCGACCAAGGACTTTTTAAAGACCGGCGCAAGGGCGACAGCATCAATACCAATGAAGCCATTTTCGTTTCGGCCAACATCCAGAACAAGACCTGCGGTTCAGAGGACGACGTTTTTGGCAGTGATCCGAATCTCGCGGAGCACTTGAAGAGCGTCATGCTGATGTTCTACCGCCCACAACCCAAACGCCGCCGTTAAATCAGGAACGCCATGTCTGCCAATCATTTGATCGCGAGTGTCATCTTACTGGCCGCCCTCTCCTGCCGGGCGGAGCGTCTGTTTGTCGGCATCCTGGAGGCGGACAGCATCCGCAGCATCCACTACAGCACTGCCGCGTTCGGCCGCGTCGCCGATCTGCCGCTCGTGCAGGAGCAGGTCCGTACCCGCCTCGATCAGGCGTTGCTGCTGCCTGCGCACACCGGCATCGCTGTCGCGGCCCCGCTAAGAATCGTGCAGTCGGTCGATCCCGACACCCCGCCTGCCCCCGACAATCCCGCGAGTGTGGCCATCATTCCCTTGGCCGACGATGGCACTCTGATCCGGCAGGCTTTCACAGCAGCCTATACGCAGCATAAGACGCAGGGCGCTTTCACGCTCTACGAAGCGCCCCCCGACACGAACCGCGCGCCGCGCGTAGCGGTGGCGATAGCGGACCGTTATCTGTTCACTTCGGTTTCACTCCCCGCGCTGACATGGATCTGGGAGAACCGCTCGAAGTTCCTTGAGGCACCACCGCAAAGTTTGCCGGGAACCTTCCGTATCTTGGTCAATCCACAGCGCATAGCGGACTTGACTGGCGCGCGCAGTGCGCAGGCGGCAGACACGGTTAACCTCGACCAACTGCTACGCGAGTGTGAAAGTCTTTCGTTCTCGCTCACGCTGGAGGGTGCGGCGCTGGGTCTTACCCTGCGCGCCACCGCCAAGCAGGGGTCGGAACTTGATACGCTACTCGCCTCGTGGCGCGTGCCCTCCGAACCGCTCTGGCATGCGGTACCGGACAACGCTTTCTTCATGTCGCTTGGAGCCATCGACCGCCCCAGTCTTTGGACCCCCTTCTTAGGCAAACAACGGCATCGGTTGTATGCGCCGACCGCCGGTCGCCTAGCACCGCAAGCCGTGGCGGGCGACCGTCTGGACTATATCGTGCCGACCCGTAACGGCAAGGGGCTCTGTTGGGTGCAACTCCTGCCGCTTAAAAATCAGGAAGCGGCCCGCAGCGCGATCCGTTCGCTCGCTGACACTGACAGCACCACAAACAGCGTCGCGTTCAAACATCTGCGCCAACGCGAATCGGGCGGAACGACCATCGAGACGTATACGGTCATCCTGCAACAACCGGCACCACCCACGCAGGCGCGGGGGGCGACCGCCCCGACGACCGCCTCACCGGCAATCAGCCACATTCTGCTGTCTCTACTTCTGAAACATGCCGTGCTAGAGTGCGCCGTCCACAACGGCTACTGCGTTGTCGCGCTCGGTCCCGAAGGTGCAATCGATGAGCAGTTGCCGCCTGCCACGTTTACCAAGCGTCCGCTACCGCTCAACCGCCGGATTGGCGGACAAGATCCGGCACTGACCTCGGACCTGACCTTCGGCGGACTCCTGCGCGCGGCGGAGTTGATACGGCACACGGTCACAATCATGCCGGAAGTCAAGCCCGAGCAGGCGCGGCTACTGCCGCGCGGCGGTGACGGCGCACTTTTTGGGGTCATACGCAACGACCGCACGCTGACCGCCTCACTGCGCGTGCAGGCCAATGAAATCGCCGCCTTGCAACGCCTCAACCGCGAAGGGCGAGCCGTCCTGCAAGAGGTTTTCTTTCAAATCTTCGCCGCCCAGATGATGGAATCGAAGAAAGCGCCTGAAACGAGCGACAAGTAAGAAACGGTCGATGGAATCGAGAGAATCGAGGTAGTCGACAGAATCGAATCGTTCGATTCATTCGAATCGCTCGATATTACCCCATCACTTCCTCCAGCACATCCGCGACGCGCGCGACTGCATCCGGCATGGCTAAGGCGCGGATTGCCTGGCTCATGCGCTTCAGCAACACGGGGTTATCCATCTTGTTCTTCACGTAACGCATCAGCGAACGTCCGGTCAACTCCTTTTGAGTGCCCACGTCCACACCGTGAGAACGCGCCAGCGCCGTGGCGTTGGCCTTCTGGTGATCGCGCACCGCAGTGGGCAGCGGAATCAAGAGCGCCGCCTTGCCTAGCAGACACAACTCAAAGCAAGTCGAAGCGCCAGCGCGGCAAATCACCAGGTCGGCCGATGCATACGCACGCCCCATCTCCGCAATAAAAGCCAACGTCATGGAGGGCACCCCGGCCGCCGCGTAGGTCTCCCGAAGACGCTCCTCATCCGCCGCGCCGCACTGATGGATTACATAGAGCTGCTCCGCGCCTGACTGCTTCAGCAGGCACATGGCCTGCGATGCCAGCTTATTAATCGTCCGTGCGCCTTGGCTCCCGCCGGTCACCAACACGGTAAAGGCTCCCTCCGGTATCTCGCTGAAACGCGGCTGTCCCGCCAGATCAGCGCGTACCGGCAACCCCGTGTGCCGCGTGACACGTCCCGGCAACCATTCCTTCGTCTCTTCAAAACTGATTGCGGTCATCACCGCATACCGCGAAAGAAAGTCAACCGCCTTGCCCGGCACAGCGTTGGCCTCGTGCAACACGACCGGCACTTTCTTGAGACGCGCGGCCAGTACAGGCGGCAGGCTGGAGTAGCTGCCCATGGCCAGCATCGCGTCGGGACGGAACCGCCTCACCCCGCCCAGACACGTCCAGAACGAACGCACCATGGCCGGCACCGTACGTAACTTGAGCTGGCGCGCGCCGGTCGCAAACACCGCGCCGTCCCAACCATGCAGCGCAGCATTTTCGATATCTCGGCCGGACAACCAGACCTCCACCTCATGCCCGCGCCGTTTCAGTTCCTGCGCCACCGTCAGTCCAGGAAACACATGCCCCCCGGTTCCGCCGCATGCCACCACGATCCGTTTCGGTTCCATCTCACGCCCCCTTCTTTGTCTTGCGCCGCCACACATCACCGAGCATCTCGCGTAGCTCGTTGCGGCTTACAATTGCCATGGCACCGACGTACACGACCACGCCGGATACGACGGTGACCGCCATCGCTACGATCTCAGCCCCCTTGGTCAGGCCATCCCCCCCCCGCCCCAGCAGTCGCTGGCACAGCATGTACACGGACAGCGCGGCGACCGCCATCGCCGCCGCGCAAAGCATTGCGCGCACCACGGCACCGGCAAACCCCGCCGCGCGCAAAAAGTCCCCGCGCCGCCGCAACAACACGGCGAGCATGATCCCGTTTATCAGACTGGTAATCACGGTCGACCCCGCGATACCGACATGCTTCCAACCGTGCGGCAGCCCAATCACGCTCGAAACATTCATCGTCACATTCAACACCAGTCCGACCATGCTCACGCGCACCGGCGTCTTGAGATCCTGCAAACCGTAAAAGACCGGCGTTAACGCCTTTTGCAAGCTGAACACCAGCAAGCCCGGCGCATAAGCAGTCAATGCCCGCGCACTAAGCATCGCCGAAGTCTCGTCGAAGCGCCCGCCTTTGAAATTGTAGATCAACGAGATCACCGGCAACGCCAAGACCAGCAACGCGGCGGAACACGGAGCCATAATCACAGCCAGATTGCGGATGGCGCGTTCAAGCGTCTCGCGCATCAGCGCGGTGTCGCCGGCTGCAGCCTGACGCGAGAAGGTCGGCAGCAGCACGGTCATGAACGCCGTGCCGAACATGCCCAGCGGCAGATACACAATCCGCTCCGCATACTCCAGCGCCGCCGGTGCGGCAGGGTCAGCCCAGAACGCCAGCAGTTTGTCGAGACACACGTTGATCTGAATGACGCCAATGCCCAGTGCCGCTGGTGCCATCAGTGCCAGCACGCGGCGCACCTTGGAATCGGACAGCAGCGCGCGGAACCGCAGCTTGAAGCGGAACCCCTCACTGGCGAGCGCCGGCAATTGGAACAGCACCTGTGCCAGTCCAGCGGCCAGAATCGCCCAGCTCAGCACAATGATCTGCTTCTCCGGCAGGCCGCGCAGCAACGGGCACGCCACACAGAGCGTCACAATCCAAATGAGATTCAGCAAGAACGGCGTCAGTGAAGAAATCGCAAAGCGTCCGAACGTGTTCAGCATGCCTGACAACAACGCCGCAACGCAGATCAGCAAGGCATAAGGCAGCATGATGCGCAACATCGGCAAGGGGATCAGCCAGCGGCTGTCGGGCGGCAGCAGGCGCTCCAGCGGCCACGTCAACAAGATGCCCAAAAGAGTCACCACGCCCAACACCATCACCAGCAGGCTGATCACACGCACCGCAAACCGCAACGCGCTCTCGCGGCCCTCCTTTACCAGCGACTCACTGAAGACCGGGATAAACGCACTCGACAGCGCCCCTTCGCCAAACAGACGGCGGAACAAGTTCGGGACGATGAAGGCCAGATCAAAAGCGGACTTGAGTGCCGACGTACCGAAAAAATACGCCATCGCGATCTCGCGCACCAGCCCCAGCACGCGGCTGACTGCCGTCATCAGGCTCACGACTGAGACCGATCGCAACACGCGCGGAGCAGGCTCCCGCGTGCGCCCGGTCTGAGCAGTCGGGGGTGAGCCTCGGTCTCGCGGAGCGCCGGAAGGGGCAAGCGTCTGCTTGCCCGCGGACGAGCAGACGCTCGTCCCTCCCATCCTGCGGACAAAGACAAAAAAGAAAAATCTGCGTAATCTGCGTAAATCTGTGGATAAAACCAGAAAGCGCAAGGCACACTTCGTCGAAACACTTCGTCGAAAACACTTCGTCGAAACACTTCGTCGTTGGCGCAATCGACTAAGAGTGGGGACTAAGTGTAACCGACTAAGTGTGGCGACTAAGTGTGTCTTCGCACATAGCGCGAAGAGAAAGCGGTGCCGCGACTCGCGCACAGCGCGGCTCTTGTCACCGCACTCCAAAATTCGCCGCCACGCCGCGCACGGCACAACAATCATGTTGTTAATCATGCCAATCATGTCAAAAATAAAACCGAACACGCATGCGCGTCAACCTCTTGCAAGATACGCTGTCTCAGCCGATCCTGCCGACGCAGCCTTTTTCGAAGCCCCCTTGCGGAAGCAGATATGCTCCACCGCATCGTGGAAGTTTTCCGCGCCGTCTAACAGCTTGATCTCTACACGCACATAATAAATCGGCACCGGCGTGGTCTCCAGCCGCGGAAAGCGCACCGCGTCCTTCTCCGTCGTCATCAGCGCATCGGCGTGCAGGTCGGCCGCGCGGTTCACCGCATCGATAATCTCTTGCGCGTGGTAACGGTGATGGTCGGCATAGCGTTCGCAATGGATCACGCGCGCGCCCATCAGGCGCAGCGAATTTTCAAAGCTCTGCGGCACCGCGATACCTGAAAGCGAAGTCACCGTACGTCCTTTGAGCCAGTCCAGCGGCATCCGTTCCGCCGTATAGACATTCTGCAAGTAACGCGGCTGGTGGCAGCACTCAATAATCTCAGCGTGATCGTTCAATTCACGGATCTGCTGACGCAACGCTTCAGAGTTTCCGTCCGACTTGGTGATGAAAATGAAGTCCGCGCGCTTGAGGTTGCGGATCGGCTCGCGCAACACGCCACGCGGCAGCAGATGAGTGTTACCGAAAGGATTGGTCTTGTCGACCAGCACGATCTCCAGCCGGTGGCGCAGTTTTTGATACTGAAAGCCGTCATCCAGGATCAGCGTGTCGCAACCGAAGTGCTTGACGGCGTAACGGCCGCTCTTCACCCGGTTCTTATCGACCAGCACCACGACGCCCGGCAGGTTGCTGGCCAGCATGTAGGGCTCGTCTCCCCCCATCTCGCTGTCGAGCAGCAGCCGCTTGCCGTCGCTCACCACGCGCGGCGGCTCAATCGCCTCGCGGAAAATGCGTTGATACCAAGGCAATTCCTTTTTACGGTAGCCACGGCTAAGAATCGCGACCCTGCGCCCCGACTTTTGCAGTTCACGCGCAAAAATTTCTACCACCGGCGTCTTGCCCGTACCGCCTGCGGTAATGTTGCCGACGCTGATCACCTGACACCCCAGCGGATAACGGCGGAGGATGCCGACCTCATAGAGAAAGAGCCGCGTCAGCACCACGCTTTTGAACACATGGGAAATCCCCTTGAGCAGCCTCAGCAGTGTACGAATCGCCCAAGGATGACCCTGATCGGCACCGGGTTGCTGGATAATACGGACCAGATAATGTTCGATCCGCTCAATTCGCCTGATTTTCGCTTTACGCATAAACCTCGCCCGTCATACCCGAAACCACCGCTGTACACTATGCTTTTTGAAGATTGTTGCAGTGTATCAACAGGACGCTAAACACGCAATTCCAAAGCGGCGCATCTTCGCTTTTACGGGTGTGCCAGATTCACATGTCACCATTCTGACACACATTTCTCAACCTCACGGTGCGCGCTGACTCGCGTAAAAGTCAAGCAACGTGCGCAAATTGACCCGCGTGTACGGCTCGTCGCAGGCTGGCGTTTTCTTGCCGGCGTCGGCGAACCACATGTCGAGCGTCTCCGGCATGAACACGGCATTATGCAGATTGGAACGCATCGCCACCGGACGTTTGATGATCTCGATCATCACCTCCGGCGTGATCGTGCCGAACCGCGCGTGGAGCCGTTCGGAGAGCGCTTTGGCGCGTCCACCAGCCGAAAGCATCACCGTGTCTTTGGGCACAGGCGGCAGACGCTTATCCTGCTGGCCGGGGCCCAGCACCTCCACCACGCTGGGCGTGGCATAGACACCGACCATGTTGCGTGAAGCGTCGCTGATAACGTAATAATACTCGCAGGAGCGCGGCACCGCACGCATGATCGCGAGTGCCTGCTCGACGTTTTCGGCGCGTTCCGCGACCTCGCGCATCAGGAAGGTCATGGGCATGCCGTCCCAATCCCCTTCGCCCTTGCCCCCCATCTCGCCGATAGCCACCCCCTTGAGATTCATGGCAGTGACCGTCCCCAAGAAGCCGGCATACCCCACCGACATCCACGGGATACCGTCCGCGGGCTGGAACACCTGCAGCACGGTGTAATTTTGCAGGTGGATGTCGCGCATGTAGTCCAGTACGCGCGCATGTATCACGCGGCCGTCGGTGCTGGCGGTATTGCGCACAGCGACCCCGCTGCAATGGAAGAGTTCAGGAAAGAAATTGCCGCTGAGCGCCGCCCGTTCTGTGATGCCGGCAGCCGCCGCCATCGCACGGCATTCGCGCAGAAAGCGCTCGGGCGTGTGCGGTCCCGCACGCCGGTAGATCTCTTCGATCCGGTCATAGAACCATTCGCCCTTCTTGACAGCGAGCCCCGCGCCGACCAGCGCCATCGTGCGGGGCATCACATTCGGCACCAACTCGGCGAGCAGGCGACCGTGGGCGCGCCCCATCTGTTCCGGCGTGCCGCTAACAAACAGCACCCGCTTGCCGTTCACTTTGGCCAGCAAGCCCTGACCGTCCGGATCGCGCGCGACCACCTGCAGCGTCTCTTGCGCGCGCACCGCCATACAGACGGAGACCATCGTCACCGCCACCAACACCGTCAATAGCGTCTGCCGTTTCATTCTGTGGCCTCCACCAGATATTCAAAAACTGCCGCGAACATCCGCAACACATCCTCATGCAGCACCGGCTGACGCGGCAAGTCGGGCGGCGGCTCAAACAACGCATCGTCTGAGACCGCGTTAAGACGCCAGTGGCTAAAGCGTGCCGTGCCTGTCACATCGCCGAAAGCCCAAGACGCCGAGAGCGGTGTGCCGTCGACGCTGAAGGCCAGATCGAGATTGCCGCGCGTCTTCTTGTGGTTTACCTTGACCTCGACCAAGCGTTTGCCATTCGCGTTTTTCACTTCGCCCAGCGTGTAGTATTGCTTGAGTGCCTCGGGTGTGAACGAGGCCGCGGCCAGCGCCCCCACCGCCACCCGCATCTTCATCAAGCGTTGCGGATTGACCAACCCGGTGACGGACAGATCATCGCGACGCGCTTCAGTGCCACAGAAGACCCGCTTACCCGCCCCAATCAACCACGGATATGTCCCCTGCCCCAGACCGGCCTTGCCAACTTCGGGGAAAGTGCCTGTCAGTTTAAAGCGCCCACGTGTGCCGCGCAGCATATCGAACGCGGCGGTGTACTGCTTACCGTTGACCCGAACCTCGGCCGTCACGCCCGCCATGTGTGCGCGATCCTCGGTCGGTTCACCGCCCAGCAAGGTCGAGAGGCCGGCCAAAAATCCTCCCAGCAGTTGGGACGCGCTCTTCTCGCCGATCATCGGGGGCGGCTGCCATGAGGCCGGAACGTCGCTGCCGAAAAAGGCGACCACATCCTCCATGATTTTCGGGAAACCCGCCATCGCCGAATAGTGATCCATGCCTTTGAGCCAAGTGATGCGGTCCGCAAATCCGGCGGCCTCTGCCAAACGGCGACTGCACACCGGCGGCACCACCTGATCCTGTTCGGCGCAGATCATACGCAGGCGGTCGGCCTGTGCCAAAAGCTTCAGCCGGTCACTCGCGCGGATGGGATCGAGCCGGTCGATGCAGACAAAGACACGTTCGCGCGCCTCGGGCGACAGCTTTTCGATAAAGGCGCGCAGCTTGCGCGTCTCATGCGCCGTCATGATGATCTCGCGCACGTCGCCTCCGCCCAACATGAGGAAGGCCTTGTGGATGCGCGGTTCAACGCCGCAGACGGTGGCCGACAGAATAGCGCCCATGCTCACGCCGGTGATGCCGACCCGCGCCGGATATACCCCGGGCAAGCTCTGCATGATGTCCACCGCGCGCCGAGCGTCCTGCAAACCCTGTTCCAAGCCGCGCACGAAAACCTCTGCGTCCGTGACCAACCGCGCCTTGCCTTCCGCTCCGCCGCGTTCGGCGTAGTACGGCTGTTTGAAAAAGAGCGCGGGCACTCCGTTCTGTGCCAACCGCGCACAGAGCATGCGCTCCAAGTCAAAGCTGCCGTGAAAGATGTGCAGACAGACCACCGCCGGAAACACGCGGTCGCGGCCCATGCCCGGCGGTAAGTAAAGTTCGGCTGGCACCGTGTTGTTCGGCTCGAAATCGGTCACCTCCGGCGAGGGATAGGTGATGTCATACCGCTCATGCGATGGGTTGCGTTCCCGCAGCAACCGCGTGTAAGTGAATGCCTCCCCCATGAAGCTACCTTTGGCCGGGACCTCAATGCGCTCCATCTGCGGCTGCGCAGCGGGTTGCGCACACACGACGCCGGCAGCCAACACAGCCGCTCCGATTATTCTGATTTCTCGCATCATCCTGCCATTCACTCCTCTTTTCGCTGGCGGGCCGCAGCCTCGGCCAGCCGGTAGTGCTTACGGAAAAAAGCCGTCCACGCGCTCAGCACATCCAGCCGTGGCTGGCGTGCGTAGTAGGCGAGTGCGCTGGTCCAAGTCAGCGGAACCGGCGTGTCGGGCATCGCCTCCAGTAGACGCATAGCCTCGGGATTGGCATTAGGCCCGCCGTTCTCTTGAATCACACGCCAGGCGCGTCTGAGTTCGTCGCCTGCATCCAGACACATGGCACGGATTAGATCACGCTGAATGCCGAAGTGGCGGCCGGTCCAGCGCGCCTCATAGTGAAACGCTTCACCCAGCCGATAGGCATCGACGTCAGGCTGCCACAACGGATCGCTCAAATAGGGCCGGTGCCGCTCATGCGCAGCCTGAAACACCGGATCGGACGACGGATAAAAGTCGCGCCGGATCGGCAGGCGGCGTAAGGTGAACTGCGTCGGACCGCCGGGTGTTCCGGCGCGGTAATTCCACAGGCGCTGCCCTTCTTCGCCCAGCAGATATTCGATGAAGCGCACGGCCAACTCGCGGTGCGGCGCACCCCGCAGCAGACTCACCGGGTCGGCCGTCACACTCGTTCCCCCGACCGGTGTCACATAGGTCATGACCGGTGTGCGGCCGGGCGGCGTGGAGAGTTCCGATTGCATCCTGCCATAGAAATCGATCACGATGCCAGCCGCCGCCGCGCCCATCCCGACGTCATTCGGCACCTTAGCAGACGCATCCGTCACATAGCGCGCGTTGGCACCGATACGCCGCACCAAGTTGAGCCCCTCCAGCCACCCCTGCTCCACCGCCTGTTGGTAGGTGGACGGCACATTTTCCGGCAATCCGTTGGTCAACGCTGTCGCTTGCTCAAACATGGCTTCGTAGCGCCGCACCTGCTCGCGGCTGAATCCGGCCTCCGCCACATGCTGCGCGCAACGGGCATGGATCATCATCTCATACGCCTTGGCCACGCTGCCGCTCTTGGTGGGATCGGCAAGTCCTAAATGACCGGCATATCGTGCATCGGTGAGGTCTTCCCATGCCACCGGAGGCCGGTCGATACCGAGATCGGCGAGACGATCCATGTTGTAGCACATTCCGAAGGCACTCAACACGCACCCGTAGTAGGCGTTACCGCGCCAGACCTCGCCGTTCATGGCTGTGGGAATCAGCACGCGCCCTTCGGCGTCTTCAAAAAGTCCCACAGGCGGACCTGCGGCACCCCAAGCCGGCACGGTCAGTCCCCGCCGCTCCGCCGTCGAGTGGTCATACACACCGCCGCCAAAAAAGAGATCGATGCGGCAAGTAATCTCATCCGGTGCGTCAGATGCACGAAAAGCCTGCCACAAAGCCCCGCGCGCCTCGTCATCCGGCCGTTTGCCAGACAGCACGGCTTGCGCACCATCCGCCGGCCACTCCATACCCTGAGTTTTGAGAAAACGCCGCGCCGACGCCGCATATTCCGAAGTCAGATAGCGCATGATCTCCGTCGTGCCGCCGATCACCCGCCAATCGACACGGACCGGAGAGCCGAACCGCGCCTGATGCCAACGCGAGAACCCCTCGGCGAACTCCTGACGGATTGCCTCATTGTGCGGCGAGATGATAATCAACTCAGCAGCGTCCGCCCCTATTTCCGCCTCCGGCACGCGCCGAAAAAGGAACGGCAGCGCGACGACCACAATCGCCAACAGAATCGCCAAACCCCACTTCATACCCAAAGTATACCAGAACTCGGCGATGCGGCCACATTCACTTTATCAAGGGCACAACCGCTTCACCGAAAAAGGGGGGATGGCAAGCACCGCGGAATGTGAGATACTGCCCCTACCCAATTTCAGGCACAGCGCGACATCTGCCTGTACGGATATGCACACAGACAGGCCGTGCAGGCCCACGACGGAGAACCAAAGTGGAACAACTAAAAAAACAACTCGCTATTATGCTGGGTTGCATCTGGGGAGCCGGTCTCTGTCTGGCCGGCGAGTTGATTATTACGCCCCGTAGCAATGTGGAAATAACAATACCGGAAGCGGTTCGGGGCAAAACCGCGCTCTTGCGCGTACGGGCCAGACTGCAATTGCCAGCGGGTAACGAAGCCTGGGGCGGCTACTTTCTGGGCATGCGCCTCAACGGCAAGGAACTGGCCGAGGCGATCAACACTCCGGCTTATCTGGTTAACCTCTGCCGCTTGCCCGCCGTAAAAACCCCGCTCTATGCGGCTGAACGGCAACGTTGGTTCGTGCGGGCGGATAGCGATTACATCCCCTTCAATGCCCAGACGCCGGGCACGCTTTACAGGCGCGAAGCTTTTTTAGGCAATGCCAATTCACTGAACGAAGTCAGCAACTACCAAAATGCCTATTATGACAAAGTCTTCCGCTTGTCTGCCAAGCAGACGGACGGCACGTTGACTTTGCGTAATGATGCGCGCGGCAACGCCATGCATGTGCAGGTTGACTTCACGCCAATCGGAGACAAAAACTGTCTGTTTTTCACCCCCGTGCCCGGCAGGGTCATCAAACGCAGCTCTTTCCCCACGCCGGAGGAAATGCGCGGCCGTTTACAGTGGCAGGCCTGTCCGGGAGAACGCCTGGCCATCTTGGTGGCGGCCAGAACCCTCGAAAATGAAGAACACTTTGCCTATGAAATGAGTGATTGGACAAGCGCAAGCGGCACGAGTATCGCCGCAACGTTTTTCGACATACGCATGTTGAGCCACAAAGGGGCCGAGAAGTCGCACATCCCGCTGGACTACCTGCACTATCCCTCGTTTGGCGATGCCGCGGCGGAACAACCCGACAGATTGATTGTGAGCAAGCAGTGGAAAATCCCCGCCAAACAATGCAGCCTGATGTGGATCATCGCGAAAATCCCCGAGGGGACGGTGCCGGATAAATATCGAAGTACCTTGAAGCTCAGCGACACCATAAGCTTACCTTTGGAACTGGAGATTCTGCCGATAAAGCTGTTGAAAAGCGAGCGCATCTACGGGCTCTGGACGAATTCGCTGCCCGGAAGAGATGCGGAGGCAAGAAACAGACAGTGCCAAGATTTGCGCGAACACGGCATCAATACCTTTTTCCTGGATCCTTGGACAGTGCCGGTGAAACTCAACGCGGACGGCAGTCCGAATCTGCAACGCTTTCGTGAGGCTCTGCAATGGCTGAAAAAAGAGGATATGAATCAAAAAATCCTCATCTACGGTGTTCTTGAACCCTTGCTGAAAGCTATTGAAGAAAGAGCGGGACCGGCAGATCCGGAAAATGCCGCTTGGCGAGAATTGGCCAGTAAGATTTTCCGCCCCATGCAGGAGCTTGCCGTCAAAGAAGGGTTTGATTTTTACCTGCATCCGTATGATGAGCCGGATGTGCACCCCAAAATCACCGCTTCATTCACGCAGCTTTGCCAAGCCTTGAAATCCATACCGGGATTGAAGGTCGCCAGCAATGTCAGCGCCAGCGGACAGAAGCATTTCGGGCGGTTGTTGGACGTGAACATCTGCAACAGCGGTTATCCGGCCCTGGCCTCGCAGACCGCGTACGGCAATCCATTTTTCCCGCAGTGGGGAGCCGCTGAGCCAGCATGGATCAAAGAAAACATCAGGTATGTCTACACCCAGGTGCGCGCCTACGATGGGCGAAGCGCCAGACTGCTTTATGGTCTGGCGGCGGATGCCGCAAACCTTAGGGGCGTTTGGGGCTTTGCTTACCACTGGAACCAAAAGGATTGGTACATCGCCTGGCCCTATCCGGAAGAGAATGGCAAGTGCGGCAGCACCTACGCCTGGGAACTATTGAGCGCGGGAATAGAGGACACACGATACTGGCTGACGCTCAAAAAATTGAGACCGGACATCCAATTGCCGCAGGTGAAGACCCTGCTGAATGTTTCTGCCGAAGAACTGGCGGGGTGGCGACAGGAAATGACTTTGGCGTTGCAGCGCGACGGCTACCAGCCCCGACAGATGTCGGCCAGGACGGTCGATGCGCCCTATGAGCCGAAGATTGTGCCCGGCCAACCTCATCTGACTGCGGGGTTGGAACCCATTGAAATCAAAAACTACGAGGTCTATCCCGGCAATATCTACAAACTGTATTGGAATCGCGCTGACCGTGATTGGCTTGATGCCGGCGATGCGCAAAAGCGTTTGGGACTGCTGACGCAGAAAACGGATAAGCCCCTGACGCAGACGCCGCTCTGCTATAACTTCTGGCGTGCTGACCCGGCCGAAAGCTATATCGCCATCCTGGCTGAGCTGAACGAAGAAACCGAGGTGGCCGCCGTAAAGATTGACGGCCTCAACCACAGCAAAATGTACACGGTTTCACACGCCGAATTGAGGGGCAGCCCCGATGCCATGACGTTCACTCCGGCGACCGCCGCGTTTGGCGTTGACGCCGAACCGAAAGGCGCGACCTGGAGCATCACAATGCCCGGCTGCGGCCAAGCGAAGTACATCCTGCTCACCGTATGGACCGGCGGAAACAACTATCTCAACATCACAAGGATTGCGGCCTTCAAGAAGGCCGCCAATCAGTCAGAGCGGACAGATCAGACAGATTAAAGCGGTCGAGAGAATCGATGTATTGGCCAAGGGTTGACGCTTCTTCTGGATACTCCTTGTCACGCTGTCGTGAACCCAAATGTCTTTGGCCCTGCTTTTACGAGTGGTGTGTCATCAAAACGTAAATCAAGATGCCCACAAGAGAAATAAACGCTGGCAATGTAGCCACGGCACCATGCACCAGACACCTTCTGAACGTTGTCCCTCCTGATATCAGTAATGCTGCCAGTGCCCCCCTTGGATCTTTGAAAAACGGCAAGGCGGTTTTTGGAGCTGCTCTCATGTGAAATCCCGCCCGCGCAAACGAAACCATGCCGTACGCCACCAGAAGACCGAAGACAATCAACAGGACAAAGACAGGTGTCATCATCGATCCTCCTTTTATGTCACGCCCTTTCAGAGCTAATTTGGTGTAGGCGTCGAGCTTCGCCAAAGTCTCCAACATCTTCTCTCAGGCTTATAACGAGCCCTCGATGTACTTTTCAAGGTCCCGGATCATCGCGTCCCGCTCAGAGACCACGAATTTCACAAGATCGCCGAGCGAGATGATCCCCAGAATCTTTTCGTCTTCATCGAGCACCGGCATATAGCGGGTGCGCGTCTCTGTCATCAGGGCCATGCACTCGTCCACCGTCATGTCAGGGGTGGCATAGAAGACTTTCTTGGTCATTACCGCCTTGACCTGCTCTTCTTGGGGCGATTTGCCCGCCAAAATCACTTTGCGGAAGCAGTCGCGCTCGGTAAAGATGCCCGCAATCTTCCCCTGAGCATTCAGCACGAGGAGAGACCCGATGTTTTTGGCGTCCATAAGCTGAACCGCTTCAAACACCGTCGCCGACGGGGCTATGGTGATGAATATGCGTCCCTTTTGCGCCAGAACCTCATTGATTGGTGTAGCCACGTTTTGTCCCTCCATTTTCGATGTTCATCAGGCGTTTCGCACGCACCAGGCCGACACGAACCGGTCATGCCTGTCATTTTTGATTTCTTGTCTTCTCCACCGTTCTGCCGGATCAGCCGGATTCGTCAGATCAGTTGGATCGAATGTAACACTCAGGCCACGAATTGTCGAGTGCGATGACAAGAGTCGCGGCAATCGGTTAGCAACCCTATTCCATTCGGAAAGCGCGCCAGCGTTCGCGCAGCCGCGCCTGCTTTTCCGCGCGCGACAGGCCATCGGTCATGCCGCCGACCATTTGCGCGATGGAGAAGAGGTCGGCCGCGACAACCGGTGCGGGCGCGGGTTTGGGTGGCGGCGGCTCGGCCACCGCCTGTGCGAGATCGGCAAACTCAGCGCAGACGTCCGGGCGGCCTAGGTCCGGCAATGCCGTATGAACCGCGTCCCAAAGATCGGCCTCCACCGGCAACGTCACGTCGGCACCGTGGTGGCGGCAGAGATGGGTGGCCAGCATGTAGAGCGTGACGGTATCGGCCGTGCAGTACCGTTTTAGCGTGCGGCGCGCCTTCACGTCTTGGTGGTCGCGCCACGCCTGCCAGAGCCAGACCGCCTCCGCGCCGCCGAGGCCTTCGAGATCCGGCGGACGCCGCATGCCGAGTGCGCACTCGATCGCCTTCAAGCCACCGCGCCAACCGGCGTGATGGCAGAGCCAGCGCAGATCCACATGGGCGCAGGGCAGTTGAGGAATATGGAAGCGGTCGAGCACGCGCGGCACATCGAAGCTCGATCCGTTGAACGAGACCAGCAGTTGGACTTCATCGAGCAACTCCAAGAAATCATCAAGGTTTTCATCGGCCAGAAAACAGAGTGACTGGCCCCGATGGTAACAACAGATCAGCGTGACAATGCTGTCGGCCTCAAGCCCGCTGGTTTCAATGTCGAAGAACGAAGCGCGGTCGAGCCATTGGACGAGCACACGCCACTGCTCGCGGGGCGGGAGCCGCGTCGTGAAGTAGGTGGCATTGTCGGCATCGAGTGCGCGTTGCGCCGCTTCGGCGGCGGCACGCGCGGTGTCCCAGAGCGTCGGATCAAGTCCGGCGAGCGGGCGCGAGGCATCCAGCAGGTCGCGCCAACAGAGACATCCTTCACGTTGCAAAGCGCGGGCGCGCTCGGCACCGATGTGCGGGATGAGTTCGAGATAACGGGTAAGCGGGGTGGTCACAGAACCTCACAATCCGGCATCAAGATGTTGCTTGCGGTAGCGGCCGGGCGAAAGTCCCACGACCCGCTTGAAGGTACGCGTGAAGTGGCTGTGGTCGTAAAAGCCGGTCTCGCAGGCGATGTCCGCGATTGTCCGCTCGGTCGTTTCCAGCAGGGCACGCGCAGCCGTGATGCGCACGCGCAGGAGGTATTCGTAGGGCGTGGTGCCGAAGATGCGATTGAAGCGACGCTCGAACTGACTTTGCGACACGCCGGCCAACTGAGCCAGCTTCTTCATTTCAAGATTCTGCCCGTAATGCTTGTGGATGTGCGTCACGACCTGTGCAAAGCGTCCGTGCCAGCGGGGCGTGTCGCGCAGGTCATCGATGATGCGGTGAAACCCCACAATTCCGATCGCGCGGCCTTGTTTGTCGTAGAGCGGAAACTTGGAATGGATCATCAGGCGGTCCGAATGTTCGGGCGCGGGCGCGATCTGGTTAATGACCGGGACACCGCTCTCCATCACCTCGTGGTCGCCGCGGACATAAAAATCGGCGCGGTCCTTGGAAAAGAAATCGTAATCGGTCTTGCCGATCGTCTGTTGTTCGTTTTCCGCGTTGCAGAACTGGCAGGCCCGCTGATTGTTCAACATGAAGCGCCCATGTTTGTCCTTCATGAAGAACCCGACATCCGGCAGCAGGTCAAGCAGTCGGCGGATCGAGGCCAAATCCCCGATCTGCGCAAGGAATCGTTTCTGGAGTGTTTCCGGATTCATGCTTATAGTGTACACATTTTTAGGGGCGCTTTACAAGACAGATGCGGAAGATCGGCGTATTATGGGCAGTGTATTGTTGCGGATTGTAAAAGGACTGAGGAACGATCAGTTAACCAATTAGGGAGGAACGAAGATGAGGGATCGGCAGTCGAAATCAGGACGGCAAGGCATTGGCCGGCGGCAGTTTCTGAGGGGGATGGCCCAGGCGGGCGTTGCGGCAGTTGCCATGCCGACGCTCGTGCCGGGGTCGGCGTTAGGATTGAATGGCGCGGTGGCGCCAAGCGAGCGTATCGTCATGGCCGGCATCGGTTTGGGCGGGCGCGGCATGGGCGATCTGCGGAGTTGGATCCTGCCGGACGCCCAAGCTCAGTTCGTGGCGATCTGCGACGTCCGCCGCGATCGGCGCGACGCGGTCAAGGCCATGACCGACAAACATTACGGCAATCAAGACTGCAAGACCTACATCGAGATGATGGATGTGCTGGCGCGCCCGGACATCGACGCGATCATCACGGCCACCAGTGACCGGCTCCACGCCACGATCTCGATCCGCGCCATGCGTGCGGGCAAGGATGTCTTCACTGAGAAACCGGCCACAATGACCATTGCCGAGGGGCAGGTCGTCGTGCGCACCGCACGTGAGTACGGCCGTGTCTATCAGGCCGGCATGCAGCGCCTCAGCGAGGCGAATTTCATTGTCTGTAACGAACTCCTGCGTCTCGGTCGTCTGGGCGAAGTCAAGACGGTCTATGCGCATCTCGCGCCGTGGGGCAATGTCAACATGAACCGCGAGTGGCTTCCGGAGCAGCCGCTGCCCGATCCGCAGGAACTGGATTGGGACCGCTGGCTGGGCCCCTGCCCCTGGCGTCCATACAACAAATCCTACGTACACGGCGGCTGGCACCACCAGCACGATTTCTACACCAGCGTGATCGGTGAGTGGGGTTCGCATACCTTCGCGCAGTGTCATGACGCACTTGGCATGCAGGACACCTCCCCTATCCGCTATCCGTATGTGCCGACCCCCACAGCGGACGGCATGGAAATGCCGTTTGCCAACGGTGTCACTATGATCCAGAAGCAGGAGGGCTGGCGCGGCACCTGCGGCATACGCTACGTGGGCAGCGAAGGCTGGTGCGCATGCGCCGACGGCTATGCGCGCCCGGAGGTCTCCAACCCGGCGATGCTGGCGGACTACAACAAGATCCTGCAGGACTACCTGACCCGTACCGGGCATCTGGTCGGCCACATGAAAGACTTCTTCGCCAGTGTCAAAAACCGCACCATCACGGTCGCCAATCCGACGCTCACGCACCGCTCAATGAGCACCGTGCACTGCGCGAACATCGCGCAGTGGTTGAAGCGCGACCTCACCTGGGATCCGGTGAAGGAAGAATTTGTCAACGACGAGCAGGCCAACCGCCTGCGTTCGCGTGCCGCCCGTGAAGGCTGGCAGATCTGTTAAACGGTAACGGTACACGATCGAGGATGCAAAAAATGAAAAAAAATGTTCTGTTGTTTCTTGCCTTAGCGGCCGGTCTCACCGTGCGTGCCGAGTTGGATAAAGCGATCCTGATGGATGAAGCCAAGTTGATCGAGGTTATCCAGAAAGCTGACACCACTGACAATGATAAGGTCACCGCCTGCCAAAACCTCGGCTGGTGCGGTACGAAAACAGCCATCGCGCCGTTGGCTGCGCTGTTGTCGAGCGACAAGGCGCACCTGCGCCACGCAGCGCGCTACGGGCTGGAGATGATCTCCGACCCCGCCGTCGAGACCACGCTGTGCGAAGCGGCGGGCAAGCTCTCCGGCCCCGCGCTTGTGGGCGTGTTGCAATCGATGGGCAACTGCGGCAACGCGCAGTCGGTCACCGTGCTCATCAGCCGCATGACCGATACCGACAAGGCGGTTGCCGCAGCCGCCGTGCAGTCGCTGGGCAAACTGGCGACGCCCGAGGCGATGGCTGCGCTCAAAGCCAAACTCAACACGTCGCCCGACGTGGCGGTGGCATATCTCAACGGCGCAGGAAAGCTGGCCTGCACCGATGCGGCCCGCGCCGCAGCCTGCTATGCCGACCTGCGCAGCGCCACATCAGCGGCTTCGCCGGCTGTGCGTGATGCAGCCCTGCGCGGTGCGATCGTAACCGGCGGCGACGCCGGCCTGGCACTCTGGCAGGAAGCGATCGGCGCAACCAACAGTGATACTGTTGACGCCGCGTTGCGCGCAGTGCTCGATACGCCCAAGGGCGCGAAGGCCACGCAAACTTTCGCCGCCGCGCTGGCCAAACATCCAACCGTCCAAACGCGTCTAGCCAAAGTGCTTGGTCTGCGTGGCGACAAGGCCGCTGTGCCCGCATTGGCCGCCCTGGCCAAGGACGAGAAGGTCACGCTTGCGAACCGTCTGGCCGCCGCTGCCGCGTTGGCCACCCTTGATGACCCGGCCGCTCTGCCGCCGCTGATGGCACTGGCCAAGCATGCTGACGGTACGATCGCTAACGCCGCCAAGAATGAGATCATGGGATTTGCCGGCAAGGCGGCTGATGACGCTGTGCTGGGCATGATGGCTGACGGCGATGCCGCAACGCGGCTGGCCGGCATTGACATGGCGATGCGCCGCCGCATGGCAGTGGCTGTCCCGGCGCTGGTCAAGCTCACCAACGACGGCGATGCGAAGGTTCTCGACGCCGCCGTCAGAGGATTGGGCGACCTCGGCAGCGACAAGGAGATTCCCGCGCTACTAACCGTAATCAAAAAGACCCCGCAGAGCGAGACCGCGATACGTGCGTTGTCATCACTCTGTACCCGTTACGCGCGGCCCCGCGCCGGCAAGACCGTGATCCATAGCGCCGTGTATGGCAGCTTCGAGAACGAACTGGT
>DUPH01000209.1 GCA_012838435.1 Lentisphaerota bacterium | reverse complement strand
TTGTGGTCATAGGTTTTCTCCTTTCCTATGGCCGCGCCGTCAAGCCGTGGCCGTGACGGCGTTCTGCTTGCCGCCGGTAGCGAACACGAGATCGAACGTCAAGCGCAGGCCCCACACGTCAACCGGCTGCTTCTCGTTCGGCACGTCCACGGTGATATGGTCGATCCCGCCGATCCCGTTGATCCGGAACAAGGCGATGTTCGACATTTCATCCTGCACCAGCGGCAGTCCGGCGATCACGCGCATCGCCCACTCCTGGCAGCGGTCGCGGTTCAGGTACGCGCACTCGGCGTAGTAGGGGATGCCGAGGGACGGGAGGTCGCGGGCGAGCAGCACGCTCTCGCCGATGTTGGTCACGTCGAGGCTCGTAAAATGCCAGGCGTTCAGGATGCCGGGGTTGCGCCCGAGAAATGCGTCGCGGTTTTCAGTGCCGCCTGCGGCTGCAATAAGCACCTCGAACGCGCGCCGCTCCGCCTCTGTCCATGCCGTCTCGAATGATGCCGGGTCAATCATAGGTCCACCTTCCGCATTTCTTCCGCCATGATCGCGTCGATCTTCGGGCGGTTATCTTCAAGCGCACGGGAGATGAACAGTTCGTCTGCTCGCGGACCCTTGGCGATTGTTCCCGGGCCTCTGTTCTGCCACGAAGCCCCCTTTTCATCGTGGATACGCTTGGCGTACTTTCCGGCCTCCGCGTTCCGAGCCACGAACACCGCACCCGCGATTGCGGATGCGTTCACGTCCATCGAAATTGAGCGTTCCAGACCGCCCGGTTTCGCGCGTGTGTGCGCCGTTGCCTTTCGTCTTGCCGATGTGTCGCGGCGCGTCTTGCGCGTGAATCTGGCCTTCTGCGCCGCCGTCGGCGATCTCGGCGCGTTCTTCACCGATTCGCGCCACACGAGCGTAGTGGCTCGCGTGATTCCGCGTACGGCCGCAGCCCGGGCTGTCGCAGGCAACTTGTCTAATGCGGCGAGCAGTTCCTCTGTCCCTGTTACGATCACGTCCATAGCTATGGCCATACGGTAAAACAAAAACCTCCCCCGCCTGTGGTCAGACGGGGGAGGCTAGTGAAGGAATCAACACGACATGCGAGTGTCGGCGTGTACAGTGTGCAACTATGGCCGGCGCGTCAAAATCAAGGGGGCGGAACGCGGGGCGGAATTTGTCAAAATCAGCGGTTGACACAAAGGCCGGATAAATGCTATCTTAACACTGCTACGGGAAAGTCTCCGACTACCCGTAAGGGGCGATCCGGTAGCCGTGCCAGGCTGCGACCGGATGTTGCTGGGGGGGGCGGCACAGTCCCCCGTGTCCATGGAAGGGGGCGCGAGTCTAACCTTCAGGCGGGACCTTGAAAGGGGGCCCGCCATTTTTTTACCTGACGTAGACCAGCGTCCCTTTTCTCCAATGGTTCAGGCTGCGCTCGTTCGTGTGCCAGCTATAGATATGCCTGCCCTTGTGATCCACGACATTGACGACTATGTTGCCGCCGCTGCCCTTGACGAAACGGATGTACTTCTTGCGCCCCGTCTTCGGGTCTTTCCAGATTTCATGCGGAGCCGCCACCGTCGCCTTCGCTTGATCCATCTCGGCCAAACGTTTCTGGACATCGCTTGGCTTCCTGTCTGATTTCAGCAAGTGCTTGAGCGTCACGGTGTCAAACGCCAACGTTTCCCCGATCGGATTCTCGACACTCTCACCGGCGGCGATGCGCGCTCTGGCATCTTTTGCCGATACGAGCGGCTCGCGGTTGTCGGCCTTCATGGACTCCCCTTTTTCGAGTCCCAACGATTTCCAGTCGCCGATCTTCCCCTCCAGGCGTTTCAGGCTTGGAGGGGGTTTCGGTGTCGGCTTCGGAGATGTGTCGCCCCCGCTCTTGGGCAGCCCGAGCACCCGCAAAATGTCGTCGGCGTTTGGGTTGCGCGGTGTCAAAAGCCGGCCTTGAAATTTTGTCCCCGGCTGCTCGTTGTTTCGCGCCTGTTCAAACTTCGGGATGCCGCGCTCTCTGATCATGTCGAGCTGCTCCGGCGAAAGCATGCGTGCTGCCTCTGCTGCTGCGTCGGAAAATGTCCCGCTTCTGATTGCCTTCTCCAGCCGGTCGGCGGTCACGGCGCGTCTGGCGTCCTCTTCCGTCAATCCTGTGGCCATGTATCGCGCCTCGTCGATCTGGTCGTGCTGCGCCTGCATGAACTCCGGGTCTGCCATTTGGTCGGCCGTCGGCTTGGTGATCCGCCCCTGCTGCTCGATCTCGTCTGCGTCCACCAGGCTGTCCACGGGAAGCAGCCGATGGACGCAGTTGGGATGGAACATGCCCGCCGCGCGCGCCTCGGCATACGTCGGCCAGCGTTTCGATTTTCCGGCCATCTGGATGATACGCCCTTCCCACGCTGCGCAGATCGGGCATTCGCCGTCGCCGCCTCGACTGATCTGCGCCAACTCGTAGCCGTTGGCCGTAAAAGTGTCGAT
>DUPH01000208.1 GCA_012838435.1 Lentisphaerota bacterium | reverse complement strand
TGTTGATGAAGCGCAACAACATCAACGCCGTGCGCACCAGTCACTATCCCAACGATCCGCGCTGGTATGACCTGTGTGACGAGTACGGGCTCTATGTGATGGACGAGGCCAACCTTGAGACGCACGGTCTCAGCAATGCGCGCAATCCGGTCTGCGACCCCTGCTTCCGCGACGCCGCGATGGACCGCGAGATCGGCATGGTCGAGCGCGACAAGAACCATCCCTCGATCCTCTTCTGGTCGCTCGGCAACGAGAATAACGTCGACTCCGATTTCTTCGAGCAGGCCTACCGTTGGATCAAGACGCGCGATCCGAGCCGTATGATCCAGAACCAGCGCAACGGGCCGCACGATTTCGTCGACACCATGTACGCCCGTGTGCGCGACATCGAGGCGTACGGGCGTCGCAACGATACGACCATCCCCTTCATCCTCTGTGAATACTCGCATGCGATGGGCAACTCGTCGGGCAATCTGGCCGACTATTGGCGCGTGATCCGCACCTACCCCAATTTGCAGGGCGGCTTCATCTGGGACTTCGTGGATCAAGCGCTACGCCACCCGATCCCCTCCGAACGCCTGCGCCATGACGGCCCAACGACCTTCTGGGCTTACGGCGGCGACTACGGCGATTTCCCCAACGACGACAACTTCAACTGCAACGGGCTGGTGCAGTCTGATCGCCGTCCGTCACCGCAGTTCGCGGAGATGCGGTACTGCTATCAGCCGATCGCGGTCGAGGCGGTCGATGTGTCGCGCGGTCTTTTCCTGATTCGCAACCGCCACCTTTTCACAGACTTGAGCGGCTTCGATGCCCGCTGGACCTACGAGGAGAACGGCGAGGTGGTGGCGAAGGGCCGCCTCAAAGCGCTGGACGTGCCGCCGCAGGGTAGCCGCACAGTCGAACTGCCGCTTTCGATGGTACGCCGCCCCACCTATGCGGCGCGCGTCAGCACATGGAACTTCAGCTTCGCCACAACCCGCGCGAGCATCTGGGCCGAAAAAGGCCATGTGGTCGCCCGTGACCAAGTTGTCGTGCCGGCCGATCCGCATCCCGCGCCGTTCGCGAATGTCGCGGGCCGTGCGGTCGTCCAGCTTGATGAGAGCAAAACGGCGGTCACGGCAACCGGCGACGGCTTCAGCGTGCGCATCAACAAGACAAGCGGCGCGATTGAATCCTGGAAGGTCGACGACGTCGAGCAACTCCTGACGCCGTTGGCGCCAGACTTTTGGCGCGCGCCGACCGATAACGATCGCGGCAACAACATGGCGGCGCGTCATGCGGTGTGGCGCGAAGCAGCCGCAGGCCGCAAGGTAAGCGAAGTCACGGTCCGGTGCGAAGTCGACGGCAACTGGCGCGTGCTGGTGTCACTCGCCTACCCCGCCGCAGGCGAGACGGTCGGCACGCTGATCTACACCTTCACCAACGCCGGACAGATCCGCGTGGCGTTTCAGATCGAGCCCAAGGGCGAGGGGCTGTCGGCGCTGCCGCGGATCGGCATGACCGCGCAGATTCCGGCTGCTTATGACCGCGTGGCTTGGTTGGGGCGCGGGCCTCACGAGAGCTATACGGATCGCCGCGACTCAGCCTTTTTCGGTCGTTACGAGCTTCCGGCTGACGACCTCTTCTTCCCCTATGTCGAGCCGCAGGAAACCGGCAACCGCACGGAAGTCTTCTGGGCGACCTTCACCGACGCATCGGGCAGAGGCATCCGGGTGTGGGGCGATCCCAAGCTCAACTTCAGTCTCCTGCCTTACACAACGGAAGAGCTTGAAACGCGCAAACATCCGTGGGAACTCAGCCGTTGCGGCAACCGGGTGCTGCGACTCGACTACGGGCAGATGGGACTCGCGGGCGAGAACAGTTGGGGCGCGCGCCCCTGGCCCGAACACCAGCTCCCCGCCGGTCGTGTCTATCAATATGGTTTTGTCCTGGAGCCGGTGTACGGGCCGTGAACCGTGTGCTGGGCGTTCTCAGTCTTGTTTCATTTTAACTTCAACGGCATGATGTGTGTCATCAAACCTTATTGCCAACCATGCAGAGTCCATTTTCATTGGTCCCCTTTGTAGACCGACCCAATAATTGAATCCCCAAGGTTCTCTGAATGGATAATTGTCTGGTTGGCCGAGCAGATCAACGATCTCTGCTTTTGTCTTTCCCAGCAAAAATTTTTTCGCGATGATGTCGCGACACATTTTGATGCGAGGAGCGTCAATCTGTGTTGCAAATTCAGAGTACAGTCGTTCGCGGCTACCTTGATTCCATAAATTTAAGTCAAACTCTATGTCAAAAGTCTCTTCCCATTTTATGTACGCCCACTCAATGCAGGAGATCAGAGAGAACAACGCCACAAGGGATGCCGCCATAGCGCCTGCGACTATCAAGACTGGTTTTATACGAAAGCGCATCATTACCTATCACCACCGTAGAACACGACAGAACGTTCAGTTCTGCCCTTCTGAAACCCGATGCCAAAGCCTGACATTAAGCCGCGCACGATGCGATCAGCGCAACGCATGCGCCGGGTTCGGCTGTGAGGACGAGCACGGGCTTCGTTGGCCGGGCCAATAGCGCGAGAACCAGATGCAGGGCTGAGGTCGCACCTTGGACATCGCCGCACAGGAGCGCCGGTTCTTTGATGGACAGGCCGGGCAGGAGCCGCACCGCCGTGTCGCGGGCGGCGGTGTTGACATAAACGGTGTGCAATGTGTCCGGCGTCTGCCCCGCTTGGGTCAACGCCGTCTGAAGCGCCTCATCGGTCGTCGGCGCAAGGCCGCAGCCCAGCAGTTGACCGAGCGGACGGACGCCGCGCACCTTGGCGGTGTCGGCGTGTTCGAGAACCAGCGCGGCGGCGGCTTCGCC
>DUPH01000207.1 GCA_012838435.1 Lentisphaerota bacterium | reverse complement strand
CGTCGCCCGACAAAATCTATGGCCTGATCAAAGACGATCTGGCCGACCTCAAGGCCAAGTACGTTCTCTCCGGCAAGCGCGGCGATGTGCGCCGCACCGACATCGTGCCGATGGAGGGTGAGGTCGACATCAAGGACTTGATTGCCGATGAGCCGTGTGTCATCACGTTAAGCCAGCGCGGTTATGTCAAGCGCGTTCCGCTCACCACGTACCGCGAACAGCGGCGCGGCGGCAGGGGGATCACCGGCGCGGCGATCAAGGAGGAGGATTTCATCACCACGGTTTTCGTGGCGGAGACGCACGACACGCTGTTGCTCTTCACCAGCCAGGGCCGCGTCTTCAAGAAGGATGCCTACGAGATTCCCGAAGCGCCCCGTACCTCGTTCGGCAAGCCCATCGTGAACTTGCTCGAATTGCGCGAAGGCGAATCGGTCGTGGCTCTGTTGCCCATCCGCTCTTTCGATACCGGCGAGGATGTCTTCTTCGCCACCGAAAACGGGATCGTCAAGCGCACCGCGCTCGCCGATTTCCGTAACGTCAACCGCAAGGGCATCATCGCGATCAAGTTCAAGGATATGCCGGGCGATGCCGACGATGAAGCGGCTGACGCTGGCACCGTCGATACCGACGCTGACACGCAGGATGAGTCGGACGAGCAGACCGCCAGTGACCGCCTGATTCAGGTGCGGCTGGTTAATGAGAACGACCATATCCTGCTGGTCACGGCCGACGGCAAGGCCATCCGCTTCCCGGTCTCGTTCAAACGCACCGATGCGGACGGCACCGAACGCGAGACAAGCGTGCGTTGCATGGGACGCGCCTCAGCGGGCGTGCGCGGCATCCGCTTGGCACCGGGCGACGTTGTGCGCAGTTTCGACATCGTGAACGACCAGGAAACGCTGCTGATCGCCACCGAGAACGGTTACGGTAAGCGTACCGAGTTCAGCGACTTCTCGGCGCAACACCGCGGCGGCGGCGGCGTCATCGCGATCAAGGGCGTCGACGAACGCAACGGCAGGGTCGTGGCCGCGCACGCTGTGCGCGAAGACCAGTCCTTCATCGCCATCGCCTCCAACGGCATGATGGTGCGCTCGCCGGTCAATGAGGTTCGGATCATCGGCCGTGCCGCCAAGGGCGTCCGCCTCGTAAACCTCGCTGAGGATGCGACGTTGGTATCGGTCAGCATCGCCGATCCGGATGATGATGACGAGTAACTTGGATTGCGGGCTCTGCCCGCGTTAGGCTATGTCAGACATCATCATTACCGGCGCACGTCAGCACAATCTGAAGAACGTTGACGTGCGCATCCCGCGCCATTCATTGACCGTGGTGACCGGCCTCAGCGGTTCCGGCAAGTCGTCGCTCGCCTTCGATACCCTGTACGCCGAAGGCCAGCGGCGCTATGTCGAGAGCCTCTCCGCCTACGCGCGGCAGTTTCTCGACCAGATGCAGAAGCCGGAGGTCGACCACATTGAAGGGCTTTCGCCCGCGATCTCGATCGAGCAGCGTACATCGGGCGGGAATCCGCGCTCGATCGTGGCGACTGTGACCGAAATCCACGACTACCTGCGCCTGCTCTACGGTAGCATCGGCCATGCGCATTGCCCGCGCTGCGGCAAGCCGGTACAACGACAGAGCGCGGAGCAGATCGTCGACCACCTGCTGGCGCAGCCTGCCGGCACCCGGCTGGTGGTGCTCGCGCCGCTGGTGCGCGGGCGCAAGGGACGCCACGAAGAGGTGTTTGAGTCGATCCGCCGCCAAGGGTTTGTACGCGTGCGCGTCAACGGCGAGATGCTGGCGCTCGAAGATGTCCCGCGCCTCGACAAAAACAAAAAGCACACCATCGAGGCGGTGGTGGATCGGCTGGTCGCCGGGGAGGACGTACGGCGGCGCCTGACCGATTCGGTCGAGCTGGCGCTCAAGCAGAGCGAGGGCCTGATCCTTGTGCAGAGCATGCCCCCAGAAGGCGAGGCGCGCGAAGAACTCTTTTCCGAAAAGAACGCCTGTCCAGATTGTGCGATCAGCTTTGAAGAACTGAAACCGCGCTCGTTTTCTTTCAACAACCCGTTCGGTGCCTGTCCGACCTGCGCGGGCCTCGGTGCGCAGTTGATCTTTGACGAGGACCTCGTGGTGCCCGACAAGACGCTGTCGCTGGCCGATGGCGCGATCCATGCCTGGCGGCACGGCGGCTTCCGCATGGTGGTGTACTACAAGCATCTGCTCAAGGCGGTGGCCGCGGCCTACGAGATCGACATGGACACGCCCTACAACGAGCTGCCGGAGTCGTTCCGTCAGGTGCTGTTGCACGGCTCGGGCGATGAGCCGGTCACGCTGCGCTTCTGGATGCGCGGCGCGTGGCGTAAAACTGAGAAGCCCTTTGAAGGCGTGCTGCCGAGTCTGGCGCGGCGCTACAGCGAGTCGGAATTCGACGAGGTGCGCGAGAAGTTGCGGCGCTACATGAGCCGCCAGATCTGTCCTGAATGCCATGGCGTACGATTGCGAGCAGAGGCGCGCGCCTGCACCGTGGCGGATCGTTCGATCGTGGAAGTCATGGCCATGACGGTCAAGCAGAGCCTGGCCTTTTTCGAAACGCTTGCGCTCACCCCCACCGATGCGGCGGCCGTGGGCGAGGTGCTGAAGGAGATCCGCCGACGCTTGCAGTTCCTGAACGATGTAGGACTTGATTACCTCACGCTCGACCGCGAAAGCTCGACCCTTTCGGGCGGCGAGATGCAGCGCATCCGGCTGGCGACGCAGATCGGCTCCGGTCTGGTTGGCGTGCTCTATGTGCTGGACGAGCCGACCATCGGCCTGCACCCGCGCGACAACGAACGGTTGATCGCCATGCTGCGCCAACTCCAGCAGCGCGGCAACACCGTGTTGATCGTCGAGCATGACGAAGAGATGATCCGCTCGGCGGACTACATCGTGGACATGGGGCCCGGTGCCGGGCGCGAGGGCGGCGAGGTGGTGTATCAAGGCGAACTGGCGGGACTGCTGGCATGCGAGCGTTCGCAGACCGCAGCCTATCTCTCCGGACGGACGCGTATCGAGGTGCCCGCAACGCGCGTCAAGCCGGGCAAGGCGCGCCTCAAAATCACGGGCGCTTCCGAAAACAATCTCAAGAACATCGATGTCGAAATCCCGCTCGGCTGTCTGGTCTGCGTGACCGGCGTCTCCGGTTCAGGCAAGTCCACGTTGGTGAGCGACATCCTCAAGCGGCATCTCTTCCGCCACTTCTACGATTCCAAAGAACGGCCCGGCGCTTTCAAGAAGATCACTGGCATCGAGCAACTCGACAAGGTCATCGAGATCGACCAGAGCCCGATCGGACGTACACCGCGTAGCAATCCTGTCACCTACACCGGTGCCTTCACGCCGATCCGCGAACTGTTCGCCGCCACGCCCGCCGCCAAAGTGCGCGGTTACGGGTCGGGACGTTTTAGCTTCAACGTCAAGGGCGGACGTTGCGAAGTGTGCAAAGGCGACGGCGTGCGCCGCCTGGAGATGCACTTCCTGCCGGACATTTATGTGCCGTGCGAGCAGTGTAACGGCCTACGCTACAACAAAGAGACGCTGAGCGTGCGGTACGGCGGCAAGACCATCGCCGAGGTGCTCGACATGACGGTGAATGACGCTCTGGATTTCTTCGCGCCGCTGCCCAAGATCGCCAACAAGCTGCGCACGCTCTCGGAGGTCGGACTCGGCTACGTGCGTCTCGGCCAGCCATCGACCACGCTATCAGGCGGCGAAGCGCAGCGCATCAAGCTCTCGG
>DUPH01000023.1 GCA_012838435.1 Lentisphaerota bacterium | reverse complement strand
GGGATGGTGACGGAAGTGAGTGCGGGGCATCCGAAGAAGGCGAAGTCGCCAATGGACGTGACGCCGTCGGGGATCGTGACATGCCCGGAGACTCCTCTGGGACACGTAATCAGTGTCGAGAGGGTTTTGTTGAAAAGGATACCGTTGTTGCTGGCGTAATTAAGATTGTTTTCTGAAACGGTAATGGATGTAAGGGCTGAACAGCCGCCGAAAGCATAGTCTCCAATGTTGGTGATGCTGCCGGGGATGGTGATGGAAGCGAGAGACGAGCACCCGTAAAAGGTGGCGATGCCGATGGATGTAACATCGTCAGGGACGCTGACCGAGGTGAGGTTGGTGCGCTTGTAGAAGGCTCTGTCGCCGATGGTGGTAACTGGACAACCGCCGAGTTCGTTGGTGATGGACAAGTCGCCGGAGTAGTTGTTGTCGAAATCGGTGATGGTGGCTTGGCCGTTGGTGACGGTATAAGTGTAGGGGCCTTCGGTGGCGGCGGGCAGGACGAGAGGAAGGAGCAGCACGAGGCACACAAGCGCCAAAGTGCAGAGGCGCGGGAAGCGGGGCGAGCGTGTGAGGCGTGATGCGGTGGGGTTCATGATCGTCCTTTCGACGAAACAATATCGGGGAAGAGTACATGAGAATGGTAAGACCGGGGGGCGGGAGGATGCAAGGACAAAGAGAAAAAACGCCGAACGCTGAACGCTGAACGCCCAACGCTTAACTTTCAATTGGAACCATGAAACACATGAAACTTCATGAAAAATCAAGGGCGCGTCTTGGCGTTCTTGGCACCTTGGCGGTCCCCAAAACCCGAGCAGTGCCATCCCCCAAAAATCTGCGTAATCTGTGCCCATCTGTGGATAAAAAATCCGAGCAGCGCAAATCTCAAATCCCAAATTCTTCGTGCCTTTGTGTGAGAAAAAACGCTCAACCTTTCATGTAAAGACCGCCGTCGACGCAGAGGGTTTGGCCGGTGATCCAGCCTGCGGCGTCGGAAGCCAGGAAGCTGACGCAACCGGCGACCTCTTCGGGGGTGCCGAAGCGGGCGAGCGGGATGGCATCAAGCTGTTTGACGCGGCGGGTTTCGGGGATGTCGGCGGTCATGTCGGTGGTGATGATGCCGGGCGCGACGGCGTTGACTGTGACGTTGGAAGCGGCCAGTTCGCGCGCGGCGGTTTTGGCGAGCCCGAGCAGGCCGGCCTTGGAGGCGCTGTAGGCGGCGCGCATCAGGTCGCCCATCAGGCCGGCGGCGGAGGAGATGTAGATGATGCGCCCGGCCTTGCGGCGTGCCATCGGACGCGCGACTGCCTTGGTGAGCAGGAAGGCGGCATCGAGGTTGGCGGCCATGACCTCACGCCACTCTTCATGGGTCGTGAACGCCAGCAACTGGCTTTTGATAATTCCTGCATTGCAAACCAGCGTGTGAATCGGGCCGCATTGCAGCTCAACCGCCTTGACAAGTTCTGCGGCCTGCGCCGCATCCGCCAGATCGGCCGCGAACAGTTCGGCCTCGCCGCCATCCGCGCGGATGGCGGCGACGGTGGCCTGCGCGTCGGCTTGCGATGAGCGGTAGTGGACGGCCACGCGGAAGCCGTCGCGCGCCAGCGCGAGGGCGATGGCGCGTCCGATGCCTTTGCCGGAACCTGTGACGAGAGCGGTGCGCATGGTGTTATGAGCGGGAGGCGAGGTAGGTTTCAAGAACGGTTTCGTCGATGATCTCGGCGCCGGTCGCGGCTTGGATCTCGGCGAGGTCGAGTCCCTTCTCCTGCGCGATGCGGCGCACGCGCGGCGTGGCGCGTACGCGCGCCGGACGGTCGCGCACCGGGGTCGGTGCGGCGGCGGGACCGCGGTAGGCGGTCATCAGAGCCTCGTTGTCGGCGGCGATTGCGGGGTCTTCCTCGCCGGGCTCGCCGATCAGGCCGACAATGAAGCCGGTGGGCACGACGCTCTTCTCGGTCGCGTAGACGGCGAGCAGAGTGCCGGCGGCGGGGGACTCGAGTTCATAGACGGCCTTGTCGGTCGTGAGTTCAGCCAGGCACTCGCCGGTTTCCACACGTTCGCCCGGCTGTTTGCGCCAGTGGGTGACGGTGACATCGACGAGGTTGACATCGAATTGGGGAATGATGATGCGTGTCATAGGAGTTAATAACTAAGAGTTAACAGTGAATAACTAACAACTAATAACTGACCGGTTCGAGACCGGCGAGTGTGGGTTTGGTGTTTTCGGAGCCCGGTGGAATCGGGATCATCCAAGTATCGGTAAGATTGCCGCGCCGGTCGCTGATCCGGAAGCGGAACCAGTGAGGATCGTTTTGGGGGCGTTCGAGATTAGCGGGGCGAATGCCGGTCTGCTCGGCTTCGCCGCCTTGCCAGACGAGCCCCTTGACACTGCTCAGGTCGTAGGCCTTAAGCGGGATCAGGTGGTCCGAGGTCCAAGGAGCCAGAATGGCGAACGAGCGGATCTGAATCTTGCCGCCTTTGGCACGGGGCGGGAAGAAGAGCGAAAGGTAGGTCAGGTCCGGCGTGTCTTTGTGTTCTTCGGTCTCGTCGCGCAGGAAGTCGCGCGCGTTGATCAGGATATCGTGCCAGACGCCGGTGGTGCAAGACGTCGCACCGATCACGTAGGTGAGATGATTGGTGTTGGTCAGGTCGAGTGTATGGGCGTCTTTGATGCCGCGCGGACGGCGTGGGCCGGTGTTGAAGGAGAGCGTGAAGGGGCGCAGCCCCTCCGGGATGTCGAGCATCCGGAACGACACAGCGATCCACGGGTGTTTGTCCGGATCCCAGGCCGGAGAGAAGGCGTGTTGGATAAAGGAGTTTCTTTCGCCGTTGGGCGCGATTTCGAGCACATGGCCGTCCGGCGTGGCCACGGTAGCAGCGGTGAGGTTGCGGTTAGCCGGGAAGAGGGGCTCCAGCGCGGTGAGTGTCGGCTGCATCCAGAGGATGTTTTTGGTGGGCGGCGCGGGGAACACGGTGGGCGGGCGCTTGTCGGATTCCAAGTCCAGCTTGATGTCGATGCGCAGCGGCGGCGCGCCGTTACCGGCGGCGTCGGTGATGCCGTCGACGGTGATCGGCAAGACGTCGCCGTGCTTGGCGCTAGCGAGTTGCTTGCGCAGCAGCCAGATCCAGTCAAATTCATAGGAAAGCGTGCCGTGCCCGATGGCGCAGAAACCGTTGTCGGTGGCGATATCAAGCGGCGTTCCCAGGCAGGTCAGGCGGATGGTGTTGGGCACCGGCGGCGAGACGGGGTCGGTCAGCGAGAGCGTGAGGCTGCTGCCGTTGTATTTGTCGACGGCGTTGATCGCATGCGTGACCTGCGGTTGCGCGCGGTCGAGCATGAAGGGCAGGTCAGCGGGGTGCGACCAGAGTGATTTTCCGTCGCGCGCACGCACCAGCAGGTGGTGGATGCCATCGGGGATTTTGGAGATGTCGGGTTCGATCACCGCGCCGTTTTTGGCGGGTAGCCAAGTGACGGCGGCGCGCTCCGCTTCGGGGCGGTTGTCAAAGGCGACGGGGCCCTGCGCGATTGCGTAGACGACTTCAGCGACGGTGTCGGGATCGGCGTAGTCGGCCTTGAAGGCGAAGGGGCGGTTGGGGCCGACGGCCGGGCCGCAGGCGATGTCGTCGATGTAGAGCGTGCTGTGCAGGCCGGTCTGGTCGCGGTCTTTGCGCGAAGCGAAGCGCAGGGGCGCGGGCGGTACCTTGGTACGCTCCGCGAGCGGAAGCCGGCCGCCGCTGTCGGTCGGGATGCCGGTCCACACGCGCCAGGTGTTGTCCATGGGCGCCGCCGCGCCGCCGCCGAAGCGCACGTGGGTGTTGTAGACTTCGGAGAAGGTGAAGGCGGATGATCCCAAGGCCAGCGAGACGATCGCCATGGGGTCGCCTTTGTAGCGGAACTGGATGAGGGGCGTGGCGACCGGATTGAATGACTTGACCAGCAGGCCGTCCAATCGGCGACCGTAGACACCGGCGTTCTGGAACTTGAGCACACCGCCGCGCTGGGGGTCGGTGTTGTCGATTGAGGCGATGGCCCTGGTCTGGTAGGGCGTGGCGTCGCCGGGGCGCGCCTCGAAGGTCTCGATGCCGCCCTCGGGCAGGGTGAGACTCAGCAGGACCGGCGGATGGTTGAGTCCTTCAGTGGTGCGCATTGGCACGACCTGTCGGAAGATGCGGCCGTCGGAGAGTTCGAGCGCCAGCGTCATGCGGTTGGGCTGGAGCGTTTCGAATGGCACGAGCACGCGGATACAGTTGCCTTCAGCCGCGAAGGGGGCGGGCTGGGCGTCGGCCAGAGCGCGTTTGGGCGGTAGCATGGGTGAGGGCCAGGGGTGAACCGGCGTGACCAGAATCGAGCCGGGGATGGCGGAGTCGGCTTCGGCGCGCAGGCCGAAGTTCGCCAGTTCCGGCACCGCCCATTCGATCACAGGCTTGCGGGGATCGAGCGCGGCGGGCACCTCCACCATCTGCAACTCGCCGGGGCGCAGGCCGTTGACGATCTTTGCGAGCGCGGCGATTTCGTTACGCTTTTCGGGCGGGGCCGAGAGTTCCGGTGTGCCGCGGTGGATTTCGCGGAAGGCGCGCACGGCGTACCACGCATGGGGCGGATTGCCCTTGAGGCCCATCTGCACGTCGCTGGGCTGGAGGTTGCCGAAGCCTTCGAGTTGCACCGCCTGATTGGCGCGGATGACTTCGGAGGGGACCCAGATCTCGACCGGTGTCCAGACAAGGTTGGTGCCCTCCGACGGAGGCAGTTCGTCGAGCTTGCCGATGATCTGGCGCGGGCCGCGCGTCTCGTCGGTCCCCGAAAGCACATAGGTCCACTCTTGAACCGTGGTGAAGCCGCCCTTGCCGTCGGGTTTGACGGTCGAGAACTCGAAGTTGACCAGGGCCTGCGGGTGGCGCGCGATTTCGAAACGCCAGCCCAGCAATTTGTCGGGCTGGGCCGGGGGCAGGTCACACCGCACCAGGAAAGTGCCACCGCCGAGGATTGAGATCACATGCATTTCGGGGTGGGCGGTATCGAGGTTGCGGAAGCGCACGCTGGGGTGGCTCACGGTGTCGAATGCATGCCAGAAATCCGGAGCGAGCGGTTGGACCACGCGGCCGTTGACGCGCACACCGGAGTCGGCGGGCGGCGGCGGTTCCGGTGCGGGTGGCTGGCCGGCGGGGATCGTGTAGAAGGCAAAGGGACGCGGACGGATCGACTCGGCGGCGATCTTGATGCGCGCGACCATCATCGAGTTGCGGTAGGTCCAGATGCCGAGCGAGCCTTCCTGCAGCGGCTCGGGATCATCGACGTTGAAGACCTCTTCGTTGTCGTAGATGTATTGCAGGTTCTTGCCGATGCGGCGGAGTTGCATGCCGTACCAGGCGCCGTGGATGTCACGGCCGGCGGCGACCAACGGCTGGTAGCCTTGCCGCGCCAGACCGGCGCGTGAACGCGGCACGAGGTACTTGGTGGAGATGGCCATCGCCTCGCCATTGCGCAGCAGGCGCGAATAGAGTTGCGAATGGTCGGGGTCCCATCCCGTGGCGATTGCTGTGTAACCGTCGCTGGTGGAGTTTTCGCGACTCATGACGGTCAGGTTGAGGTCGCCGGGGCGCGCATACCAGCCCATGCGCATGCCGGCGTAGAACTCGATGCTGAAGTCGCCGCTGAAGACATATTTGGACCAAAGCGCGGCTAGGGAGTCGGCGCTTTCGCCGTTCATGTGCGACCAGGTCGGCTCGCAATAAAAGCGGTTGATGACCTCCCAACGGCCGCCGTTCAGCGTCCAGTTGAAGAGCGATTCGGTGAAGAGCGTGTCGAAGACGTTGTCGCGCTTCACCAGCGTGTGGCTGAGGTTCTCAAGCGTCATGCCGGCGATGCGCATCTTGCGTCCTGAGAGCGGCGTGGTGAGGTGGGTGCGGGCGAGCAGGATATCGTCGCCACCCAACCAGACAAGGTAGTCCTCAATGCCCAGCGTAAAGAGACGTATCTTATTTTTATCAAAGGCGATCTCCGGCACTTGCTCGGCCGTCACGGTAAATGCGGCGTTGGTACCGCTTTCCGGGGTGAAGACGCTGATGAGGTCGTCTTTAACACTCACGCGGCAGGTACCGTTCGAGGAGTCTTCGCGGATGCCGAGATGCAGTTCCATGCCGTTGACTATGGGCAGGCGGATCTTGACTGGTCCGGTGAGATCGCCTTTGAACCACGTCATGCCGTCTTTGAAGGTGATCCACTGGCCTTCGGGCGAGGCCCAGTGGCGCATGAAAGGATCGTTGACGTACAGCGGGTTCTTTTCGAAGCGCTCGCTCATGCGGGTGTCCTTCGAGGAGACCTGCGGCGCCGTGAAGAAGAGGTCTGATTTTGCGCTGGCGAAGACACCCTGCACGCCGCCGGGCTGTTGGGCAGGGCGGTCGAAGCAGACGAGGCGTCCATCCGCATAGCCGCGCAGCTTGTGTGGACGCAGCGCGTCCAGCGCAAGCACCACGCGGTTGCTGACGAAGGTGGTGGTGTGGCTGTCGAGCAGCACGGTGTTGGTCGGGGTGACGGCTTCGAGCGAGAAGGTGCGTGCGCCGTCGGCTTGGACGCAGGTCAGGCGGTAGAGCGGAGTGCCGCCTTCGCCGTCGCCGGCAGTCAGGCCGCAGATAAAGTCATCGGAAGTGGCGACGAAAAGCGTCTCTTGGCGCAGCGGTCCGCCGGTGGGCTTGCCGTAGGTCCAGGTGTTCGTGGCACCGTTGGCGGACGGCATGTAGAGCCAGGTGGTGGTGTGGCGCAGGAGCGACTGCACGCCGGGGGTCTGGTAGCGCGTGGCGAACGTCACGTCCTCGGGCGAATCGAAGCGTTGTTCCTCATGCGACCAGGCCGCCACGTCGTCGAAACGCGTGGTTTCGCCGTCCGGCATGTTGGCGAAGAGCCCGAAGCGACCGCCCGGCGGCAGCGCCATTTTGCGGCGGATGACGTCGATATTGTCGGCGCGGCAGATCACGCGGTCATCCATCACCTGCACTTCGAGCAGCAACCACTGTCCGGCGGGGAGTTCGGTCTGGACGGCCTCCAGCGCTACAGCCGGCGCATCGGCTGCGGCTGGCTGTTGCCACAGTTCGAGGATCAGGCGGTCGGTGGCGGGATCGGTCCGCGCCGTGAAAGCCAGAAATCCGCCGAACTCACCGGCTAGAAAGACGATGCCGTTGGTACCGACGTTATGCTGCACTGCGGCTCGGTAGACATAGCGGCAGTAGAACGGTTCGCCCGCCAGTACCACAGCGTTGGTGCCGCCGCCTTCCAGCGTATAGAAGTTCGGGCTCTTCTCGGGCTTCGGCTGACGCGCGAGTTGATAGCCGCCAGACGAACCGCTGATCGAACCGGTGACCGAGTGCAGCTTCCAGATGCCGCCCATGATTTCCCACGTCGGCGGGAACTCGGAACCGGCCGGCACAAGGAAGTTGTCCTCGAAGGCGAAGGAGCCGAGCCGTTGCGTGTAATCGTCAAGCTCCGCTTCGGGGGGCTGGTTCTCGGGCGCGTGTTGCAGTTCCAACATGCCCGGCCAGAGTTCCGGCATGCGCAACACCGGCTGCTGGTCGACATAGGCGTACCAGGCGTCCTCAATGCGCCTCAAGGTGAACCAACAGAGGTTGGTGCCCAGCGTCGGACACGGCCAGGTGGTGATGCGACCACTCTTACCGCCTGGGATCATGTCCTTGGGCGTCAGCCGGTATGCGGTCTCGCCGCTACGCAACGATATCTCGACCCGGCTATTGTCAGCCGGATTGCACACATGCACGCGCAGCGCACCGCGTTCCGGTTTGAGGTTCATGGCCGCCAAGGCGCTACGCTCTGCGACATCCAGCCGCGTCTCCCAGCCCTCGGGCGTCGCTGCCAAAGCCATTCCCCCAAAAACGCACAGGATCCCCCAATAAAAAACAAATGGCGTCTTTTTCACTTCGCGTAGTTTAGCAGTTTTCTACACGTCGGGTAAGGGGGAATTGTCGTATTCTGCCTCTCGTGCTTGCAGAAGTGATCCGGACCGTGTAGGATGGAATCCGGAAATCCTACTAGGATCGTTTGTGCGGTGCCGCGGGAGAGCGGAGGCGTGAATCACCAACGTTGAGGAGACTGGATATGACGCGTAGACAGTTTATGGCGACAACAGGAAGTGCGCTGCTGTGGGGAACGCACCGGGCGTGGGCGGCTGCGAATGATCGTGTGCGCGTGGCGGTGGTCGGTATTCACGGCATGGGGCAAAGCCATATCAAGGCGTATCAGGCTTTGCCGAATGTCGAGGTCGCGGCGTTGTGCGATGTCGATTCCAATCTCTTCGCGCCGGTCATCAAGCGCCACTTTACCGATAAAAACTTGAGGGCGCCCAAGACCTATACGGACCTGCGCAAGCTGCTCGAGGACAAGGAGATTGACGCGGTTTCGATCGTGACGCCCAACCACTGGCATACACTGGCCGCGATCTGGGCGATCCAGGCCGGCAAACATGTTTCGGTCGAAAAGCCTTGCTGCCACAATGTGTACGAGGGGCGCAAATTGGTTGAAGCCGCCCAAAAATACAAGGTGCTGGTGCAGGATGGTGCCGAACAGCGCAGCAATCCATGTGCGCAGAGCATGGCGCGTTTTCTGCACGGAGGCGGGCTGGGTGAGGTCTACATGGCCAAGGGGATCTGCTACAAATGGCGCAACACCATCGGGCGTTTTCCCGATGAGCCGGTGCCGGCGGGCGTCGACTACGACCTCTGGCTGGGGCCCGCGCCCAAGCGTCCCTTCAACAAAAACCGTTTCCACTACAACTGGCATTGGAATTGGGAATACGGCAATGGCGACATGGGCAACCAAGGGGTCCATGAGATGGACATCGCCCGATGGGGATTGGGAGTAACGCTGCCGACCCGGATCACGGCCGTGGGCGGACACGTCATGTTCGACGACGCGCAGGAGACCCCGAACGTACTGATGGCGATATTCGAGTTTCCCAATCCCGAAGGGGGCGGGGATAAGAAGAAAATCCTGCAATTCGAAGTGCGCCATTGGGTGACGAACGGCGAGGACGGGATGTGGCTGAAAGGTGCCGGACAGGGCAACACCTACATGGCCACCAGCCGTGGCAACGTGACCGGCAATCTCTTTTTCGGCGCGAAGGGCTATATGGCCAAGGATGTCGCGTCTTGGCAAACCTACATGGGGGAGAAACGCGAGCTTGGCGAACGTGGTTCCGGTATCGGTAACCACTATGCGAACTTCGTCAACGCAATTCGTGAGCCCGATCCCGCAGTTTTCAACGTCGGCATCCAAGAGGGATTTTACTCCTGTGCCTTGATTCATCTCGGTAATATCGCCTACCGGTTGGGACGCACCCTGACCTTTGATCCCGCGACGTTGACTTTCCCGGGCGACGCCGAGGCCAATGCACTGCTGACGCGCGACTACCGCGCACCCTATATCGTGCCCGACCGGGTTTAGCCTGAAGATGACGGCGTGACTGCCGCCGCTCAAGCAGACGCTTGTTCCGCCGTCAACAACACTTTGCACAAAACGCCAGCTGGCTACCGATTACGCTTGTTTTCAAAGGGCCGTGCCCCGTATACTCTGCGGACATGTTTTCCTTGTCTAACAAAAGCGAGCGGGGGGATTGAATATGGACGACGTTCTGAACGTCGTTTTAGTAGGCAATCCCAATGCCGGCAAGACCACGCTGTTCAATCTGCTTACGGGGGCGCATGAGCGCACGGGCAATTGGACCGGCGTGACGGTTGAGAGCGCGCATGCCAATTTCACGCTCAATGGTCGTGCGTACCGCATTGCCGATCTGCCGGGCATCTACTCCTTTTCGCCGGATACCGAGGACGAGCGGGTCGCCCGCGATTATCTGATTCGCAACCGTCCGTCTGCGGTCATCAACATTGTCGATGCCTCGAATCTCGAACGCAGCCTTTACCTTACCTCCCAACTGCTGGATATGCGCGTGCCGTTGGTGGTGGCGCTCAATCAGGTGGATGTGGCGGAGCGGCACGGGATCAAGGTGGATGCGCGGCATCTGGCGCAACATCTGGGTTGCCCGGTCGTGCCGATGGTTGCCTCGCGCGGCGAGGGACTGGCGGAGCTGCGCACGGCGGTGGCGGAGGTCGCGTCCGAACGCCGTCTGCCCGCGGCGCATGTGGCGTACGGCGAAGCGGAGCCCTCGGTGCGGCGCTTGCAGGTGTGTCTGATCGTGGCTGCCGATGACGCGGGTGTGGATTCGCGGTGGCTGGCGATCAAGTTGCTGGAGCGCGACCCGTGCGCGCGTGAATTGACGGGCGGCATGTTCGACGCGATCGTGGAGGAAGAGAACGCGCGGTTAGCGCGGCATACCGGACAGCGTCCGGAGACTGCGGTGATGGATGCGCGGCTGGGCTTTATCCGCGGCCTCGCGCGCGACGTGGTATGCCGCCGGGACGAGATGCGGCGGCGTTTTTCCGATATCGCCGACCGCGTGTTGCTGAGCCGTCCAGTCGGCATCCCCGCATTTCTGGGCGTGATGTTCGTCGTCTTCTGGCTTACCGTGCGGCTGACACAGCCGCTGGTCGATTTTTTTGACAGTGTGTTTAGCGCGCTGCTGATCAATCAGACGCGGGTCTGGCTGACCGCACGCGGCGCGCCTGAGATTTTGATCACGCTGCTTGCCGACGGTGCCGGTGCCGGCTTGACGACGGTCGCGACCTTCATGCCGCCGATCTGCATGATCTTCCTCTGCCTGACATTGTTGGAGGAGTCGGGCTATATGGCGCGCGCGGCGTTCATCATGGATCGTTTTCTCAATGGCATCGGCTTGCCGGGCAAAGCGTTTATCCCGCTGTTGGTCGGCTTCGGTTGTACGGTGCCGGCCTTGATGGCGACGCGCACGCTGGAGCAACGGCGCGCCCGCATACTGACAATGCTGATCGCGCCCTTCATGTCGTGCGGCGCGCGGATGCCGGTCTATGCGATTTTCGCAATGGCCTTTTTCCAGCGTTCGGGCAATCTGGTGATCTTTGCACTCTATCTGATCGGCGGCATACTCGCGATTTTATCGGGGCTCGTGTTGCACCGCACCTTGCTGAGGGGCGAGGCGGCGGCCTTTGTGATGGAGCTTCCGCCGTATCATGTACCTGCGCTGCGCGGCTGTCTGGAGCACGTGTGGGCCAACCTCAAAAATTTTCTCACACGTGCCGGTCAAGTGATCGTCTTGATCGCATTGCTGTTGAGTCTTGGCAATGCATTGCTTGACCGGATAAGCGGCGACGCGGAACGCGCCAACGAATGGCGTACATCTGCCGCACGTGCCATGACGGTGACGCTGCGTCCGATGGGTGTGTCGGAAGAAAACTGGCCTGCCGCCGCCGGACTGCTGGCAGGGTTGATGGCCAAGGAGGCGATTGTGGGAACGCTGGAGGTGCTTTACGCGCATGAAGAAGACGCGCATGGCGATGCCCCGTTCGTGCTGGGGCAAGCGCTTAAGGATGCCGCCAAACGGCTGGTCGCCGCCTACAAGTCCGGTGGCGGTGTGGTAGCAGCGGAGTGTGCGGAACAGCAAGGATGTGCGGGGCCGCAGGAGTGCTCGGTGCATTGTGGTGGCCTGCTCAATGCGTTGCGCGACCATTTCGATTCCCGCGCTGCCGCCTTCGCCTATCTCTTGTTCGTGCTGATCTATTCGCCGTGTCTGGCGGCGTTGATCGTGTTGGCGCGTGAGGCGGGTTGGCGCTGGATGCTTTTTGCTGTGACCTACCAGACGCTGCTGGCGTGGATGGTGGCGACGGTGTACTATCAGCTTGCCACTTTTGCGGAAGCGCCGTTGCATGCGACGCTCTGGATAGGTGGTGTGGCCGTCGCCGCGGTGTGCGGTTATGGTCTGATGCGAACAGTTGGAAAGCGGGTAGTCGTATGAGTCATCGTGACGACAATCTCCAGTCGACGCCGTCAACCGGGCGCTGTCTCATGGATCTTAAGGATGGCGAATGCGGAATCATCCGCGTGAACCACGACCGCAAGTCCGCCGAAATGGGGCTCTATCCCGGAGTCCGCGTGCGGATGTTCCGCAATCGCAAGCATGAGCGCTCACTGGTGATCGGTGCTGGCGAAGCGCGTTTTCTCGTGTCGCGGGCGATTGCGAAGAAAGTCGAGTTGGAAGGGTAGTGTTTAGTAAGTACAAGGAGGTTATCGATGAAAATGAAACGAGCATGGATGATGATGATAGTGGCGTTGGCCGTATTGGTCGGCAAGGGCGAGGAGATCAAGAGCTACGTGTTGATCAAAGAGAGCGCTGATAAGCAGGATGTGTTTCTGCAGGAGGTGGCGGGCTTCCTAGAAAAAGCCGGCCACTTTTATCTCGCGACCTGCGAGCAGGATGGTGCGCGCGTCCGTCCGATCAAGTACACCTTTGTGATTGATAACAAGCTGGTGCTGGTCACCTCGAAAAAGAAGGAGATGTACGCGCAAATCCAAAAGAACCCCAAAGTCGAGATTGCACGTACGGCGACCGACGGCAGCGCGTATTTACGCTACAAGGGAACCGCCGAGTTGTGCACGGATGAGGCGGTCAAGGCGAAGATCATCGGGGATTACCCCTTCTTCGCGAAAAACTTCAAGGAGAACCTCGTGATCTTCGCGATCGCGCCGGAGATGGCCGGCATCTTCCCGATGAAGGGCGGCCAAGCCAAGACCAAGGTGTTTTCCACACGAAGGCACTAAGGGCACTAAGGATTTGAGATTTGCGCTACTCTGGTTTCCTCTCGCAGAGGCGCAGAAGCGCAGAGGTTTTTTGAGGGCAGTGCTGACCGCAAGTCGCGGGTCGTAGGTCGCGGGTCAACTTCTCTTATTGCGACCACCCAGCGGTCGCAATGATGAGTGTAAAAGCACTGCTCGGTTGTTTCACGCGAAGGCGCGAAGACGCGAAGGTTGGAGGGCGAGTGTTCCTACGAGCCGCCTTCCGCTGTGCGGAAGGGCGGCCTCAGGTTTCCTCGCGGAGCAGAGCACCGGGAGGGTCAAGCGTCTGCTTGACCGGGCGGCGTTTCACGCCGCCATGTTCCGCGCAACGCGCGGAAAACGCTCAACTTGCAACGCTCAACTTGCAACTTCCAAGCACGCCGGTGGGAGGGAGTTAGAAAAACAACCACCCCCAGGGTCACATATTCGAATATGTGACCCTGGGGGGCACGGCGACAAGGGAGGCGGTGTGCGCAGATGTGAGCCATCTGAAATCTGTTAGCTAAAATTACAGAGAGGGACGGGGTGAGGGTTGCGGGCTTTGTCCGCGTTAGGCTAAACCGGACGCCACGCCCGACCGTCGCGGGCCAGAAGGTCTGCGGCGGCCGCGGGACCGTCCGAACCTGCGGCATAGGGATGCAACGGGCAGCGGTCTGGATGATCGCGCCAGGTCTCAAGGACCGGCGTGAAGAGTTGCCAGGCCGCCGCGATCGTCTCATTGCGGACGAAGAGCGTGTGGTCGTGCAGCATGGCGTCCAAGAGCAACCGCGCATAGGCGTCAGGAGCGTCCAATTCATCACCGAGGTCGGCGTATTTGAAGGCGAGCGGCAATTCGCCCATGCACAGTTTGGGTCCTGGGCGCTTGGCCTGCAAATTCAGGATCATGCCTTCATCCGGTTGCACGTTGAGCACCAGCGAGTCGGGCTCGCAGGTGCCGAACAGGGTATGCGGTGAGCACTTGAAGACCAAGGTGATGGTGCTGGTTCTTTTCGTAAGACGCTTGCCTGAGCGCAGATAAAAGGGCACGCCCTGCCAGCGCGGTGTGTCGATCCACAGCTTGGTGGCCGCAAAGGTTTCAATCGTGGAGCTCGGATCGACCCCCGGCTCCTCGCGATATCCGGCCATGTTGTCTGCCGCTGCGTACTGCCCCCGCACCATGACATCTCCGAGCGTGTCACACGGGAAGGGACGGATGGCGCGGATCAGCGCCAGCTTTTCGCGGTGGATCGCATCGGCTGAATACTCGGCGGGCGGTTCCATCGCCACCAACGCGAGCATCTCCAGCAAGTGGTTCTGGAACATGTCGCGCAACAATCCCGATTGCTCGTAGAAACCGGCGCGGTGCTCGATGCCCAGCGCCTCCGCAACCGTGATCTGCACATGGTCGATATAGGTGTGGTTCCAGACCGGCTCCAAGAGGATGTTTGCGAAGCGCATGATCAGGATGTTTTGAACCGTTTCCTTCCCCAGATAGTGGTCGATCCTGAAAATCTGCTCTTCACGCGCATGCTGCTGCAGGAAGGCGTCCAACTCCGCCGCCGTGGCGGAGTCTGTCCCGAACGGCTTCTCCAGCAGCACATGACGCCATGCCGAATTGTGGCCCGACTCTTCGAGCAAGCCCGCTGCGGTGAGACGTGCGAAAATCGACTGGTAGGTAGAGGGCGGGATGGCGAGATAGAAAAGATGATTGAACGGAGCCGGAGTCTCGATCCGATCCAGTTCTGCGAGGTGCTGCCCGAGATGCGCAAAGGTGTCGGGATCGGTCTCGTCGGTCCGCACATAGCTGAAACGCGCTAGAAACGTGTCACGCTCGGCGGCGGAGGCCGACGGCGGCAGGGCCTCGGCGACCAGAGCGCGGAAAGATTCTTGATCGTGGCGCGTGCGACCGCAACCTACAATACGCGAAGTGGCGTGCAGCAGGTCACGTGTGTGAAGCTGAAACAGCGAGGGGAATAGTTTCCGGCGCGCGAGGTCACCCGTGGCACCGAACAGAACAAGCACGCAAGGTGCCGGTGAAACTTCCAGGCAGAACCGTACGGGGGCATGTTTAGCAGTCATGCCGAATGGTAACAAACCTTATGCGCAGAGCGCAACCGCGCTTCGCGCTGTGCGCGGAGCGCGGAGTTATCACTTAGGATTTAGGATTTGGGATTGAAAAGCTCGGCGTGATCGCGGAAAATCTGCTGACATGCAACCTCAGTTCGATCTTACTCTGTCTGCCGATGTTCCGCTGGGCGGTACGTGCTTGCTGCCTGGCGATAAATCACTCTCGCACCGCGCCGCGCTCTTTGCCGCGCTCGCCGAAGGCGAAAGCGTGATCGATCGCTTCCTGGTGTCCGGCGTGACGCATGCGATGTTGAACGCGCTTGATGCGCTCGGCATCGTCTGGCACCTCGATGATTCCCGTCTGACGGTGCAGGGGCGCGGCCTGCGCGGTTTCACGCCGCCCGCCGCACCGCTCGATTGCGGTAATTCGGCGACCACGATCCGTCTGCTCGCCGGTGCGCTGGCCGCCGCCGGCACCCCCTGCACGCTCGACGGTTCGGCCGGCTTGCGCCGACGTCCGATGGATCGTATCACCGCGCCGTTGTTGCGCATGGGGGTGCCGATCACGAGCAGTGATGGTTGCGCACCGCTGACGCTGGCGGCGCGCGCGGCGTCGCACCCGCTGACAGCGGTTGATGAGACATTGCCTGTCGCCAGTGCTCAGGTCAAATCCTGCCTGATCTTGGCGGCACTGGCCGCTGACGGAGAAAGCACCCTGCGCGAGCCGGGGCCGTCACGCGACCACACCGAACGCATGCTGGCCGCGATGGGTGCCGATATTCGGGTGGAAGGCCGTGCGGTCACGGTCGCGCCGTTGCTGCAACCGCTCACGCCGCTGCGCATGACCTTGCCGGGCGATATCTCGTCTGCCGCGTTTCTGTTGGTTGCCGCAGCGTTGGTTCCTGGGTCTGAGCTCTGTGTCCGCGATGTTGGCGTCAATCCCACGCGCACCGGGATTCTCGATGTGCTGCGCGAGATGGGTGCTCGGATCACGGTGGAGAACCCGCGCGTGGTCGCGGGCGAGCCGGTGGGAGACATCCGATTGGTGGCCGCACCGTTGCAGGCGGTCCGCGTGGGCGGGGATACGGTGGTGCGGATGATCGACGAGTTCCCGGTGTTCGCGGTGGCCGCCTGTTTTGCCTCCGGCGTGACCGAGGTGCACGACGCCGAGGAGCTGCGCTACAAAGAGACCGATCGCATTTCTGTGCTCTGCGGCGAGTTGAAGACGTTGGGAGTGCAGGTCGCCGAGCGCCGCGACGGCTTCACGATCAAGGGCGGAACGCTGACGGGCGGCGCGTGCGACGCGCACGGCGACCACCGCTTGGCAATGTCGCTCGCATTGGCCGGGCTGGCCGCGCCCGCGCCGGTCACGGTGCACCACGCCGAGATCCTGAATGAATCATTCCCGGGTTTTGTGGAGCAGCTTAGGGAACTGGGGGTGAGTGTGAGGGCGGGGTCGAAAGAATCGAGCGAATCGAAATAATCGAAGGAATCGATTCACTCGAATCCCTCGATTCTATCGAAAAACGAAAGGAGTGGGTTATGAGCATGTTCGGTGGTACAGGCGGGTATTTCTGGTTAGATTCGTGGATATTGGCGAATGTCGTGCAACTTGGGACGCAGCGGTTCTGCAAGCGCTTTCTGAACCGCACGAACGATCCGTGCGGACGACAGTACGATCAGATGACGCAGGCCGCGCGTTCGGGATGCGCCAACATTGCTGCGGGCTCAGCGCGGCGGGCGACCTCCAAAGAGACCGAGATGCGCCTTACCGATGTGGCACGGTCGAGTCTAGCGGAGTTGGCGGGCGATTACCTGAATTGGCTCCTGCAACAGGAGATAGTGCCGTGGGGCAAGGAAACGCCTGAGGCGCGAGCGGTATACGCGGTGCGACTGGATAAGACGGCTTACGGTGAAGATGTGGTGCATGACGCCTGCGTACACATCCTGGCGCAGAAGCGGAAGTTTTCGGCGTGGCTCGAATCTGACGATGACGTGACGATGGCAAACACGCTACTTATCCTGATCGCACGGGTGATCAACATGCTCAATCGCCAGATGGAGTCGCAGGGTGAGACCTTCAAAGAGGAGGGTGGGTTCCGCGAGAAGTTGACCGGCATTCGGGTGGAGGCGCGGGCGCAACAGCAGGGTGCGCCAGTATGCCCAGACTGCGGCAAGCCCATGGCGCGACGAAAGGCCAAAAGCGGCAAAAACGCGGGACAGGCGTTTTGGGGCTGCACGGGGTATCCAGAGTGCAGGGGCGTGCGGGAGATAAGGGGGGACAACGGGTGAGGGTCGATGGAATCGAGCGAATCGAAAGATTCGAAATAATCGATTCACTCGATTCACTCGAATCTATCGATTCTTTCGATAACCGCCGTCCCGATTATTCCCCAGCCTTGACAATCGCTGCGAATGAGTCGGCTTTGAGCGCGGCACCGCCGATCAGGCCGCCGTCGATGTCGGGCTGGCTCATCAGCTCTTTGGCGTTTTCGGGCTTCATGCTGCCGCCGTACTGGATGCGGATCGCGTTGGCCGTGTCGCCGTCAGAGATTTCCGCCAACGTGAGGCGAATCAAGGCGTGGACCTCTTGCGCCTGCGCCGGTGTGGCGGTGCGACCAGTACCGATCGCCCACACGGGCTCGTAAGCGATTACGACCTTGGCGAGGTCGTCGCCCAAGTCGTTCAGCCCGGCCTTGACCTGACGCACCACCACGGCCTCCATGTTGCCGGCGTCACGCTCGGCGAGCGTCTCGCCTACGCAGACGATCGGAATCAGGCCTACGGCCAGCGCGGCCTTAGTGCGCGCGTTGACCGTCTCGTCGGTCTCGCCGAAATACTGGCGGCGCTCGCTGTGGCCGATGATCACGTACTCGACGCCGAGATCCTTCAGCATCGCGGCTGAAATCTCGCCGGTGTACGCGCCGGATGCTTCCCAGTGCACATTCTGCGCACCGAGTTTCACGTTCGAGCCCGCACAAGCGGCGGCCGCAACTTGCAAATTGGTGAAGGGCGGGCAGACCACGACATCAACCTCCGTGACATCCGCGACCTCTTTCTTGATTCCATCGATCAATGCGGCGGCTTCGGATGCCGTCTTGTTCATCTTCCAGTTACCCGCGACAATTTTCTTACGCATTATGCTCTCCTTTTGTGAAAAAATGGTGCCTTCCATTATGACTAGTGACCGTCCATTATGCAAGTCTGGGGTGCCGCGTTTGGCGAAAAGCCCAAAATCAAGGTTGACGGAGCGCCCCCGAATGGGGATGATAAGCTTTCGTATCCTGTTGAAAATGAATGTCAGTGGAAAACTGGCGCGGAGCGCTGGATCAAGGAGGACGGTAGAATGATGGGCACAAACATGAATCGGCGGCATTTTCTCTCAGTCACGGCGGCGACGGCCGTCGGCACCTTGGCGGGCTATGCGACTGGCCAGCAGCCGCGTCGCATCTCGCCGAACGGCAAGGTCGCGCACGCCTGCGTCGGCGTGGGCGGCATGGGCTACCATGATCTGACGAACTATAAATCACATGCACGTACCGAGATCGTGGCGATCTGCGACGTGGACAAGAACCATCTGAACAGAGCCGCCGAGTTGGTGCCGGACGCCCGCCGCTACACCGATTGGCGCGAGATGCTTGCGAAAGAGGGCGACCGTATTGATTCGGTCAGCGTCGCAGTGCCTGATCACATGCACGCGCTGATCGCGCTGTCTGCCATGCAGGCGGGCAAGCATGTCTATTGCCAGAAACCGCTTTGCCACGATGTGGCCGAATGCCGCGCACTTTTGGAGGCGGCCCGGCGCACGGGCGTGGTGACGCAACTCGGCACGCAGCACGCCTCGGGTGCGGGCGACCGCATTGGCGTCCATTGGTTGCGCGAAGGTGTCATCGGTGCTGTGAAGCGGGTGATCCTCTGCTCCAACCGTCCTGGTGCGATTGACGACTACCGGCTCTTGGGGCCGCGTCCTGCGAAGGGCGAGTCTGCGCCCGAGCATCTGGCGTGGGACCTGTGGCTGGGCACGGCGCCTGAGCGCGAGTACGCCCCGAAAATCTACCATCCGGCGAAGTGGCGCGCGTGGCAGGATTTCGGCACCGGCTGGTCCGGCGACATCGGTTGCCACATTTTCGATGCGGTGTGGAAGGGCATGGATCTGGGCGCGACCGCCCCCCTGACCGTCAAGGCGGAGGTCCAGGCATCTTGGAAGGGTGACCGTGCACGGCGTGCCGACGTGTGGCCGCAGAGTGACCACATCACTTGGACCTTCCCGGGGTGCAAGGCCAGCGATGGCAAGCCCTACACGATGGAGTGGTTCGACGGCCTGATCTTCCCGCCTGAGGATGTGCAGGCTATGGCGCGCGAGGCGGGGTTCAACGAGTATCCGGCCGAGTCGGCCATGGTGATCGGCACCGAGGGCGCGATGCTGCTGCCGCACACCTCCGGGCCGGTACTGCTGCCGAAGGGCAAGTTCGGCGGCCATCCCAAGCCGAAGATGCCGCCGCGCAACCACTACCACCACTTCCTGGATGCCGTGCTCGGTGTCGGGATGTGCGAGTCGCACTTCCAGCAGACCGGCCCCATGGCCGAGACGATCCTGCTCGGCACGGTCGCGATCCGCGTGCCGGATACAGAGTTGGCGTGGGACGCCCGGCAGTTGCGCATCACGAATTCGGAGGCGGCGGACCGTCTGCTGCGCCGGACTTACCGCAAGGGCTGGGAAGCGCCGGTTTCGATCTGAGTTTCGCTGAAAGGAAGACGACATGGGAAAGACCTCGGTACGGGTGGGGCTGGCGGCATGCGTGGTGGCTGGCATGATGGGGGCGGGGAGTGTGTGCGCGGCGGCGGAGATTCCGCTGCCGGAACATCCGCGCCCGGATTTCCAGCGCTCCGCATGGCAAAACCTTAACGGAGCGTGGGGGTTCCGTTTTGACAAGGCGAACGTCGGCATCGGCGAGGGATGGGCCGAAGGCAAGACGGCGTTTCCGCTCACGATTACCGTGCCGTTCGGCTGGGGATCGGCGCTGTCGGGCGTCAAGAACGAGGCCGATATCGGCTGGTACCGGCGTACGCTGAAGGTGCCCGAAGCATGGCGCGGCCAGCGTGTCTTTCTCGTCGTCGGCGCGAGCGACTGGCACACGACCGGCTGGCTCGACGGCCAGCAGGTCGGCGTGTATCAGGGGGGTTATACGCCCTTCGCCTTTGACTTGACCGACCATGTGAAGTGGGGCGCGGAGCAGACGCTCGTGTTGCGCGTCGACGACACGCCGCACGGCTTCAGGCTCACGGGCAAGCAGGGTTACGGCAACGTGCGCGGCGTGTGGCAGACCGCCTATCTTGAGGCGCGTCCGGCCACGGCGCTGGAGCGCGTGCACTTCGTGCCGGACATCGACGCTGGTCGTGTCCGGGTCAAGGGCCGTCTCAGCGCACCGGCACCGACGGCGGCGCGTTTCACGCTCGCCTTCAAGGCCGGCGATCGCGCCGCGCCTGCTGTAGCTGAGATCCCGCAAGGGCAGCAGGCGTTCGAGCTGGATGTGCCGCTCGCCGACGCGCGGCTGTGGTCGCTGGAAGACCCTTACCTGTATGAGGTGACCGCCACGCTTGCGTGCGGCGGCCAGACCGACACGGTCGCCACCTACTTCGGCATGCGCAAAATCAGCGTGGTGGATCTGCCGGGGCTAGGGCATCCTTACATTGCGCTCAACAACAAGCCGCTTTATCTCAAGCTCGCGCTGGATCAGAGTTACCACCCGGACGGGTATTACACTTTCCCGACCGACGCCTTCATGCGCGACGAGATTCTGCGCAGCCGGTCGATCGGGCTGAACGGGCAGCGGATCCACATCAAGGTCGAGGTGCCGCGTAAGCTCTACTGGGCTGACCGTCTAGGTATGCTGATCATGGCTGACGTGCCGAACAGTTGGGGCGAGCCCGATGCGCCCATGCGCGCCGAGACCGAAGTCGCGCTGCGCGGTATGATCGAGCGCGATATGAACCATCCCTGTGTCTTCAGTTGGGTGGTCTTCAATGAGACTTGGGGACTCCGCACCAAAAACAAGGAGGGCAAGCCGGTCTACCTGCCTGAAACGCAAGAGTGGGTCGCTTCGATGGTCAAGCTCGCGAAAGCGCTGGACCCGTCCCGCTTGGTGGAGGACAACTCGCCCTGCAATCATGATCACGTGGTGACCGACATCAACAGTTGGCACGCCTACCGTCCGGGATACAAGTGGGAACAGGAGTTGCAGGATGTCTGCAAAAACACCTTCCCCGGCTCGACATGGAACTATATCGGCGGTCGCAAGCAGGGGCGCGAGCCGTTGCTGAACAGTGAGTGCGGCAATGTGTGGGGCTACAAAGACAGCACTGGCGATGTGGATTGGAGTTGGGACTACCACCTGATGATGGATGCCTTCCGTCGGCACCCGCAGTGTTGCGGCTGGCTCTACACCGAACACCACGACGTGATCAATGAGTGGAACGGCTATTGGAAGTTCGACCGTTCCGAAAAATTCACGGGCATCGAGGAACTCGTCCCGGGCATGACGTTGCGCGACTGGCATGGCGATCTCTATGTGGCCGTCGGCAAAGAGTTGTGCCGCGAGGAGCGCCCCGGCGCCAAGGTGTCGGTGCCGCTGTATCTCTCGGCCTTGACCGACCGCTTTGCTGCCGGACAGCGCTTGGTCTTGCGCGCTTCGTTGCGGAGTTGGGACGCGTTCGGTGTCGAGCGTGTGGTGCCGATCGGGTCTGCGCGCGACATGACGGTGAAGGCGTGGCAGTGCGGTCCGCTGGATCCGCTGGAAGTCACCCTGCCTGCGGAGCCGTCGGTGTGCGTCGTGGCAGTTTGGCTGGAAGATGTGACCGGCCATGTCTTGGTGCGCAACTTCACCACCTTCGCGGTGCGCGACGGCGAGCAACCACGTCAGGCGCGCCTCATGCGCGATGGCGCGACGGTGCAGGTGGTGCGCGTCGCGCCCAAGGCGTTCACAGCGTCAGCATGGTCGATGAAGCAGTGGGATGTGTTTGACGGACTTAAGGTCAACGGCGCGGGCAAAGGCTTTTTCGAGTACCGGTTGCCATGGCCTGCGGGTCTGCGCGCCGAAGGTGTGAGCAGTGCGGTGTTTATGGCGGAACTCTCGGCCAAGCGTCTGAATGGCAAGGATACAGCGGGTGCCGCCAACATGGATGGCGACTACATGCGCGGTTTGGGCACGCACGACCCGAGCCGCAACCCCAACTCGTATCCGATGACCGACACATATCGCTATGCGGGCGCGGTCCGCGTGAGCGCAGGCGGTCGCGTGGTCGGGTTTGTCGATCTGCCGGATGATCCAGCCGACCACCGCGGGATTCTTTCGTGGCAGGCGCAGAAGCAGGACGGGACACTTTCGGAGGCTGGCTCCTACGGCTATCTGGTCTCCGTGGCGATCCCGCAAGCGCTGTTGGCGCAGGCGGCAAAAGAGGGACACCTGACCGTACGGATTGAGGCGGACGAAGCACTGGCGTCAGGACTCGCGGTGTACGGCGAGCGCTTCGGGCGCTATCCGTTGGACCCGAGCCTCGTGCTGACGCTGCGAGGCGGTCAGCCGTAAGTTGTGGTTGCGTATAACAGGGCGAGGCTCTTGCAAAACCCCCTCGTGACATGGGCGTCCCGCCCATGAAACACGGGCAGGATGCCCGTGCCACGCCTGCACGCAAGGGATTTTGCAGGATTTT
>DUPH01000206.1 GCA_012838435.1 Lentisphaerota bacterium | reverse complement strand
CTAAGAAAGTGGCTTTCGGCCTGCGCTGGGCCATCACCGAGATGGATAAGCGCTACCGGCTCTTTCAGAAGGTCAACTGCCGCAACATCGTGGCTTTCAACAACCGCCAAGTGGTGAAGCAGGAGGATCTGTTCGACGATGGAAGTGCCGCCGACGCAGGTGAGGAAGATACCCCGAAGCGCCTGCCGTATATCGTGATCGTGGTTGACGAGGTGGCCGACATCATGGCGGCGGTGGGTAAGGAGGTCGAGCCGGCTATCAGCCGTCTCACCTCGCTCTCGCGTGCGGTTGGCATTCATCTGATTCTGGCGACGCAGCGGCCATCGGTGGATGTTATCACCGGCACCATCAAAGCCAATATTCCCGGACGTATCGCTTTCAAGGTCTCGCAATCCAATGACAGCCGGACGATCCTCGATAGCCCCGGCGCCGAGGAGTTGATCGGTAAGGGCGATATGCTTTTCTTGCGCGAGGGGTCGCAACTCATGCGCGCGCAGGGCGCGTGGGTCAGCGACGAAGAGATCTCCCGTGTGGTCGATTTCGTCAAGACGCATTGCCAGCCCTGTTACGATCAGGTGCTGATCGGACGGCTCGACAAGATCAAAGAGGATGACCCTGATGACACTCTGGCCGATGACATTGAAGAAGACGGCGCACCCATAGCAGACGTGGAGGCCGGGGGGGGCGACGATCCTGATGACGAACTGATCCCCAACGCGCTGGAGGTGATCCGCATGACACGCCGCGCGTCGACTACGATGTTGCAACGTCGCCTGCGTATCGGCTATACGCGCGCCGCACGATTGATGGACAAACTGGAGGAGCGCGGCATCGTCGGACCGCAGGTCGGTTCCAACACACGCGAGATCTTGGTTGACTTAGACAATGAAATCCCTTCCAATACTCCCTTTGCGGATCAGACTGCCGCAGCAGATGACGATAGTGATACGGCGGCCGGGGAAGGAAGCCCGGAGTGATTCGGTGTAACGTAACGGTGAGGTGAGCGATGGCATTTGGTGAGATCTTGCGCAACGCACGCGTGCAAAAAGGGCTGACTCCGTCAGATGTGGCCGAGAGCACGCATATGTTGGTACAGGTGGTCGAGGGACTCGAAAAAGAGGATTTCCGCCGCATTGCTGCACCGATCTACGGTCGTGGTTTCGTTAAGCTGTACGCTGAACTTCTGGAACTGGACCCCGAGCCATTGATCCGTGATTTCATGAACCTTTACAGCGGCGCGCGCCCTCCGGCGGTGGTGACCAAGGAGGTCGAGCCGGCCGCCGACCCCGCGCCTGCGGTCGTATCGACACCGGCATCTGCGCCTGCCGCACCAGCGCCTGCACCAGCATCTGTTTCAGCACCGACATCTGTGCCCGAGACTGTGTCGGTGCCCGAACCTGCGCCGACGCCGTCAGCGCAGACTGCGGACGATGCGCCGGTGGCCGTGCGCACGCCGCAGCGTCAGTCGGTGGAGCCGCGCCCTGCGGTGCGTTCGGTGCCGCTGCCGGATGATGCTGAACAACGGGAGGCACCCCCGGCGGATGAATCGCCGGTCGTTGCCGTGTCGACGCCGTCGGAGACCAGTCGCGCTCCCGAACCCAAAAAAGATTTCCGGCCGGTGCTGGTGGTTGAGCCGGAGCAGACTTATGACGAGACCGATGATCTGGATCTCTTCCGCGCGGCGTCCGTTGCTTCTCACGCAGAGCGCGGTGCGGACGCGGAGCCCGCGCCTGTGCCGACAGATGCCGAGGCGGAGCATCACCCGCGCGCTGAACCCAGGACCCCCGTAGCGCACAAGGGTAAGTTGCCGATTTTCCAGATCGGCGGAAGGATAGACCGCGACGCCATGCCCACGCTGGAAGATGAAGAGGTGCAGGCTCGCCGCCGTGCGCGCATGCAGACGTTCATGGACGGGATTTCCCGGCTCAAAGACGGGGTCGGGCGTAGTCTGCCGCATTTGAATCTGCCGTCTTTGAACCTGCCGCGTCGGGCGTGGGTGTTCGGTGGTCTCGGCGTGCTGATGGTCGTGCTGATGGTGGCCGGCATCACGATGCTGTTCAAGCTCACCGGCTCCGGCGTTAAGACCGGTCCGACGGGCCGTTTCGAGCGGGCTGCGCCGCCGCCGATGTACGTGGACTGAATAGGTCGAAAATCACGGCGTCTTTCTGCTTGATCTCATCCGGCGTCAGGCCGTCCAGTTCGTGCGGAAAGACGATCCAGCGGTCGGTCTCGTGCACGTAGTAATCGGGTTTCAGGTCGGTCTGGTTGGCGTTGGGTTTCCAGTACACGGTGGCGAGCCGGGCCTCGACACAGCGGGGGCGCAGACGCTCGAAGACCGCGCGTGCAGTATTGCCGGTGTCGAAGACGTCATCAATCACCAAGACGCGCGAACCAGTCTGGAGGGAGCAAAACAGGCCCTCCGCGTTGTCAAATGTGACCGTGTGTTCACGCGTCTCAATACCGGTGTAGGATTGGCACTTCAGCACACGGTGGCGTGGCCGCAGGCCGTGGTAGTGGAGAAATTCGTGAACACCCACACCGACCGGCGCACCGCCACGCCAGAGCACGATCAAATCGTCGGGCAACCAGCCGGAGTCGAGGACCATGCGCGCCAACCGAAAACAGTCGCGCAGGTAGTCGTTCGCTGAGACATACAGTTTGTCGGACATGTCGATTTCCTTTGCGCACTGTCGCATGCCGTTCAAGGCCGCATCAGACCGATGTATAGAGCGAGGATCTTCTCTCCCCAAAAGAGCCAGACGGTGGCACCCATCGAGATGTAGGGGCCGAAGGGAATGCGGCTCTGCATCTTGACCCCGCCAAAGGCGATTAACAGCAATCCCGCTACGCTGCCCAGCAGCGACGATGCGAAGATTGTGAAGAGCACCGCCTTCCATCCCAGAAACGCGCCGATCGCGCCCAGCAGTTTTACATCGCCGAACCCCATGGCCTCTTTCTTAAAGGCGCGTGTGCCGAGCCAGCCGACCGCGTACAGTAGGCCGAAACCGACAGCCAGCCCCGTGACTGAACAACGTAGCCCCTGCCACCAGACGGTTTGGCCGTGCAGCGCCGGAACCAGTGCGCTCAACAGGGGACCTACCACCATACCGCCGATCGTGACGGAGTCTGGGATGATGAAGTGTTCGAAGTCTACGAAGGTTCCGAGCACCAGCCCCGAGAGAAAGAGCCAGTAAATCGGGATGATCAGCGGGTCGGTGATCGGCGTCATGTGCAGCGCGTTCGGTACCGCCCATTGCATAAAGACCGCCAGAAAGAGCATGCTGGTCAGCAACTCCACTAGCGTGTAGCGGAAGGAGATCGGGCCTTTGCAGGTGGCGCACCGGCCGCGCAGGCAAAGCCAGCTCAACACCGGGATATTGAGATACCATGGGATCAGCGTGTTGCAGTGCGGACAGTGCGAACGCGGTGCGATCACCGATTCATCGCGCGGGATGCGGTAAATGCAGACGTTCAAGAAGCTGCCGACACAAGCCCCGAACAGCGTGGCAAAGCTGGCGGCAAGAAACTGATAGAATAGATAGTCGGAACTGCTCATAAAAAACATTCGCTTTCGTTTCGGTCATGATAGCGTTTACTGCGGGAATCAAGCAACCGTTCTTTAGGATTTAGGATTTAGGAGTTTTTGTTAAGATCATGCGCGTGACAAGAGAGCGTATAGAGCAGCTTGCGCGTTGCGTGGGAAGTGGACGCGAGCAGTTGATCCCAGTGTTGCAGGCGGTGCAGGATGAGGAGGGCTATCTGTCGGCTGAAGCACTCGCTGCGGTGGCGCAACAGCTTGGTGTGAGCGAGGCCGAGGTGACGGGCGTCGCCACCTTTTACGGGCAGTTCCGTCTCCGCCCGGTCGGTCGGCACACCATCAAGGTGTGTATCGGCACGGCTTGTCATGTGAAGGGCGCGGATCGCACCTACGAAGCCTTCTGCCGCGAACTGGGAATTGCGTCGGGCGAGGATACCGACGCGCAGGGTGAATTCACGGTGGAGAAGGTGGCCTGCCTGGGATGCTGTATGCTGGCGGTGGCGGTGCAGGTCGACCGCACGATCTATGGCCATGTGACGCCGGCGCGTGTCCGGGCGGTGCTGGCTGATGTGCGGGCTGGCGAGCAACGGGTCGGCGACGCTGCGGCGGAGAGCGAATCCGATCATCTGGGTGCCATGGTGCGGCTCTGCGCCTGCTCGAGTTGCGCCGCAGCCGGGGCGGACGCCGTGTTGAGCGAGGTGCGGCGGGTGGCGCGCGAACGCCGCTTGCCGGTTGCGGTGCGTGAGGTCAGTTGCACGGGCGGTTCGTTCCATGCTCCGCTGCTTGAAGTCGCGCTGGACGACGGACGTCGCTTCCGCTACGGGCGTGTGCGTCCCAGAGATGTCGAGTCGATCCTGCTGGCGCACGTCAAGCCGACACATCTCGCGGCGCGTGTACAGGCGACGGTACGCGCCTGGGCGGAACAGGCCTTTGCGGGGGAGGGAGATGATCCGCCGGTCCGCTTCCCGCTGAGTGTGCGTGATCAAGCGGACGCCAGTTATTGGCTGAGTCAGCAGCGTATCGCCACCGAAGGTGCGGGTGAGTGGCCGCCGCTGGATTATGCGGACTACCGCGGGCGCGGCGGCTTCACGGCGCTGGAGCGTTGCCGCGATGCGCTGACGCCGGAAGAGGTGATCGACATGATCGATGCCGCCGGACTGCGCGGGCGCGGCGGCGGCGGCTTCCCCACGGGGCGCAAGTGGCGGGCGGTCGCGCAGGCACGCGCGGCGAGCGGCACGCAGACGGCGTATGTGGTCTGCAACGGCGACGAGGGCGATCCCGGTGCGTTCATGGATCGTATGCTGCTCGAGTCCTATCCGTTCCGCGTGTTGGAGGGAATGCTGATTGCCCTGCATGCTGTCGGTGCCTGTGAAGGGATCCTTTACATCCGCCACGAGTATCCGTTGGCGGTGAGCCGTATCCGCGCCGCGATTGAGGAACTGGAGCAGCAGGGCTGGTTGACGCTGCGCGACGGACGGCGTCTCGCGCTGCGTGTGGTCGAGGGAGCGGGGGCGTTTGTGTGCGGCGAGGAAACCGCGCTGCTGGCGAGTCTGGAGGGGTGCCGAGGTGTGCCGCGGCAGCGTCCGCCGTATCCGGCAGAACGCGGGTTCCGGGCGTGTCCGACCCTGGTCAATAACGTCGAGACGTTGGCGACGGTGCCGTGGATCGTGCGGCACGGCGCTGAGGCGTTCCGTGCGGTGGGCACGTCCGGCAACGCGGGCACCAAGACCTTTGCGCTGGCCGGCAAGATTGCGCGCGGCGGACTGGTCGAGGTGCCGATGGGGCTCTCGCTGGGCGAGATCGTCACGCGCATTGGCGGGGGCGTTGGCGAGGGCCGTGCACTCAAAGCGGTGCAGGTGGGCGGTCCGTCCGGCGGCTGTCTGCCGGCGGCCCAGGCCGACAGGCCGGTGGATTTCGAGGCGTTGGTGCAGGCGGGCGGTATGATGGGGTCGGGCGGCATGGTGGTGCTGGATGACACCGACTGCATGGTGGATATCGCGCGTTACTTTTTGGCGTTCACGCAGCTTGAGTCGTGCGGGCGGTGTACGGGCTGCCGCATCGGTACGCGGCGCATGCTGGAGATTTTGGATCGGCTCTGCGAAGGGCGGGGAGATGCTGACGATGTTGCGCGGCTTGAACGCCTCGCCCGTACGGTGCGCGACGGCAGCCTGTGTGGATTGGGACGAACCGCGCCGAACCCCGTGCTTTCGACGTTGCGCTATTTCCGTGCGGAGTATGACGCGCATGTGCGCGGCGTCTGCCCGGCGCGTAAATGCCGCGCGCTGATTGTGTACCGCGTGACGTCGCGTTGCATCGGATGCACGCTCTGCGCGCAGAACTGTCCGGTCGAGGCGATCGCCTTCACGCCGCTGGAGCGCGCTGAGATTGATTCCGCGCTCTGCACGCGCTGTGGCATCTGTCATCAGGCCTGTCCGGAAAACGCTATTGAAATCACGGACACGAAACGGGATAATGAGAACGAGGTAATTGGTCGGCGATAGGGATGTGCGAAGGTCATGCGTTTCTGATTTTTTTGACATGATTAACATGATTAACATGATTGCTGTGCCGCGCACGGCGTGGCGGAAAAATTTGGAGTGCGGTGACAAGAGCCGCGCTGTGCGCGGGTCGCGGCACCGCTTTCCCTCCGCGCTGTGCGCGGAGATACACTTAGTCCCCGCACTTAGTCGAATACACTTAGTCGCCACACCTAGTCGATTGAGCCAGCGACGAAGTGTTTCGACGAAGACAAGCTATTTACGGCTCGCGGCGCCGCGTTTGCACACATCTTGCCGTTGCACTCATGCTCAAAAAGCGGCGTCGCGTGGAATACCGCTTGCCGCCGCAATCCAAATTCTCTTGCCAGACTTGCAGTCACGATGCCGTCCCGTAAAAACCTCTGCGCCTTCGCGTCTCTGCGTTAAAAAACTTTCAACGCTCAACTCTCTGCGGGCGGGGACGCCCGCGCTCGTGCGCCAGGCACGCAACACGCGCTCAACTCGCGTGCCCTCGTCACTAACCGATAATGAAACGAGCCAACAGGAGCGATTATGAGCCGAACAAAAGAAGAGTTGCAGGGTGTGACCCAACTGGGCAGTAGCGGGACGGCATACGCCGACCGTTACGATCCCGCGTTGCTGGAGACGTTTGCCAACAAGCACACTGACACCGACTACTGGGTGACCTTCACCTGTCCGGAGTTCACCACACTTTGTCCGGTCACTGGACAGCCGGACTTCGCGACCCTGACGATCCAGTATATTCCGGACGAGCGACTGGTGGAGAGCAAGTCGCTCAAGCTCTATCTCTTCAGTTTCCGCAACCATGGCGATTTCCATGAAGATTGCGTGAACGTGATTCTCAAAGACCTACGTGCGTTGATGGCACCCAAGTATATCGAGGTGTTGGGACGATTCACGCCGCGCGGCGGCATCTCGATCGATCCCTACGTGAACTACGGCCGGTCCGGTACCACGTACGCCGCGCTGGCCGAAAAGCGCTTTGCCGCCCATTCCGGGTTGCGGGCCGGTGCCGTCCAACTAGGATTAACATGATTAACATGATTGTTTTGCCGCGCATGGTGCGGCGGAAAAACTTGGAGTGCGGTGACAAGAGCCGCGCTGTGCGCGGGTCGCGGCACCGCTTTCCCTCCGCGCTGTGCGCGGAGACACACTTTGCACCAGACTTGCAGTCGCGACGCCGTCCCGTAAAAACCTCTGCGTCTCCGCGTCTCCGCGTCTCTGCGTTTTTCATGGGGTGTCATGATGAGGAACGATAGGGCATTGGTGATTTTGTCGGGTGGACAGGACAGCACGACCTGCCTGGCGCAGGCCGTGCAGATGCGCGGCGCTGCGGCGGTCTCGTGCATCACGTTCCAATACGGGCAGCGGCACGCGCGCGAGGTTGCGGTGGCGCGTGCGGTGGCGGAGCATTTCGGCGTGTCCGAGCACCGGGTGATTGATCTGGCATGGTACAGCCAGATCACGAACAACGCGCTGCTAGATCCGGCGACGGAGATCCATCAGGCGGAGGGCGCGGCGTGTCCGAACACCGTGGTGGACGGACGCAACATGCTCTTTCTGCTGGTTGCTGCGATCTATGCCAAGAGCCGCGACATCCGCGATTTGATTATCGGCGTCAGCGAGACGGACTACAGTGGATATCCCGACTGCCGGGATGTGTTTGTGAAATCGTGCAATGAGACGCTGAATCTGGCGATGGACTACCCGTTTCGGGTGCTCACGCCGCTGATGGGGTTGACCAAGGAAGAGACGTGGGCGCTGGCCGATAGTCTAGGTGTGCTGGAGTACGTGGCGGAGCATACGTTGACCTGCTACAACGGCGTGATCGGAGCCGGTTGCGGGGTATGCCCGAGCTGCGAGTTGCGCCGCCGTGGGTATGAGGCGTATCGGATGTGTCGGAAGAGGGAAGAGTCAGGATTTAGGATTTAGGAGTTAGGATTTGGGAATTTTCCGCTTCGGAGTTCGGTGTTCTGCGTTCTGAGTTCTGCGTTAAAAAAACGCTCAACGCTCAACGCTCAACGCTCAAGTTATAGGCGAGGAGTTGAAGTCATGCTGACGGTGTCCAAGCAATGCCAGTTTGATGCGGCGCATGTGTTGACGCACCATGCGGGTCAGTGCCGTAATCTTCACGGGCATACTTACCGCGTAATCGTGGAGGTGTCCGGGGAGGATGACGGACGTGACATGGTGATCGATTTTAAGGATCTCAAGCAGGTGATCCGCGATGTGATTGTGGAGCGCTTTGATCACGCCTTCATTTACGACGAGACCAGTGAAAGCGAGTGTGAAATTGCGGCAGTGATCGCCAAGCATGGTATGAAAAGCGTGGGGTTGCCGTTCCGCTCCACGTCCGAAAATCTGGCGCGTTATTTTTATGATGTACTTGCCGACCGCGTGAACGTGACGTCGGTCAAGGTGCTGGAGACGCCCGAATCGTGCGCGGAGTACCGTCGTGGTGCGGGAGAATGTCCATGACGCAGGATGCGGACGGGATACAGGTTGTCGAGATCTTTGAGTCGCTACAGGGCGAGGGGTACAACACCGGGATGCCGGCTGTCTTCCTGCGTCTGGGCGGTTGCAATTTGGCATGCCCGTGGTGCGATACCGTTTTCGATCGCTTTGAGACGCTCAGCGAAGATGAGGTGGTTGAGCGGGTGGCGGCGTTTGCCTGTAAGACGCTGATCATCACCGGCGGCGAACCGTTGATCCACGCGGGGCTGGGCGGGCTGCTGGAGCGGTTCAAGTCGTTGGGCTATTGGATAGCCCTTGAGACAAATGGTTTGATCGCGCCGCTTGAGCCGTGGCGGCGGCATATCGACTATCTGGCGGTGTCGCCTAAGGCGCTCTACGCTGAACTTTACGACGACGAGCAGATGGTGCGGCAAGCCGATGAAGTGCGCATTGTGGTGGATGGCGATGTCCAGGCTTTTTGCGAGAATATGCGCGACCGGATCGAGGCGGCGCACTATTTCCTGTCGCCCTGTGACCGTGCCGGGGAGGTTAATACGGCCGACACCGTGCGCTTGCTGGGACGCCTGAATCGGGGGCGGCGCACGAAAAAGTGGCTGCTTTCGCTCCAAACGCACAAATTGGCGGGATTTCGCTGACGGCATGTGTTGCATAAACCGGCCCTTTCCCATATACTGCGTCCAGACATCGAATACAGAAGTAGGAGTAGCTATGCGCGCGATGCGAGTAGTAAAGTTGACATGCATGGTGGCGGCGTGCCTGATCGGCGCGGTCGGCCTGCTGGTGGCGCAGGACCTTTCCAAGCTCACCGAGGTGCAGAAAAAGCAATTGAACGACTGGATGGCAGAACGCGCCGAACGGATGATTACGGCGCACCGGTTGGAAGGCGAGTTGAACCGGGCGGTGAACGACACGACGCATACGTCGCCTGAGATTGAGGCGTTGCGCAAGCGGTGTCAGGAGTTGCAAGATGAGTTGTCGCGCACGCAGATCGAGTTGAGAAAAAAGGTCATGGCTCTGCCGGCATTGCAGGAGAAAAACGCGAAACTTGAGCAGGAGCGGCAGCGCATCAGCGAGTTGTCCGATAAGGTGAAAGCGGTGGTAGAGCCGACACGGTGATACGGCCGGTTTTGCCTTGGGGCGTGTGAGAAAGGTGTGACGCATGTCGAAACAAAAGAAGAATAATGGCAATGGTAACAGCAACGGCAACGGTGTCGTCGATGGCACTGACAATGTTGTTGTGAGCAGTCGAAAACCGCGGATCCTGATCGTTACGCCGGAGATTACTTATCTGCCGGCCGGCATGGGCAATATGGCGTGTAAGCTGAACGCCAAGGCTGGCGGTCTGGCGGACGTTTCGGCGTCGCTGGTGGCGGCGCTGTTTGATCTTGGCGCCGATGTACACGTGGCGTTGCCGCACTACCGGCGCATGTTTCACGTGGAGGTCGGCCAGTTGATCAGCGATGAACTGCGCGTCTACAAAAGCCGTCTGCCCGATAGCCGTATCCATCTGGCTGAGGACCGTTGCTTTTACTACCGTGATACGGTCTATAGTCAATCCCAGGACGAAAACCCCAAGCTGGCGCTGGTTTTTTCGCGCGAGGTGATCAACAACATCATCCCGACGGTGCAACCCGACCTGATCCACTGCAACGACTGGATGACAGGGCTGATCCCCGCCGCAGCGCGGCGCATGGGCATTCCTTGCCTCTTCACGGTGCACAACATCCACACGCACCACCTGACGCTGGCGCAGATCGAGGACTCGGGTATTGACGCGGCCGAGTTCTGGAACAACCTTTACTACAAACGCGAGCCGTACAACTACGAGGAATCGCGTAACACCAACCCGGTTGACATGCAGGCCAGCGGTGTTTTCGCCGCGCACTTTATCAATACGGTCAGTCCAACTTTCCTCAAGGAGATCGTCAATGGCTGGCACGACTTTATTCCGGGAGCATTGCGCGAGGAGATTCGCAACAAGGACCGTGCCGGTTGTGCGGTGGGCATCTTGAACGCGCCGGACACCGGGGACAATCCAGAGACCGATTCCAACCTCGAAGTCAATTATACGCCCGAGACGCACCGCGAGGCCAAGCGCGCCAACAAAGTCGCGTTTCAGCACAAGGTGGGGCTGGAGGAGGACCCCGATGTGCCGCTCTTTTTCTGGCCGTCACGGCTCGATCCCGCTCAAAAGGGACCGCAGCTTTTGGCCGACATTCTCTACCGCTTCTTGGCGCGTCACTGGCGGCGTCGCGTGCAGATCGCCATCGTAGCGAACGGTGCTTTCCAACAGCCCTTTTACGATATCCTGCGCTTCCACGACCTCTACGGGCGTCTGGCGGTATGCGATTTCAATCAGGGGCTCTCACAACTTGGTTATGCGGCCTCGGACTTCACGCTGGTGCCGTCGCTCTTCGAGCCGTGCGGGTTGCCGCAGATGGTGGGGCAACTCTATGGATCGCTACCGGTGGTGCATGACACTGGCGGGTTGCACGATACGGTTGAGCACATCGATGCGGCGGCCGGTACCGGTAACGGTTTCGTCTTCAAGGTCTACGGTAGTAACGGGCTGGAGTGGGCGATGAATAGGGCGATGGAGTTCTACAGCAGGCCGGCGGAAGATCGTGAGGCGCAGATCACGCGGGTGATGCGTGAAGGACTCGCTCGGTTCAACCACGAGACCTGCGCGAAAAGCTACATCGACATCTACGAGAAGATGCTCAAGCGTTCGTTGGTGCGTTCGTTCGCGTGAGGTCAACGTTTACCCCGAATTAAGGAGATCAGGTTATGGCTGTGTCGGCTTCACGTGCGCGTCTGCTGGACGATCCCTATCTCGCGCCGTACGCCGAGATCATCCGCAGGCGCGCTGATAAGGCCGAGCAACGGGCCGCCGAACTTGCGTCAGCGCCGGGGTCGCTTGCAGAGTTCGCCTGTGCCCACGAGTACTACGGATTGCACCGCGCCGAGGATGGCTGGGTTTTCCGTGAATGGGCGCCCAACGCGACCTCCATCTGGCTCGTGGGTGATTTTTCAGAGTGGCAGGTGCGCGATACATTTCGCCTGAACCGGCTTCCGGGGCGCGATGTCTGGGAGGTGCGGCTGCCGGCGGATGCCTTGTGCCACGGCCAATGCTACCGGTTGGAAATGGCGTGGGAGGGTGGACGCGGCGAACGCATTCCGGCCTATGCGCGACGGGTCATCCAAGACCCGGACACACTGCTCTTTGCCGCGCAGGTTTGGGAACCGCCGCCGTATGTCTGGCGTGTGCCGTCGTTCACGGTGCCTCAGCGCGTACCGCTGATCTACGAGACGCATATCGGCATGGCCCAAGACAAGTTGGGTGTCGGTACTTTCGACGAATTCCGCGAAAATGTTTTGCCGCGCATCGTGCGTGCCGGGTACAACACTATCCAGATCATGGCGGTGATGGAGCATCCCTACTACGGCTCGTTTGGCTATCATGTTTCGAGCTTCTTCGCCTGCTCTTCGCGGTTCGGCACGCCAGAGTCGTTCAAGGCGCTGGTCGATGCGGCGCACGAAGCCGGTATCGCGGTGATCATGGACATTGTTCATTCGCACGCCGTCAAGAACGAACGGGATGGCCTGTCGCGGTTTGATGGCACGCTGTATCAATATTTCCACGACGGTATGCGGGGTTGGCATGACGCTTGGGACTCTCGCTGTTTCGATTACGGCAAAACCGACGTGCTCCATTTCCTGCTTTCCAATTGCCGCTACTGGTTGGACGAGTTCCATATCGACGGCTACCGTTTTGACGGTATCACCAGCATGCTCTATCTGCATCATGGCCTGGGCGTCGATTTTGTGGACTACAGCCAGTATTTTGATGCGACTGTTGACGAGGACGCTTGGGTCTACTGTGCACTCGCCAACCGCGTGATCCATGAGGTGCGTCCCGATGCCATCACCATCGCCGAAGACGTGAGCGGCATGCCCGGCCTTGCGGCACCGGTCGACGACGGTGGCGCTGGCTTCGATTACCGCATGGCGATGGGCGTGCCGGAGTGCTGGTTCCGGCTGGTGCGCGATATACGCGATGAGGACTGGAGTATCGGTTATCTCTGGCATGAATTAACCAACCGCCGCGCCGATGAGCAGACCGTCAATTATGTGGAGAGCCACGATCAGGCGCTGGTCGGCGGCAAAACCTTCTTCTTCCAACTGGTCGATGCCGCGATCTACGACGCTATGTTGCGCACGGCCAGCAACCTCCAGACCGAACGCGGTGTAGCGCTTCACAAACTCGCCCGCTTGGCCACGTTGGCGACCTCCGGTCACGGCTACCTCAACTTCATGGGCAATGAGTTCGGCCATCCCGAATGGATCGACTTCCCACGAGAGGGCAACGGTTTTTCCTATCACTACGCGCGCCGTCAATGGGGATTGCGCGACAACCCTGACCTGTACTACTGGTGCCTAGGCGAATTTGACGAAGCGATGATTGGGCTGATTCGCGAGAGCGAGGCGCTTGAGGGTACCGTCCCCCGCAGGCTCTTTGTGTCAGACTCTGACAAGCTTCTGGTCTTTGAACGCGGACCGCTGATCTTCCTCTTCAATTTCCACAGCGAGGCTTCGGTGTCAGACTACCCGGTTTTGGTGCCGCCCGGTTCCTATCGGCTGGTCTTGGACAGCGACGAGCCGCGCTTCGGCGGGCAGGGACGCATCCAGTCGGGGCAGACGTTCGGGCTGTTGACAGAAATGCGCGGTAACGAGCGGTGTTCTGTCATCAAGATTTATTTACCTTGTCGTACCGCTATGGTTCTTGAGCGCAGGCGTTCGTGAGAGAAGATAAAGGACACGGCAGGAACGGCTCGGATGCCATGCGGAGCGTAAAACGGCAAGGAGAGACCAAGGATATGAAGCGGGGAGTTGTTGGGCTGGTAATCGTAGGCGTTTGCTTCTGGGCTGCACTCGAAGGGGGCGCGGCGAGTACACCCGATTTCGTGGTTGCGCCGGACGGGAGTGACGCGGGCGCGGGCACGGTCGCGCAACCCTTCGCCACGCTGGACCGGGCGCGACGCGCGGTGCGCGATCTGAAGCGTCAGGAGCCGGAACGCCAGCGTCCTGTCGTTGTGCGCGTGCGCGGCGGTACCTATCGCTTGGAGCAGCCGCTGACATTCACGCCCGATGACTCCGGTACTGCTGCCGCACCGATTGTTTACGAGGCGGCCGAGGGCGAGCAGCCATTGCTCAGCGCCGGGGTGCCTGTCAGCGGTTGGCGTGTCACGCCGGAAGGCCGCTGGCAAGTTGAACTGCCTGCGGCCGCGCGCGGCGGCTGGGTCTTTTCCCAACTGTACGTCAACGACCAGCGCCGCTTCCGTCCGATGTGGCCGCGCGAGGGATACCGCTTTGTCGCGGCGACCTCGCCGGTCGAGCCGAATGTCTGTCCTGACCGCTTTGTCTATCACGAGGGCGACATCCTGCCGACGTGGCGCAATCTCGCCGAAAAAGAGGTCTGCATCGTCCACAACTGGAACCTCTCGCGCTTCCCGATCCGTGCCATCGAATCGGCACCCCGCACGGTGATTCTCGCCGGTCGGACTTGGCATCCCACGTTGAACGATATCACGCCGCGTAACTGGTACCGCGTCGAGAATGTGATCGAGGCTTTCGATCAGCCGGGCCAGTGGTATCTGGATCGTGAGCGCGGTGTGCTCACATATATTCCGCTGCCGGGCGAAGACCCTGTCACGGCGTGTGTGGTTGCGCCGCGCCATGCGACGGTCATCACGCTGGCCGGTGATGTCGAGGCGGGCACGACGGTCGAGCATCTCGTTTTTCGCGGATTGACGCTGGCCCACAACGGCTGGAACGTGCCAGCCGAAGGATACTCCTATGCGCAGGCGGAAGCGCCGATCACCGGCACGTTCACGGCGCGCAACGCGCGGCATGTCCGCGTCGAGCGTTGCACGGTGCGCCACACCGGCACCTATGCGGTGGACTTCGGCAACGGCTGTCGCGACTGCGTCGTCGACAACTGCGAGTTGTTCGATCTCGGTGCTGGCGGTGTGAAGATTGGCGTGGCTTGGAAGGGGGAGGAAGACCCGCGCAACTACGCATATGCATGCACCGTTCGCGAAACGCTGATCGCGTATGGCGGACGCGTCCATCCCGCTGGCGTCGGCGTCTGGATCGGCCATGCCGCTTCCAACACCGTCGCGCACAACACGATCCACGACCTCTACTACAGCGGCGTTTCAGCCGGTTGGAAGTGGTGCTTCGGTCCCAATCCCGCCTGCGCGAACCGTATCGAATGGAACCGCATTTTTCGCATCGGTCAAGGCGTGCTCTCCGATATGGGCGGCATTTACATGCTCGGCGAGCAACCCGGATCGGTCGAGCGCTTCAATGTCATGTATGACATCCGACGGTCGCGCTACGGCGGCTGGGGCGTCTACTTCGATTCGGGCAGCTCGCATATCCTCGTTGAGAACAATCTGGTTTACGACGCCGAGGATGGCGGCTTGATCCACGGCAGTGCTTCCAAGAACAACATCGTGCGCAATAACATCTTCGCGTTCGGCGGGAAAAACCAACTGACGGCTGATACCTCTTCCGAGGGCGATCCGCTGCGCGTGGAGCGCAACCTCTTCGTCTGGCAGCAACGCGACCTGTTCCTGCACGCGCCGCCAGCCCACTGCCGTTTTGCCAGCAACCTCTATTGGCGCGTGGGGAGCAGTTCCAATGCCTTGCTGGCGACCGACACGCCGACTGGCCGCTGGCTCGCGCGGGAGCCCGGTGCCTGTGTCGCCGATCCGCTTTTTGTCGACGCGGCGCGCCGCGATTTCCGTCTGGCCGACAACTCACCCGCACTTAAGCTGGGCTTCGTGCCGTTCGATATTTCGGCGGCAGGTCGCCGCGTCCGCGCCAACACCACCGACACGTTGCCGCGTCCGCCCGGGGCCTACGCTCCGGCACCGCTTGAGCCCGAACTGCCGCTTGCCGAAGATTTTGAAAAACTGGCTGTCGGGCAAGGAATCCTCGGCTGGCATCTTGCATCCGGCGGTCGTGATGAGCTGGTGCAGGTGACCGACGAAGTGGCGGCCGGCGGACGACGTGCGCTGCGCGTGCGCGATGAACTTGAGGGCTATGAGCCCCATTTTTATGCTTACTCTGTACGTCGGCAGGGCATGGTGGCCTTTTCCTGTGACCTGCGTATCGGTAAAGGCGCGCAACCCAGCCTGGAACTGCGTGATGTCGATCCGTGGTACGCTTCCGGCCCGATGATCTCGATCGACGGGGATGGCCTGATGCGCGGTATGCACGGGAAGGAGTTGCTGAAAGTTCCGTACCATGCTTGGTTCCATGTCGAACTACGAACCGGGGTCGGCGATGCCTGCAACGGTCGGTATGAGGTGCGTGTACGTTTGCCGGGTGAGACGCAGGCGCGGGTGTTCACGGACTTGCCGTGCGCGTCGGGATTCAAGACACTGGGATGGGTTGGCTTCTGCAGCAATGGCACGCTCGGTTCGGTCTATGAGGTCGATAATCTTGTTTTGACGCCTGCTCCGTGAGCGGGCGGGAAAGGTGTGTGGCATGAAACGTAAAGCGTGTGTGGTGTTGGCGGGGTGGTTGTGCTGTACGGGGCTGTTGGCGCGCGAACCGGTGTGGATCTTCAACAACGGTCCTGATGTCCGACTGATGTCAGTCGGTCAGGGGCAACTCTGCGCTGAAGTCGGTCTCACGAAACTGGTGCCGACCGGCACTGACCTGACCGTGACGATGCCGATGGGCGCGGCGGATGCGTTCCCGGCCGCAGAACGCCCCTTCTTTGCCCTGCGCTACAAATACCGCACTGCGATACGGCAGGGCGGACTGTTTTTTACGACCGATACGCTGACCTCGCTGTCCGACAAGAGCTACTCGCAGTTTTCGGTGACCGGCGACAACACGTGGCGCACGGTGATCGTTGACATGCGCACCTTCGCCCACAAGGAGTGGAAGGGCACGATCACTGGTTTCCGTCTCGACCCGACCAATCCCAGCACTACGGATTCCGCCTGCGAAATCTCGCGCTTCGGTTTCTTCCCTTCGCACGAGGCGGCGCAACGCTTCCTCGACGCGGCTGTGGACGCGGCCGACTACTCGCAGCCCACGCGGTTTCTCGCGCCGATGCAGCAGGTGCAGGTTCCCGGTGGTTGTCTGTCCGACGGTTATGATCGTAATGACTACCTGTTGCGCTCGACCGAGGTGGCGCAACCGTCCGAAACAACGGTCGTCCGCTTTCAGCCGAAAGACGGCGGCGACGAACGGGTGATTCCGTTTTGCGATACCAACCGTCGCGGTTATACGCGGTTTATCGCGTGTCTGCCCGGTACCTACCGGCTCGCGGAGGGCGCGGTGGCGCTGGACGACATCGCGGGCCTTGAAGAGCCGGTGCGCCAAGCCATCCGGTTCGTGGTCGCCCGTGAACTTCTCGGTGCGGCTGACGCGCGTGCGTTCCGTCCGGGAGCGGCGATCTCCGAAGCCGATTGGACGCGGGCGCTTGCGCGGCTGCGCGAGGGCGGTGTCAAATCGGCCGCGCCGAAGCGGCCAGCCAGCCGCGCCGAAGCGGCCACCGTGCTTCAAACGGCTGTCAAACAGGCATTGGGCACGGCCATCGACTCCCCTTACACTCACGCGTATCTGACCCGCGATCGCATCCGGATCGGAGCCTGGGTTAATCTGCACGCCGAGGCGATCACGGACGACTTTATCGCCACCTATCGCTCTGCGGGTTTCGACTGGATCATCGCGCATGGCGCGTTTGCGGGGGCGGATCGTCGCGAATGGCTGTTGCGCGAGTGCGACCGGCACGGTGTGGAACTGATCCTAGGTGACGGCGCCTACCATAACGCGGCGGTGGCAACGGCAGACTATTACGACCATCCGAGCTTTGCCGGCACCTACATCACGGATGAACCCGGAACGGATCAATACGCCAAGTGGGCTGAAATCTGTAAGGCCTACCGTCGCGACACCCAAGGCAAGCTGCCCTACATCAACCTGTTGCCGATGTACGCCAACGCCGCCCAACTGAAGTTCGGGGCGCACGCCGCGGCCATCGAGTATTACGATCCCGATCCCGCCCTCTACAAAAAGTACTGCGACTCGTTCTGCCAGATGTTCGACGAGCCCTACATCTGCACCGACATTTACCCGCTCAACTGGTCGCAGGGGCGGCGGACCACCTACAAAGAGTATTGCGAATCGATCAACGTCATCGCGCGTTCAGCGCGCGAGCACGACAAGGACTTCTGGTGCTGCATTCAGACCTTCGCCTGGGTGCCGAGCAAGCGAACGCCGACGGAGTCCGAGTTTCGTTGGCAGTCCTACTGCATGCTCTCCTTCGGTTGCAAAGGTCTGCTGTGCTGGACCTACGCCGGTTACAAGCCGGAGTTCCCCTCGCTGGTGTCGATGCATGGCAAGCGCCAGAACGCTTGGTACGACGCCGGAACGGTTTTCAAAGAGATCGCGCTCATCTCCGATGCCTTTGTGCGTTACAAGAATCTAGGCGCGATGAGCCACGGCTGCTCGGATGCTACGCCGTATCTAAAGTTCAGCCAGCCGCTCGAACGCTTTCCCGCCATCGAGCGGATCGAGTGCGAACAGCCGTTGTTGATCGGATGCTTCGCTGCCAAGGAGGGAACGGGCAGCGCGTTGACGGTGGTGAATATGAGTGAATTAGAAGCACTTCAGACGGCGCATGTTAAACTGCGGCTGCGCGGTTCGCGCGTTGTTGCTTGGCCGCGCGGCCAGCGTGTGGTATGCAAGCCCGATAACAACGGCCTTACGACGCTGACACTGGCACCGGGCGAGGGCATCTTCTTGGAGGTTGCCGACTAGCGCATGCGCGACAGGGAATAGATGGGACAGATATGACGCAGGATTATTCAGATGTGCTGGTCGTAGGAGCCGGCGTAGTGGGATGCGCAATCGCGCGCGAAGTGTCGCGCTACGCATTGCGGGTCTGCGTGCTGGATCAAGCGGGCGATGTGGCAGAGGGCACGACCAAAGCCAATAGCGCAATCATACATGCGGGCTATGATGCAGCACCCGGATCGGCCAAAGCGCGATTCAATGTGCTCGGCAACGCGCTTTTCGAGGATTGGTGCCGCGAACTGGACGTTCCGTTCATTCGGAACACTTCGCTTGTGGCGGCTTTCGACGACAGCGATCTCGCCGCGCTCCATGCATTGAAGACGCGCGGTGAAGGCAACGGCGTGCCGGGATTGCAGGTGCTCACGCAGGATGAGGTTCGCGCCTTGGAACCGAACATCAGCCGCGCGGTCATCGGCGCGCTGTTCGCGCCCAGCGGCGGCATCTGCTGTCCGTATGGACTTACCTTCCGGCTGGCCGAGCACGCCGCCGCGAATGGCGTTGTCTTTCACTTTGAACGGCGCGTTGTTGACGTGACGCGCGCGCCCGACGGTCTCTGGCAGGTGACGACCGCCGATGGCGGCGTGTTCCGCACGCGTGCGGTAGTGAATGCCGCCGGTGTCTATGCGGATGAATTGAACAATCGGGTCAGCACACAAAAGTTTTCGATCACGGCACGGCGCGGCGAGTATCTGATGATCGACAAACAGTACGCGGGTACGTTCCGTGCGACGATCTTCCAGGTTCCGACTCCGCTGGGCAAGGGCGTGTTGGTCGCGCCGACCGTGGACGATACGCTGATTGTCGGGCCGACGGCTGAGGATATCGATGATAAAAGCGACACCCGCACAACCGCCGATGGTTTGCGCAAGGTGGTTGAATCGGCGACGCGGGTTTGGGAGCAGTTACCGATGAGCGGCGTGATCGCGACCTTCTCCGGCCTGCGTGCTCATGGCGATCGTGATGACTTTGTGGTGGGAGAGGCACCTGACGCACCGCTGTTTTTCAATGCGGCGGCGATGGAGTCGCCGGGACTTACGGCGGCACCGGCGGTGGCGGTCTGGCTAGCGGAGCGGATAGGGGAGAAACTCGGCGCGCAGCGTTCGTCTTCCATGACCCCGTGTCCGGTATTTCCAAAGCCGTTCCGCGAGATGACCGATGCGGAACGTGTCGCCGCGATCACGGCCGACCCGTCCTACGGGCGGATCGTCTGTCGTTGCGAAAATGTGACGGAGGCTGAGATTCGGGCAGCGGTCCGTAGCCGCATTGGAGCGCGGACGCTGGACGGTGTCAAGCGGCGCACGCGCGCGGGCATGGGCCGCTGCCAGGGTGGTTTCTGTACGCCGCGCATCATCACGATCCTGTGCGAAGAGTTGGGATTGACGCCGGAGCAGGTCACGAAATTCGGCGGCGACTCGCGGATTTTGGTGACGTGTGGCACACGACACGCGGAGACCGATTCTGATGCGGCCTGTCAAACGTCGAGCGTTGAGCGTCAGGAGGTTTCCCATGACTGAGATCGACGTGCTTATCATCGGCGGCGGACCGGCCGGGCTGGCGGCAGCTATCGCGGCGCATGAGGCCGGTTGCCGTAAGGTGCTGTTGCTGGAGCGCGAACCGGCACTGGGCGGTATCTTGCGTCAGTGCATCCACGCCGGGTTCGGCATGCATGTGTTCAAGGAGGATTTGACGGGGCCGGAATACGCGCATCGCTTTGTGCAGCAGTTTCACGCGCTCGGTCTGTCGGCACAGTGCAACACGATGGTGCTGTCGGTGACGCCCGATCGCGAGGTGACGACGGTCAGCCCGACCTTCGGCTTGCAGCGTTTCCGTGCCAAGGCCGTTGTGTTGGCGATGGGGTGCCGCGAACGGACGCGCGGAGCGCTGAGGGTACCGGGCTGGCGTCCGGCTGGTATCTATCCGGCCGGTCTGGCACAGCGCTTCATGAATCTGGATGGTTGGATGCCCGGACGGCGTGTGGTGATTCTGGGCTCGGGGGATATCGGTCTTATCATGGCGCGGCGCATGACACTCGAAGGAGCGCAAGTGTTGGCGTGCGTGGAACTGATGCCCTTTTCCAGCGGGCTCACACGTAATGTGGTGCAGTGCCTGGATGATTATGACATCCCGTTGTTGCTGAGCCATACGGTGATCGACATCCACGGGCGCGAACGGTTGGAAGCGGTGACCATCGCGCAGGTCGATGACCAGCGCCGGCCGTTGCCCGGCACCGAGCAGCGGTTGGCGTGCGATACGCTGTTGCTTTCGGTCGGCCTGATTCCTGAGAATGAACTCTCACGCGCGGCGGGTGTCGGGATCTCCGCGATCACATGCGGACCGCTGGTTGACGAATCGTTGCAAACCAGTGTGCCGGGGATTTTCGCCTGCGGCAATGTTTTGCATGTCCATGATTTGGTGGATCATGTGACGGTTGAATCGGAAGAAGCAGGACGTCAGGCGGCGCGGTACGCGCAAGAGGGCCAGCAGGCGCGCGGTAGCGATATCCGCGTACGCGACGGCGCGGGTGTCCGCGGTTTGGTGCCGCAGACGGTGTGCGCGGCGCGGGTGACTGACGGGGTGCCGCTGATGTTCCGTCCGTCAGCGGTCTTCAAGGATGCTGCGGCGGTGGTTCGGATTGATGGCGAAGAGGTGTTGCGTAAGCGTTCCCGGATCATGACCCCCGGCGAAATGGTGCGGCTCGTTGTGCCCAAGGATACGCTGGAACGACATGCCGGAACCGCCGAGTTGACGGTGGAGGTGGAGTCATGAGCGAACAGACTTTGACGTGTATCGGATGCCCGATGGGATGCCGGCTGCGGGTTACGCTGGAAGACGGTCAGGTGACCGCAGTGGATGGCGCAGCGTGCGGACGCGGTGCGGTCTATGCGCGACAGGAGTGCGTGTGCCCGACACGTCATATCTCAACGCTGGCGCGTGTGCGGGGCCGTCGCGAGCCGCTCAGCGTGAAGACGGCGCAGCCGATCCCCAAGGCAATGATTTTTGCCTGTGTGGAGGAGATTCATCGGACTTGCGTGACGCCGCCCGTGAAGATCGGCGACGTGATTGTGGAGAATGTGTGTGGCACGGGCGTGGACGTGGTGGCGACGATGGAGATCGAAGCGGCGGAATGAAGAAGTCGAGTATCGTTGGGGGCGTGGCGGCGGGATTTGCCGCATGGGTCTGTTTGTCGGCGTCGGCAGAAGTGAAGCTCATCTCGATGGTGGGGGCCGATCCGGCGGCGACGGTGAAGCGTTTCCGCGAGTTGACGGATGCGCGCATCGCCGAGATCCGCGCGACGCCGAACCTGACGGTGCCCGCAGGATGCGATGTCTACTATCTGGCGAAGGCTGGTGACGACGCTCAGGATGGCCGAACGCCCGCGACGGCGTGGGCAACGGTTGAGCGGCTGAACCGCGCGACCGACATCCGGCCCGGCTCCTTCGTGCTCTTTGAACGGGGCGGGACTTGGCGTACGCCGCTCGATGTCCCCGGCCACCCTGCCGACGAGCCGTTCTCCGGCTACGCGGGCGGGCTCAAAGGCCTTAAGGGCGTCACCTATTCCGCTTACGGGATAGGCCCGAAACCGCGTTTGATTGCCTCGCCCTTCAACGGCGCGGACCCGGCCCGTTGGCAGGCGACGGACACGCCGAATGTCTGGTCGTGCCCTCTGGGGCGTACGGACATCGGTCTGGTGGTCTTCGACGAGGGTGCGGCACACGCGATCAAGATCCTGCCTGTCTATCACAAGGACGGCCGCACGACGGCTCAATACACAGGGCGGCCGTTCACAGATTATCGCAGTCTCGATTCCGATCTGCACTTCTACCACGATTACGCCACGAACGGCATCGGCCGCGGAACGGGCCTACTGTATCTCTATTCGAAGGAAAATCCGGGCAAGCGGTTCAAATCGATTGAATTCGGCCTGCGCCATAACATCATCACGGCGCACGGTCAGGCGGGGACAACCTTCGACAACCTATGCCTGATGTATGGCGGGGCGCACGGCATCCATCAGGGCGGCTCCAAGAACCTCCTCGTTAAAAACTGCGAGTTCGGCTGGATCGGTGGCGGCATCCAGGGCGAGGGCCTCTTCGGTCGCGCGTGGGGCGTGCGCTACGGCAACGCGGTGGAAGTGGGCGGGTGCGACGGCTACACGGTCACGAACTGTTACGTGTACCAGATCTACGACGCGGGTGTCACGCATCAAGCCGACGCCGTGTCGCGCTTCAGCGGCAAGGAAAAGATCCTTTTCCAGAAGGGCATCCGTTATGTGGGGAACGTGTTCGAGAAATGCAATTACTCGATTGAGTATTTTCTCTCGCGCTGTCCCACGAACAACCCCAGCCGCATGGAGGATTTCGTGATCGCTGACAACCTGATGTGGGACGCGGGGACGGGGCTCTGCGAGCAGCGTCCGGATCGTAGACAGGACGCCCACATCAAAAGTTGGGTCACCTCCAACCGTGCGATGGGGTACACGATCCGCAACAACCTCTTTGCGGGTGCACACATGCAACTGATCGAGATTTGCGCAAGCCTGACGAATCCCGATGGTAGCGCTTCGATACCGTGTTTGGATGAAAACGTCTTTGTGGGGACGCCCGCGACCCGCCTGGGGGCGGTCGAGCAGTTGTCCTCGGCTGCGGCGCGTCCGACATACGTGCCGCTGGACGACAAGACCGAGGCCTATCTGAACGCGCGTGGCAGCGGGAACCGCGTGATCGTGCGGTGATGAGCAGGCAGGTTTTTGCATGTGGGGTTGAGGAGTCCCTTCAGGGTACAACAGCTCAGCAAAAGAGCATAAGGACGGTGTTGATGGTGTCCAGTTTTTCCGCTAATCTAAAGTTGGATTTTGAATTGGTGGAGATGTGGCACGTATGCAGGGGAAGCCACGGGAAAACACAGCTATGAAAATCTTATCCTTTTTTAAGCCCGCGCCACATCGACCGGTCACCGGTACGCCGGAAGAGCAGGCGCGCGACTACCGCCAGAGCCGCCGGCAGGCGATATTCGTCATGGTAACGGTGTACGGGCTCTACTATGTATGCCGTCTGAGCCTCAACGTGATGAAGAAGCCCCTCGTGGATTCGGGATATCTCACCACCGAGCAGTTGGGATTCATCGGGTCGGCGTTGTTTTTCGCCTATGCGGTCGGCAAATGTGTGAACGGTTTTCTGGCGGATCGCTGCGACATTCGCAAGTTCATGTCGGTCGGTCTGTTTGTTTCCGCCTTGGCCAACTTTGCCTTGGGCTTCCGCATGCCGGCGGTGCTTTTCGCGGTGCTGTGGGGCATCAACGGATACGCGCAGTCCATGGGTGCGCCGGCCAGCGTGGTAGGACTGGCCCGCTGGTTCAGCAACCGGGAGCGTGGGACCTACTACGGTATCTGGTGTACGAGCCACAACTTGGGCGAGGCGTTGACGTTTATCCTGACATCGCTGATCGTCACCTCATTTGGTTGGCAGTGGGGTTTTGTGGGTGCCTCGCTGTTCGGTTTGGTCGGCGTGGTGCTGGCGTGGACACTCTATCACGATAGTCCGCAGAGCCGGGGGCTACCACCGATCTCCGAGTGGTCGGGCGAAACCGTTCCGACGGAAAAGGCGAAGAGCCCAACGTCGGTAGGGGCGGGGCAAAAGGCGGTGCTGATGAACTGGGCCGTGTGGATGATCGCGCTGTCGAGCGCATTCATCTACGTGGCGCGCTACGCCATCAACAGTTGGGGCATTTACTTTCTTGAAATGAAGAAGGGGTACAGCAACATCGAGGCCAGTTCGATCATCTCCGTGAACGCGATATTCGGTCTCTTTGGTACGCTGTTTTCCGGTGTGATCTCGGACAAGTTGTTCAGCGGTCGACGCAATGCGCCCGCGCTGATTTTCGGTCTGATGAATACCGTCGCGCTCTGCCTGTTCCTGTTGGTGCCCGGCGCGCACAAGTGGGTGGATGTGGTGGCGATGGTGCTGTTCGGCACCTCGATCGGCGTGCTCTTCTGTTTTCTGGGCGGGCTGATGGCCGTGGACGTGGCGCCGAAAAACGCGGCGGGCGCGGCGCTGGGCGTCGTCGGTATCGCCTCGTATCTCGGTGCGGGTATTCAGGATATCGTGAGCGGCTATCTGATTAAATCACAGGGAGCGGTTGAGGGCGGCAAAGAGGTCTACGAGTTTGCGCACACGGTCTTCCGTTTCAATGGATGCGAGTATGCGGTGGACCACATCGCCCTGTTCTGGATCGGTGCGTCGCTGCTCTCGGTGTTGTGCGCGTTGACAGTCTGGAACGTCAAGCCGAAGGAGTAGACGTGGCCCCAACCGGGCGGCTTGTCGCTGGGTGGCGGTTGGGGTATAATGCGCCCCAAAAAGGAGAGAGACGATGAGCGCAAACCTTGTAAAGCGTGTTGCCGTGTGTCTGTGTGTCTGTCTGTGCGGGGTGGCAGGTGCCCAGACTGTGGCCGAGTGTGATGCGTCGGGAGTCTGCACGACCGGCCGTGTGCAGACCGTGGCCGATGGCGGTAAGCAGATATGGGCGCTTAGCTGCGCGTTCACGGACGCGCCGCCGCTGGAGGTGGCGAAGTGGCTCACGGACAAGCCCGAGACGGAAGGCAAGTTTGTGATCATTGAGTTCTGGCGTACTTGGTGCGGTGCGTGCAAACGGATGACGCCGCTCATGAATACGTTGCATCGTAAATTCGGCGACGAGTTGGTGGTGATCGGGATCACCGGCGAGACCGAGGAGCAGGTCAAGGCGTACAAGGGTCCCAAAAAGGAGTATGCGCTGGCTTTGGATCGGCCACTGCCCGCTGATCAGAAAAAAAAGCAAGACAAGGCCGACGCCCAGACTTCTCAGAAGCGGGCAGAATCGGAAGAAGGACCGGATCTGACAGACTTTGCCGCCAAAGCACACCCGGACCAAGGAGCGTATGAAGCCCTGTTCGGGGTGTGGGGGTGGCCGCACGTCATTATTTTGGAGCCGCAATACCGGACGATCATCTGGGAGGGGTTCCCCGGTCTCAAGGGCTATGAATTGACCGAGGCGAAGGTCGCCAGGATTTTGGCGATCGGACGTGGGCAGAATAAGGAATCGAAGTCGAAGAAGTGATGTGGATGCCCTTTTCATGCTGGTGCAGTGGGGGCAATGTATAAATAAGGCGGTGTGTCCATGCTCAATCATGAAGCTTTATTTTCGCGCGCGTGTCAGGTGATTCCGGGCGGAGTCAACAGTCCGGTACGTGCCTTCAACGGTGTTGGCGGTACGCCGCTGTATGTCGAGTCCGGCAAAGGCCCGTACATCCATACGGCGGACGGCCGCAAGCTGGTGGATTTCTGCTGTTCGTGGGGGGCGATGATCCTCGGCCATGCGCATGACGAAGTGGTCGCGGCGATTCAGTCGCGTGCGGCCCTCGGCACGACCTTCGGCATCAACACGCCGGATGAGGTGACCTTCGCTGAACGCTTGTGCGAATGGCTGCCCAGCCTGGAGCGGGTACGGTTGGTCAACTCGGGCACCGAAGCGGTGATGACCGCGTTGCGCATCGTACGCGGGGTGACCGGACGCAAGCGCATCATCAAGTTCGACGGCTGCTATCATGGCCACAGCGACAGCATGCTGGTTTCGGCGGGCAGCGGCTTGTTGACCGGCGGTACCGTCAGCTCGGCGGGCGTTCCGCGATACGTGGTCCATGACACTTTTGTCGTGCCGTACAACGACATCGATGCGGTGAAAACGCTGATCCAAACGATGGGCTCCGAAGTGGCGGCGATTATCGTGGAGCCGATTGCCGGCAACATGGGCCTTGTCATGCCCGATCCCGATTTTCTTGTCAGACTGCGTCACACTGCGGATCAATCCGGCGCGCTGCTGATTTTCGACGAGGTCATCACTGGCTTCCGCTTTGCCTTGTCGTCGTACGCAGCGACGATCGGCGTGAAAGCGGACTTGATGACACTGGGCAAAGTGATCGGCGGCGGTCTGCCGTTGGCGGCGCTCGGCGGGGCTGCGGTATTCATGGACGAGCTGTCGCCGACCGGCAAGGTCTATCAGGCCGGCACGTTGTCGGGCAATCCGCTGGCTGTCGCGGCCGGTCTGAAGACTCTGGACGTGCTGGAACGTGACAATCCCTATCCGCGCATGGCCGAGTTGGGACAGCGTTTGGCGGATACGGTCAACACGGCGGCGGTCGAGCGCGGTCTGCCGTTCCACTGTGCGCAGTATAAGGGCGTCTTCACCTTTTTCTGCACGCCGACGCCGGTGCGCGATCTGGCCACGGCGAAGCAGAGTGACACGGCAGCCTACGCGCGTCTCTTCCACTCGGTGCTGAAGAGCGGCTTCTACCTGCCGCCGTCGCAATTTGAGATGGGCTTCATCTCCGCCGCGCACGGCGAAGCGGAGATCGATGGACTGGCGCAGGCGGTCATCGCCGCCTGGGAGTCCTGAAAGAGAAAGAAGTCGCCATGAGCAGTATGGTGCAGATCAAGCAGGCGGATGAGATGCAGGCGTGGGCGTTGGCCCGGCGTCTTGACGGTGCGCGTATCGGGTTGGTGCCGACGATGGGGTATCTGCATGCGGGACACCTCTCGCTGGTCGCCGAGGCGCGCAAGCGTGCCGATGTTGTCGTGGTCAGTATCTTCGTCAATCCGGTTCAGTTCGGCCCCAACGAGGACTTTGAAAAATACCCGCGCGACGAGGCGCGCGATCTCGAGCAATGCGAGCGGGCAGGGGCGTCGGCGGTCTTTTTCCCGTCCGTGGCAACCATGTACGCGCCGGATGCCAGCGTGTTCGTTACGGAGGAGCGGCTCTCCGCCGGGCTGTGCGGGGCGCGGCGTCCCGGACACTTCCGGGGTGTTTGCACGGTGGTGGCCAAGCTCTTCAATCTGGCGCAGCCGCATGTGGCGGTGTTCGGCCAGAAAGACTATCAGCAGGCCGCGATCATCCGGCGTATGGTGCGCGATCTCAACTTCCCCATCGAGATCGTGGTGGCGCCGATCGTGCGCGAGCCCGACGGGCTGGCCATGAGTTCGCGCAATGTCTATCTCTCTGCCGACGAACGGCAGCGCGCGCTGGGCTTGAGCCGCGCCCTGCAGGCCGCCGCCGCGTGTGTCGAGCAGGGCGGCGCTCCGGCGGCGGACGTGCGTGCGCGCATGGTGGAGGTGATCGAGGCGCATGCGCTGCAACTTGACTACGCCGAGATCGTGGACGCTGAAAGCTTGGAGCCGGTCGCCGAAGCGCGGCGCGGGAACGTGGCGCTGGTCGCCGCGCAGTGCGGCCGGACGCGGCTGATTGACAACCAGATTTTGTGAGCAGGTCTCGGATTTTTGAATCCACAGATTACACAGATTTTTGGGGGCATGGCTCGGTTTTTAACCACAGAGAACACAGAGAGCACAGAGGTTTTTTTGGAGGGGCAGGGTAGGGTTTTAACTCAGAACGCTGAACGTCGAACGCTGAACGCTGAAGGTGAAAACTCCTTGCCTATAACTTGGAATTAAAACAGGGGCACGGGCTTTCCAACCCGTGGCACGGACAGGAATGTCCGTGCTCCTGTAGCTTGGGCATCCGGCTCTTGGGATGACAAAGGGACAGGTGTTTAGACGCCAAGACCTCCAAGGGAGCCCCTGATTTTCATGAAGTTTCATGTGTTTCATGGTTTCAATATCGGAGATGAAAAAAGCGGCATTGGCAGACAAAGAGCGGCGGCTGCACGAGGCGCTGCAACACTACGGGCGGGTGGCGGTCGGTTTTTCCGGCGGGGTCGACAGCACCCTGTTGCTGCGTGTCGCGCGGGATGTGTTGGGGGCTGCGCAGGTGTTGGCGGTGATCGCCGATACCCCCAGCCTGCCGCGCGTGGAACTTGCCGAAGCGCATGCACTGGCCGACGTGATGGGTGTGACGTGCGCGGTGGTTCATTCAACCGAACTGGACGATCCGCGCTATGCAGAAAACTCGCGCGACCGTTGCTATCATTGCAAGCGGCATCTGTTCACGCAGATTGGTGCGATCGCGGCTGAACGCGGTTTCGATGTTGTGCTCGACGGGAACAATGCAGATGACGCGGGCGACTACCGGCCCGGTCGGCGTGCGGCGGAAGAGCTGGGCGTGAAGAGCCCGTTGCTTGAAGCCGGACTGACCAAGGCCGAGATCCGCGCGCTCTCCGCGCGTTTGGGACTGCCGACTGCCGACAAGCCCGCCATGGCGTGTTTGGCGTCGCGCATCCCCTACGGCTCGCCGGTGACGGTCGAGGCGTTGGGACAGGTAGAGCGGGCGGAAGAGGCGCTGAAGGCGCGAGGCTTCGCGCAGTGCCGGGTACGCCACCACGGCGACGTCGCGCGTATCGAGGTGCCTGATGCCGACCTGCCGCGTCTGGTGGCGGCTGAAGAACGGCACCAGATTGTTGACGCGATCAAAGCCGCAGGATTTCAGTACGTGGCGCTGGATTTACAGGGTTACCGAATGGGCAGCCTTAACCTGTCTCCGTGAGCATTAGACAGTGCAGATCATCTACGCATTTCCTTTTTTCGTGATGGCCGTAATTGCATGCGTCATTTTCCTGAGCACCCCACGACTCCGCCCGCATGCCTTATCGACTACGAAAGCGCTTATCCGCATTGTGTTGCTCGCGTGCTTGATGGTTCCGTGCGTCATCAACCTGAAAGGTGGTGAAGCCCGTGGTTTGCTGGACTGTAACCTGCGTTGCGTGGACTTGTCCGACCTGACTTCTTCCGTGCCGCTGACCGTTGATGCCAGTTCTCAGATTCTGTGGCAAACTGAGGCATGGGAACACAGCACCTTTGAAACGACAGGCAATGATTCCGTGGGCTACCCCTCTGTCGTGAAGAACGATAGAGGCAGGAACGCCGACAACAAGTATTACTTATACTATGCGCATCACGGTCCCTGTTCGGGCATCGGCTGCGCAGTCGCCGACAGCATCCAGGGACCATACAGAAAACTGGCGAGCCTTGAAACAAACCGTTCGCACAGCATGGTTCTGGCGAATCCTCACTATCCGATCGTGAACCCGCCGGTCGCGGATCCCTCCCACTACTCCAGTCCGTGCGTCATTTGGAACGAGGACGAGAAGTTATGGTTTATGTACTTCCACTACTACAATCACTACCACGGCGCGTGGACAGCAGGAGGCGGTGCGGGATTCGGGCACCAGATGACCGCTCTGGCCACCTGTTCTGACTTGGCCTCGCATAAGTGGACAGTGCTGAAAGATCCGAAGATGGGCAAAGTGAGCGTCTGGGATATCGTGCCTGTGCTGCCCACCACGGAGAAGAAGTGGATGAACAGCCAGTCCTCCTACCATGCGATTCAGCGGTTGGCGAACGGCCAGTGGCTTGCATTCCTGCGCGGCACCTCGGTTGATCAGATCGTGCAACTGGGGTTTGCCACATCGAATGACGGTAGGAAATGGGACTGTTTTCGGGAGAATCCTATCATCCACCAGAACGATGGGGGCGGCGGATTGAAGGGCAATTATCGTCCCTATTTTCTGGGGTATTTGGGAAAGGGGACAGCCGGCGCAGACAAGTACCTTCTGGTTTGGGGCGAGAGCCCGGCGGGCTCAGATGTGCCGAGGATCACGTACGGGTACACGACAACCTTTCGTGACGTTCAGCGCGATTCCAGGGGGTATGCCCAATGGGGCCCCGGATCCGATGGGCCAATAAGTCCTTGGCGGGAAGGAAACCGACTGTACCTGTTTTCTGGAAAACATGTTCAGGTCATGACCCTGCCGGTATCATCGAAGACGCCGGGCACGACAGAGAAGGAGGGCCAACAAACTTCTTGCTCCCGACTGCGCACACACAAAACACGCACTCGATTCGCAATGCCCCCTGTCACTTGCCTATAACTTGAGCGTTAAAAGTTGAACGTTGAGCGTTGAACGTTTTTTAACTCAGAACGCTGAACGTCAAACTCTGAACTCTGAAGGTGAAAACTCCTTGCCTATCACTTACACCGATCAAAGTTATCCTCATTTACATTCCCGTGCGAAGCGCGGGCGGCGGACTAACCGATTACAAAGACCGATTACGCGGAAACGGCCGATTGCTAGCGGGATTAGAAATGATACAATGATGACGTGAATGCGACTGTTGAAAACGTTGTCGCTCAATGACTTGTTAGCCGAGATTAAAAGGAGACCGATATGAAGAAGGTCAAGCTGTGGTCCGTGAAGAACACTGATGGCAAAATGAAGGCTGAATACGTGCCCGACGTGGACAACACGGACACGGAACAGATACTTGAGGATCTCCTCGTTGAATCTCCCGAACTGCTTATGGATGAGCTCTCGCTGATCGGTCGGCAGATACCGACTGAAGGTGGACCTCTAGATCTTTTGGGTGTGGATGAAGACGGCGGTCTTGTCGTCTTTGAACTCAAACGCGGAACGTTGACAAGAGACGCTGTCGCTCAAATCCTTGACTACGCATCAGATCTCGTTGCCATGGAACAGGATCGATTTGCGAAGCTCGTCGAAGAGTCTTCGGGAAAATACGGCATAGACCCGATCGAGGATTTTGCAGACTGGTACTCTCAGAACTTCCCTAATCGCGACTCGGTCTTCGAAACCCCGCCTCGCATGGTGCTCGTAGGCCTCGGAGTCGATCGACGAGCCTTGCGAATAGTGAACTTCCTTGCGAATACAGGCCTCAACATAGCCCTGTTGACCTTCAATGCGTTCAAACGCGACGGCACCTTGTTTTTCGCCCGGCTAGTGGAGTCAGCCGCTCCGGCAAGTACGCAACCTCAACCCTCGCAGAACAAGGAAAACAATCTCCAAGTACTTCGGGCAAATGCAGAGAAGCTAGACGTTGCGTCTTTGTTGGAAGAAATTGCAGATCACGTTGAGAAGAAGATCCCGGCATACCGCTGGCCGGGCAAGACCACATACGCATTCAGCCTCAACGAACACACGGAGCAAGGACGCCCAACCCTGCGCGTTTACCTGAACGTGTCCCTTGCCTATGGCAAGAAAGGTGTTGTGAATCTGGTATTTCAGGAACGGGCGGTGAAGGCTCTTGGCAACCGGATCGAACCGATACGCCAACAATTTCCCAAGGCGTCGAAGAAGAACAAATACGGTCAAATCGAAATTCAGGTGAACGAAGAAAACTGGCCACAGATTCGCCAGAGTCTCGACCCGGTTCTTGCCGATATGGTTGATGCCTGGAAGAAGAAGACATCAGAAGAACAACAGAACGACCGGCCTACGGGTGGATCGGGCGGAGCGTCTGGAGAAGCAAATGATGACCGATTGGGGGTGTAAACCACCGATGAAGCACCACTACGCTTGGGGATGGCGGCTCGGCTGGAAGCTGACAAGTCATTGTATCGGTCGGCTGCGCACGTGTTGAGGTTGCTGGAAAAATGAAATGTCTCAGTGTCAAACTACGACCCCGATAACCTAGGAGTGTTGTTGCCCATGATCAAGCGCATTCTGTTTTCGGTTTCTGTTATACTTCCGTTTTTGACGTGTGTCGTGTCCTGTACCAGTGATCAACATGGTAGTTCGATCAACTTGGATCATTCATTTAACGATGTGGTCTATTATCTCTCTTCACAGTTTGGGACCAACATCACCGAAATAACGGGGCATGCTGTGGAATTGACAGGACCAAACATCTTGGATGAGAGTGAGCGGTACTGGGTTCAAACAGAGCAATATAAAATCGACGAGCTTTTAGTATTAACAGCATATTATTATCAAATTAGGGGAGAGAGTTGGCGTTTTCAACTGGTCAAGAAAAGTGCTGACTCATGCAGGCTTACTGTAGACAAGACTATAAAGCTCTTTCTTACATTTAAAGGGTGCAGGTCTGCAGAAGAAAGGGTTTTGAAAGAAATAAAACAGGGGGTAGAGGGACAAAACACCTCTAAAGAAGATCGTGAGAGAAGGGAGAAAAACGGGGGCGTAATTTGACATGAGCCAATCAAGGGTTGCGAGGCGTTTTCGCGGTGTGGTAATGTGTTGCCGTGGCAAGGCAACCGAGGTGGCAACGGAAGGATGGCGGCGTGGCACTCGACCCCGCGGCAGGAGGGCTCAACGCATCGCGACCGACTGTCCCGGAAGGCAAAACGTTTGCGGACATCCTGATCGCGCGCGAAATCTTTCGTGAAGGCGTGATGGATTGGCGCGACATTCAGAAAGAGGCCGCCGAGTGGCTCGGCAAAGGAGAGACGAAATGAGGAGACTTTTGATTTTTTCCGTGGTCGCGTTCGCGGCGGCTACGCAAGGCGCGGTGATTGAGGAGATCCGGGTTCCGAGCCCGTCGATGGGCAAGGACATCCCGGCCTGTGTGGTCTTGCCGGACAAGTACGCCGCCGATCCGGGCATGGCGTTCAGTACGGTCTACGTGGTGCATGGCGCAGGCGGCAACTACCGCACGTACGCGACGGAAGAACTGAAGTTTCTGGCCGACCGCCACGAATTCCTGTTCGTCTGCGCCGACGGCGGAAAGACGAGCTGGTGGTTCGATTCGCCTATCGACCCGTCGTATCGTTACGAAACCCATGTAACAAAGGAACTCGTGCCATGGATCGATGCGCACTACCGTGTCATCCGCGACCGGGCGCATCGCGCGATCATGGGCGGATCCATGGGCGGCCACGGCGCCTGCTGGCTCGGATTCAGACATAAGGAACTCTTCGGCGCGATCGGCAGTATCTACGGAGGCATGAACCTGTGGAATTTTCCGAATAGCTGGGACATCGCCAAACGCCTTGGCCCGCGTGATGAATTCCCCGAACGCTGGCGGGAGCACTCTGTGGTTACAGAGGCCATGAAACTGAAGAACGGCGATGTGAACCTGATCATGGCCGTGGGCACATCAGACTTCTTCCTGTCCGCGAACCGCGAGTTGCACAACATCCTTACGTCGAACAAGGTGGCGCACACCTACATCGAGATCCGCACGGCCGAGGAGAAGACCAGCGGCCACTCGGGCGAGTTCAACGCCATGGTGAAGCCGATCATCACGGCATTCTTCGATAATTATTTTAAGAATGGTGAGGCGCAGATCGCCACGGCCGTGACGCCGTTCGTCACGCGCTATGCCTCGAAGGTGACGAAGGCCGCGCACGGCACGACTCCCGCACCCGAGATCAAGGTGCCCGCACCATGGAGGGTGGTGGAAGGGGATGAGGCGAAAACGGGGCTCAACGTGCGCGAGTATTATTTCACGATCGAGGCCCCCGGGCGCGGCCTCGCCGCACCGCGCGTGGAACTCGTCTGGCCGGGTGTCGCGGTGAAAACCGTGTATGGGGCGAAGAATATGGTGCGCGACGGCGACCGTGTCCTTTTCACGCCCACAGCGACGAAGCCGCCCACCGGTTTCACCACGGGGTGGAGTGAGGGTGCGATCCGCATCTGCGTCTTCCACAATGTGGAGGGGGTTCAGCACGGTCTGTACCGCGACAGGCCCTATCCCGCTGCGGAGGTCCGTGCGCAAAACAACTGGCTGTTCGCCGCGCGCGAATTGTTCCGGCGCGCCGGACTCGCTGAGACGAACGCGACCGAAGGCGCGTTTGTGCGGCTTTTCGGGTTTGAGTCCAACTTCCCGAACGGCCATGTGGACGCGCCGCCGCACTTCCATGTGATGCTGATGTGGAACGCCTGGAAGGAAAACAACGTGGGGCATTACCGTCTCGACGGGAAAGGACGCATCACGGAGAACGCCTTCCTCGTCTGCGGGAACGTGCCCGGGTATCCACGGACCGGCTACTTCCCGCAGCAACTGGGCGAGACGACGCACTACAACGCCCCCTCCGGAAAGACGCTCTTCACGCTTGAAATGCTCCGGGACGGCACCGGTCTCGTGTTCCGCCGCCCCGGCGTGCCCGGCGAGTACCTGCTCGGTTCTTCCGAGCCTGTCTCATCGGTCTGCGTTTCGTTCCGCGAGGACGGCACGCGCCCCTGGCGTGAACTCGCGCGCGTGTCGGCAGACGATGACTCCCTCGAGGGTGTTCTGACCATCCGGACAACGGTGGACGGCCAATGCTCAGTCGAGACCGTCCGCTATAATCCCGACACCGGCGAACGGATAAAACCATAAGAGGCGCCTGCCCCGCGACCGGCGACATTCGACCTGCGACGCTCAGTTTGCCAAAGTAATCGGTTCGTGACAGAGGTGTGCGAAGATAATGCGTTTCTGGTGAAAAGCAGGATGTTTTTTTTGACAGGATTGACAGGATTGACAGGATTGTTGTGCCGCTCATGGCGCGGCGGAAAATTTGGAGTGCGGTGACAAGAGCCGCGCTGTGCGCGGACGGCGGCTCGTGGGGACACTCGCCCTCCAGTGCTGCGATTCGGGCTCGCGGAGCGCCGGGAGGGACGAGCGTTGCTCGTCCGGGCGGCGTTTCACGCCGCCACACGGGCAAGATGCCCGTGCCACACAGCTCGGCACCTGACGGTAAATCTAATGCGGGCACAGCCCGCAAACCAAGTTAATTAGTGCGTTAGTTAATTAGTGCATTAGTTTGTCTGGGGGCGCGTTATCCCCCAAAACCTTCGTGTCCCTTGTGCCTTCGTGGACGACAAAGGGACAGGTGTTTAGACCACGGAAAGTTGAGCGTTGGGTGTTTAAATTTTGCGCGGACGGCGGCTCGTGGGGACACTCGCCCTCCAGTGCTGCGATTCGGGCTCGCGGAGCGCCGGGAGGGACGAGCGTCGCTCGTCCGGGCGGCGTTTCACGCCGCCACACGGGCAAGATGCCCGTGCCACACAGCTTGGTACCTGACGATAAATCTAATGCGGGCACAGCCCGCAACCCAAGTTAATTAGTGCGTTAGTTAATTAGTGCATGAGTTTGTCTGGGGGCGCGTTATCCCCCAAAACCTCCGTGTCCTCTGCGCCTCTGTGAGAGAAAAAGCCGAGTCATGCCAAAACCCCAATATCCCTCTTTGCGTTCTTTGCGGCTATTCGTGAGCAGTGCCCCAAAAAAACCTTCGCGTCTTCGCGTGAAACAACCGAGCAGTGCCTTTCCGTGTGTTCCGTGTATTCCGTGGTTCCCAAAACCCGAGCCCTGCCCCTAAAAAATTTGCGTAATCTGTAATCTGTGGATGCAAAAAACCCGAACGGTGCCCCAAAAACTTCGTGTCCTTCGTGTCTTCGTGGTTAAACAACTTGTTTTTTGTTGGCCCGCCAACCAGCGGCCAGCGTTGCGCTGGCCGGTGGCTGGCGGGCTGCAAAAACCAGTGCCCAACGGGCGCACTTATGGGGTATACTATGCCCCATGTTTTCCCCTGTTATCGTATTCAAGCGCGTGGTTCGTGGGGTGTCTATTGTTGTGGGCGTGGTGGCGGTTAGTGTCATGCTCGCAGCGGCGACGCTCTGGTTGCGGCGTATCCATATCGCGACGCGCGCGGTGCATGCGGTGCTGGCGCGTCAGGGTATCGATGATGTCTCTTTCCGGTTGACCAAGCTCTCGCCGTGGCGGCTGGCGTTGCGTGACGTGCACTGGGGCGAGGGACCGGTCCCGCTTCTGGCGATCGACCAGATCGACCTGCATTATTCGCCGGACGATTTGCCGCGACGCCATGTCGAACGTATTCACGTTCAAGGCGTGCGCACGACCCTGCTGGTTCAAGATGGTGCGTGGGTGTCGCCATTAGCTGAACGTCTGAAGCCTCTGTTGCCGACATCTGACCGTTCCGACCGTGCGCGACCGGCGTCTGATGCGCCGCCCTTTTCGTTTTGGATGACGACCCTGCACGATGTGCGGATCGCGGTGGCGACGCCGTCTGATCCGGCCGAGCCGCTGGCGTGCCTCGCATTTTCAGGCGGCGGTGTCGGCGAAGCCGACGGGCGCTACCGCTTCTGGGGACAGGTGCAGGGCGAGGGATCGAGCACGGGTATGCTGTCCCAAGTGAGGCTGGTCGGCAGCGCGGATCTTGCGAAAGGCGCGGTCACGCTCACATCGGAGTTGGCTTTCCCTGATCTCGCCGGCGGCCTGGCGGTTGCGCGTCAACTGGCTCCCGACGCGCTGTCGCACTGCGCGGTTGAGCCAGCGGCGGGTGCCAGTCTGACAGCGCGGGGCGAGTTTGCGGTGGTGGCGTGGACCAACGTCCAGCCGTTTCAACTCTCGCTGGCGCTCGGGCGCAACAGCCGGTTCGACCTGCCGTCGCGTCAGGCGCATGCGGTGTTGCAGAGTGCGCGGATCGAGGCGTCGGGCACGCCGCGGGATGTACAGTTTCGGGTCAATGCCGGTCTGTCCGGGTTTGCTTGGGGGCAGGGACTTGGAACATCGCAAGAACGCGGGCGGATGCTTAGTCTGCGGGGCTCGGGGCGGTGGCAGCAGGAAGCGGCGGGGCAGCGGCTGAACGCCTCGTTGGAGAGCGATCTGCCGGGGCGCTCGATTGCGACGCTGCTGCCGCGCGTGTTGCCGCTCGTGCCGATCTTCTTCTCCGACGGCGGCACGTTGAAGGTTGATGCTGAAGCGCAGTGTCCGCCGGGCGGCTCGTGGGACGGTCGCGTGCAGTACGCGGCTGAGGCGTTGCGCTCGTCCGCGCCACTTTCCGGTACTTATGTTGGCGCCAAAGCGGTGCGGGTGGTCGGCGAGGCCGATGTTGAATCCTCCAAGCCGGGCGCGGTGCGTTGCGAGATCACGTTGCAAGATGGGTATGTCTTTCGCGATGCGTTCACCCTCACGGGGAGTGTTAATACGAAACTGACGACGCGGCCGCCTTATGCGGAGGCGCGTGGTACGTTCACGGGGCATCTGGGTGAAGCGCGCGTGCTGCCCAAATTACCGCTGACGCTAGACGAGGGGCGCGTGCGTTTCGAGGGTGAGGCCGTGGTGTCCAGCCTGTCATCCAATCCGGTGTGGCGCATCGCGCTGACACTGCCTGACGCGCCGACGGCTTGGACGCAGCAGCAGGCGCAGGTGGCGGGACGGTTGGGCGGCGCGGCCGAAATCCGTTACAGCACCGACAGTCTGGCAGCGCGCGGCGCAGTGTGGGCGCGTGAGGTCAAGGCGCAGACCGGGCCGGAGACGAATCGCACGTTGACGGCCGGCGCGGAGAGTCTGGGTGCGCGCTTTGAGATTCCGGAGTTCAAACGCATCGCACATCCGCAATGGGCGGCAGACGTGACGCTTGCCGTCAGTAACGCCTGGGCCGAGAGCGGTTCTCAGGCACGGCTGGAGCAGGCCTCCATGGAGCTGCCGTTCAATTGGTCGGCGGCGGACGGACTGGCCTTCCGACCGGAGCAGCGGCTGGCTTGGCAGCGGTTGGAGGCGCAGGGCATCGCGGTCGAGATGGACGGTATGAAATGGTCGGCTGATGACGATACGGTCACGGCGCAAATCGCGCTGCGGCTGTCGGAGAGCGCGCTGCGTGTGCAGACGGAGGCGCAAATCCCGTTACGTGATCCGCGTGCGATGCGGCTTACGGTCACGCTGCCTGAAACCGAGTTGGAGCCGACAGATGCGCTTATGGCGCTGGTCCGCGACAAGGTGCCCGGGGTCGAGGTCGGCGGACGTGTGGCCGCCGAGGCGAACATGCGTCTCTTGGGGGTGCGTCCGCATGTGATCGGTCGGCTACGCGTCAATGAGGGCTGGTTGCGCAAGGAACAAGCCGAGGTGCGTGGCGTCACCGCTGACATACCGTTTTCGGTGGGTGTCTTTTTCCGGACAATAGAACAGCCCTTTGTTGCGTTTACTCATGCGAAGGTCGGAAACGTGTCCTTCGACCAAGGGCGTGTTGATTTTCAGGTGACGCGCCGCGGGATCTTTGTGGACCGAGCCGAGGTCGGCTGGTGCAAGGGCAGTCTCAATGCCTACTCGGTGAACTGGGAGTTTGTGCGGCCGAGCGATGAGTTTGTGGTGTATGCCGACCGCATTGATCTGGGTGAGGCGCTGATGATGGTCATGCCTTTCAAGGGGCGGATGGAAGGGGTGTTGTTCGGCCGCTTCCCGGTGAGGATCAAAGAGGGCCATGTACGGCTTGCGCCCGGTTTCCTCTATTCGTTGCCGGGGCAGGGCGGTTCGTTGCGACTTGAGGACAGCGAGCAGATGCGGGCACTGCTGGAGCGCTCGGGAATCAAGGGCGATGTGCAGAAGCCGTTGGCCCAAGCGTTGAGCGACTTGGATTTCAACATGCTCAAGCTGGATTTGGAGCCGCGGGCGGACGGCGAGGGGACATTGCGGATCAAGTTGGTCGGCAAATCTAACGACAAGGCATGGCCCGCGCCGGTGGATTTGAACTTGAATCTCCACGGGCCATTGGAGAAACTAGTGAACATGGGATTGGATGCGTCGCGTCAGCAGGCGCCCAAACGATGATTTTCAGGAAGGAGAGGAGTGCATGAGGAGAATGAGACGAGCGGTGGTGGTTGGGATCTTGATGGCGCTAGCGGCGGGCGGGTGCCTGTCCGTCAAAACAGAGCATGAGATCAAACCGATCCACATCACGATGGATGTGAACCTGAAGGTGCAGAAGGAACTGGAAGATTTCTTGAATTTCGATTAACGGCCTAGCCGGGAAAGGAAGGCAAAATGATGATGAGACCAGTGATGGGTGCCGTGATGGCAGTGCTGGTGGGTGTGGCCTGCGTGGCGCAAGCGGATGACATTGAGGCGGCGAAGGCCCGGCGCAAAGAACGCAACGCACAGATCACACAGATTCTGAAGGCGGGTGATGCGTCAGAGGGCGCGGACGGTTATCTCGTGGCCAAAGCCGGTCTTGATGCAACCAAGACCGGGGTGGTCAATGCGGAGAATGCGGATCGCAAGATTGGATACACGGCGATTGCCAAAGCCAACGGCAAGACGGTCGAAGCAGTCGGCAAGCAAGCGGCGGCAATCAACCAAGCGCGGGCACGCGCCGCCCAAAAATAGGCGGCGCGGTCACTCGCGTTCGAGTACGAACACGTCGCGCCAGATGATGGCATTTTCGGCGGTGAGCGTCAGCGCAAGAGGATACTCACCGTCAAATGCAAAGGGCGTCCACCAGATAGCGGTCGACAGCCCGGCGACCCCCGTGGCCTGGGGGTCTTTTACTTTTTGCATCGCACAGAAGATGTAGTTGCCCGGAGGCATGGCGAACTGCCAGCGCAGTGCGCCGCTCATGGCCTGCGACCGGATGCGGAAGTGTTGCTGCATGAGTGTTTCGAGAAAACGTACCGCGCTCAGTTCCGCGCCGCGTGTGGCGTTCTGCTTGTCGCGTTGCGAAGGGCTGATGGTCGGTGAGACGATCGTGCCCGAGCGGCGTCTTGTGACGCGCGGCATGCCATGAAAGTGAACATCTGCGGTTTCGGCGTCGACGCGGTTGGCGAGTGAGGCGTACTTGGCGCGCAGCATGTACAACTCGCGCTCAAGCGCGGGCGAGTCGGGCGCGATGCCGATCAGCGGGAGTTGGTTGATACGGTCGGGATGCGTGAGCGCGACGGTCAGGACCGGTGCGATGCGCACGAACGTCATCTCGGCCTGGCCTAGGCGGACGGAGGTGCCGTCGGTTGTCGCGAAGGGGCCGTAAACTGTGTTGGTCGCGTGCGGAGCGGTCAGTGTGAAGCGCCGTCCTTGATCGACAAGGCCCAGCAGATATGTGGCATGCGGCGGACCGATGCGGGCGTTGTGGGAGAGGGTGTAAGGGCCGTAACGGCCGACGGTGCCGAAGGTCAGATAGAAGCGGATCGGTTCGCGGGCCACCGGTAACGTGGCCATTACGAGGTCGCCTGTGGCGCGTACCGGCGGCGGTGCCAGCACGACCGGTGCTTCAGGGGCGGAGTCAAAGGTCACGCCACCGTGTTGCGTGGCGATCGTTTGCGCGGCGGCTTGCAGCGCTGCACTGCAAAAGCAGCAAAGCCATGCCAAGGACGCGCAAGCGGCTTGCGACCATCGTTTTTTTGTTTCAGGTTTCATTGAAGGGGTGCGCCTTCGGCGATGACCGTGACTCGCACACGCGTTTCGTCCGGCCCTGCACTTTCGCCGGTAAAGGAGAGCGCGTTTTTACCCTGTTTGAGCACCGGCACACCGCCTTGGGGCGTCACCTTTTGGATTATCTTTCCGGCTTTGCTGTACAGGTTGCACTCTGCGCCGGATTTCATTTCCAGATACATGCCGGTGGACATCTCCACGGGGAATGTGACGGCCGCGCCGTTCACATGGACTGCGGGATTCTTGACTGTCTTCTCGACGAGATCCAGCGCTTTCACCGGTCCGATCCGCACATTCACGCGTTTGTTCGCCGGAAGGTTGTTGAGCCAAAGTTCAAAATTCTGCGCCGTCTTGTAACCCTTGTGTCCCCAATCCGTGAAATAGGTGTACACGTTCCCCTCGGGCCAGATATAGTCTCTGGCGCGGGTTGATTCTGCCTCAACCAGTTCGAAATAGTTCCACCCCGTGAAATCGACGGTGACGTAATGGTGGGAGCCGCCGACCTTAAAGTTCAGCAACTCGCCGTTACCGTCCCCATGAATCCAGACGCCGATCGCCTCGCGGCCCCACAGGTTGGTCGCCGCCGGGAAGGTCCGGCGGATCGAAACCCACGACCCTTCGATCGGGACAGCCCCGGTGCTCAGGGCGGAGACCTCAATGGCCGGCTCCCCCGTGGCCGGGACGGCAACGGAAGACGGTTGCGCGGAACAAGTGACGCCTGCGGCCATACGCGCTACCTTAACTTCATCCGCTTTTGCCGGATCAAGCAGCAGGAACGGTTCCGGGCTGTTCACGAGGCCGGCGGACAACATCGGCTCGATGCGCAGTTTGACGGGCTGTTCCGCGTAATCATTCTGAACGGCCCACTGCGCGGTGGGGTGCCGCAGCCCGCGCACCAGGTGCGCGTTGTAGGCGACCGGCTTGAAGTTCCATTTCCCGTCCTGACCCCGGAACAGCGTGAAATCTTTTTCGACTTGCCGCAACTGCTTGCGGACAGACTCGCCGAAGTAATTGGCGTGGCGCAGTTTCTCATACTGCTTCACCATGCTCACGTAATCCCTGAACACCGGATAGCTATTCAACATCGACTCGCCGATATCGCCGTTCAAAGAGAGACCGGCGTTATGGCCGATCATCTTGCAGCAGTAATATTCGACATCGTCGGCGAAGGTCGGCTCGGACTGTGCACCGCCCCATACGTGGAACCGCCACCACCCGAACTGGAAGGGAAGGTAAAGCGCGTTCTCGTTCATTGGGGCATATTTGTCGATTTTCGGGCGGTGCCCTGTCCATGCTCCATGCTGGTACTCTTCGCCGGCGTTCATCGAGGCGATATGGATGTCCAGAAACCGCTTGTATCCCCGCGCCGGAGAGTCCCACGCCTGATACCGGGAGCGGTAATGCCACCAGGAGTGCATCATGCCGGCGTACTCCATGCCGACCGGCTTCTTGAGGCGTTTGGCAACCTCAAACACGAAGCGGCCGCCGTAATACCAGTAATTCTCCTGGCCCCACATGTGTTGGATTCCTTCGATGGCGTCGAAGTAGATGCCGTCGAACCCGCACTCGTTCACCACGTCGGCCGTGTTCTGAGCGACCTCGTTAAAGAGCGGCGAATCGGGGTTCGGGACATACAGCCCGCCCCAGAACGTTTTGAGAATACTCGCTTTCGCGCCCGCCGCATGAGCCGCAGCCACTGTCTTATGGTGTCCGCGCGTACAGCCGGTGAACCGGAACGGCGCCGTTTGGGTGACACCCGAAACCCCGATGATTTCGTCGCCGATCCGCAAGGTCACGTCCCGTCCCAGCGCCTTGGCGGTCGATTCGTTCACCTCGATTTCCGTCGCGTCCACAGACAGCGGTTTGGCGAGCGTGAAAGTGGCCACGGTGTCAAGCCCCGGATGCGGCACGGGCGTCACATATTTCGACTGCGGCCCGATGTAGCAGGCATAGGTGTGGAGGATTGAGGATATCCCCGCGCGGTGCAACTTGTCGACAATCTTTTTGAAGGTTTGCCACCCTTCAGGGAAACGCTGCTTGTTCAGCTCCATACTTCCGAACAGGAAAAACGACTCGCCGCCCCCGTGGTTGTCGATCTGGGTGAAGCCGATGCGCTGACAGTTCTCGATCCATTGGTCGACCGTCTCTTCGGTCAGGCTGCCGAAGTTCATCAGGTAGGAGCCGCGCCCCTCTTTCGCATCGAGTGCCCAGGCACCGCCCTGATCATTGAAAGGGATATCTGGCGCGGCGGCCGTCATGACCTTCCGGATCACCGGGATGATCGACTTCTGGGGCACTCCGATCACTGCGACCCGCCCGCCTTTGTATCCGAACCGTTTGTAACAGGTTGCCCACAACTCGGTTTGCAGGGCGGGAAGTTGGTGGACGTGCGTGAACAGGTTCAGGGAGAGCGCGCAGGCGGCAAACGGCTCGGACGGTCGCGCCTCAAGCGTGAGCGGAATGTTCAAGAACGTGATGGATTCCGGATCGCCCGTCACCTCCTGAATCTCAAGCACAACCCGGTCTCGCTCATTGATCACACGGATCGCGGCCGTGGCGTCCGCTCCGTCAAAACGCAGATTCAGCAGGCCGTCCGCCATGGCGGCGGACGAGACCGGGAACGTTTTCCCGTCCTTTTTCACGAACGCGCAATGCTGCCAATCTCCGCTTGCGGAACGGTTGTAGTAGTCCTTTCCGGTGGACTTGTCGATGAAATGGAGATTCTTTCCCGCAGAGTCAATCCCGTACAAGAACGTGTCGCACTTGATGAACAGGCTCCCCGGTGCTTTCATTTCCCCGCGAGAGACGGGCGCCGCCAACGCACAGAGGAGCGTGGCAAACACCGCGATTTTTTGAAGGCGACAAAACTTTCCTTCAGCGTAACTCGTTCGCATGAAACGTCTTCTCCTTGATTGTTTGGGTTCACGTCCCCGAAACCGACGAGGACAGTGTACGCCGT
>DUPH01000205.1 GCA_012838435.1 Lentisphaerota bacterium | reverse complement strand
TATCTCGGCGACGGTATCAGCGGATGGGCGGCACAAGCCAAACCTTTGGACCATCTGCCCCAACTCACTCCCGAGAGTCTGATGAGGGTGTCTGAGAAGTATCCCGATCATCTGATCGTGGATGTGCGTTCCGACGGTGAATGGGACTCCGGCCATATCGAACGGGCGTTGCATATCCCGATCGGGAAAATCATCGCAGGGGATTTTGACCTAGACAAGGCCTGTCACATCACCGTTGTCTGCGGTTCCGGCTATCGCGCCAACATCGCCGGTAGCATCCTGAAATCTCGGGGATACTCGAAGGTCTTCAGCCTGATCGGCGGTATGACCGCCTGGCGGGCCTCGCAGAAAAACCGCTGAGGAACCCCGCCGTGACCTGGTTGCGGACCTACAGTCGGCAGGACTTGCGTAAGGACATCATCGCCGGACTGATTGTTGCGGTGATGTTAGTGCCGCAAGCGATGGCCTATGCGATGCTGGCCGGGTTGCCGCCTGTGGTTGGGCTGTATGCCTCGACTGTGCCCTTGCTCGCTTATGCGTGCTTGGGTACGTCGCGGCAACTTGCGGTCGGGCCTGTCGCTATTGTGTCGCTGTTGGTGGCCGATGCCTGCGTCGGACCGGCGGGTACCGTTGCCGATGTGGCGACGATAACCGGTCGGGCGGCCGCGCTGGCGTTGCTGGTCGGGGCGATACAAATCGCACTCGGGCTGTGCCGTGCGGGTTTTCTGCTCAACTTCGTCTCGCATGCCGTGGTCAGCGGCTTTACCTCCGCAGGCGCCATTATGATCGGCCTCAGCCAGTTTGGGCACCTGCTGGGGGTCAAGTTGTCGGGCGGAAACTCCGTGCTGGCGCTGGCTCTGGATGTGATGCGCAACCTCTCTGACACGCATCTGCCGACACTTGCGATTGGTTTGGGCGCTGTCGCGATTCAGCTTCTGGCTCGCTTCAAACGCTGGCGCTTCCCGGTCACCTTGCCGATTATCGCAGCAGCCATCCTGCTGGTCTGGACGTTCAATCTGGAAGCGTACGGCGTGCGCGCGGTCGGAAAGGTTTCCAGCGGCCTGCCGGCTTGGCGTTTGCCCGACATGTCTTGGAATGGCATCCGGCACCTGCTGCCTTCGGCATGGATGATCGTCTTCATCGGCACGATGGAGTCCATCGCGGTGGCGAAGTGGATCGCCACCCGCGAGAAATATCGCATCGACGCCAACCGTGAAATGCTTGGACTGGGATTGGCCAATGTGGCAGGCGGCCTGTTTTCCGGCTACCCGGTCGCAGGCGGTTTTTCCCGCACTGCGGTGAACTATCAGGCCGGCGCACGCACACCGCTGGCGTCGGTCTTCACGGCCGCGCTAGTCTTGTTGACGCTGCTGTTCTTGACGCCATTGTTCACCCATCTGCCCAATGCGGTATTGGCGGCAATCATTCTGGTGGCGGTGATCGGCTTGATCGATTTCAAGGAAGCGCGGTACCTCTTTAAAATCAAGCAGGCCGACGGCTGGAGCTTCGTGGTGACCTTTCTGGTGACACTGGGCTTTGGGATGGACAGAGGACTGCTAGCCGGTATCGCTTTTTCGCTCATGCTGTTCGTCCTGCGCAGTGCTCGCCCGGGGATGTCGATTCTGGGACGGGTCGGAGAGCAAGAGTTTCGCGACCTCCGGCGTTATCCGGATGCGGTCACGCAGCCCTGGCTACTGATCCTGCGTTTCGAAGCCAGCCTCTATTTCGCCAATGCCGGATTTGTGGAAGACCGGATCAGGGAACTTCTGGCGCAACAGCCCGAGGTGCGCTGGGTACTGCTGGACATGTCCGGCGTCAATGATATCGATGGCGTGGCCGTATCGATGTTGACGGAGCTGATGCGCGACTGCGCCGCCGCCAACGTGCAGTTCGCTTGCGCCGGCATGAAAGCGGGCGTCAGAGATATCGTCCGAAGAGCCGGTTGGGGTGATCTGCCGGGTGACCGGATGTTCTACCCGAACCTGCAACAGGCTTTGGCCGCGCTGCCATAACCCCTCCGTTTTTAGCAGACGAGGCTCTTGCGAAAACCCTCGTGGCATGGGCGTCCCGCCCATGATGCCGGAACACGTGACATGGGCGTCCCGCCCATGGTGCCAAAACACGGGCAGGATGCCCGTGCCACACTTATGAGCAAGAAACGCTAGAAACGGTCAGCTTACACATCCGCCTTGTTCCCGGCTTTATCCGCGTGGTATTGTGTTGTCTATGACTGTACACGAGTTCATTGCCAAGTGGCGCAAGGTGGAGCTAAAGGAACGCTCCGCCGCGCAAGAGCATTTTCTCGACCTCTGCCATGTCTTTGACCATCCCACGCCCGCAGCCGCCGATCCCACCGGCGAGTCATTCTGCTTCGAGAAGGGTGCCGCCAAGCACGGCGGGGGCGACGGCTTCGCCGATGTCTGGAAGCGCGGCTTCTTCGGCTGGCTGGGAATACAAGGGCAAGCACAAGGATCTCGACACCGCCTTTGACCAGCTCCTGCGCTACCGCAATGCGCTGGAGAATCCGCCCCTGCTCGTCCTGTGCGATCTGGATCGCATCGTGGTGCGCACCAACTTCACCGGCACCGTATCCGACGTCCACGAAATCCCGCTCGAAGCCCTCGCCGAGCCCCGCAACATCGAAATCATGCGGGCCGTCTTTCACAATCCCAAGGCTCTCATCCCCGGCCGCACCAGCGTCGCCGTCACCCAGGAAGCCGCCGCCCGAATCGGCGAGATTGCCGCCGCCATGCGCGAACGCGGCCTCGACCCCGGCACCGTCGCCCACTTCCTGGACCGCATCGTTTTTTGCCTCTTCGCCGAAGACTCGGCACTCCTGCCCGACATGATCTTTACCCGGATGCTGGAGAAGACCGGCGCAGACCCCGCGCGGTTCGGCAGAAGCCTGACCTCGCTCTTCGAGGCGATGGCCACCGGCGGCGATTTCGGTCTCGAGGCCATCCGCCACTTCAACGGCAGCCTCTTCGACGACCACACCGTCCCCGGCCTCACCCCCGACGACATCAAACGGCTTGCCGCCGTCTCGTCGCTCGACTGGAGCGCCGTCGATCCCTCCATCTTCGGCACCCTCTTCGAGCGCGGCCTCGACCCGGCCAAGCGTTCGCAGCTCGGCGCGCATTTCACCGGACGCGAGGACATCGAACGGGTTGTGGACACCGTGGTCATGACGCCGTTGCGGCGCGACTGGGAAGAGATCAAGGCGACCATCGAATGCCTGCTGGCTACCGGAAAGAAGCGTGGCGCGGGCGAACGTGGCACGGGCGTCCCGCCCGTGGTTCAACATGGGCAAGATGCCCATGCCACAAATGCCGCGTGTGGCACGGGCGTCCCGCCCGTGGTTCAACATGGGCAGGATGCCCATGCCACGAATGCTGCGGGTGCCACGGGCGTCTCGCCCGTGGTCCATCATGGGCAAGATGCCCATGCCACGAACATTGTCCGCGCCACATCTAATCGCAAACCATTGAGTGCCGCCGCCCTTAAAAAGGCGCGGATCGAAGCCGACAGCATCCTGCACCAATTCCTGATACGGCTGCGCGAAGTGAAGATTCTCGACCCCGCCTGCGGCTCCGGCAACTTCCTCTACGTCGCCCTTCTGCGACTGAAAGACCTCGAACTCGAAGCCGCCGTCATCTTCCCCAGCGCACACGGCCTGAACACCTACCTGCCCGGTGTCGGCCCGTGGCAGCTCTACGGCATCGAGATCAACCCCTACGCGCACGGCCTCGCCCAGATGACCGTCTGGATCGGCTGGCTGCAGTGGATCCGCGTCAACGGTTTCGGCTTCCCCGCCGATCCGATCCTGCGCCCCCTCTCTGACAACATCCGGCTGATGAGCGCGATCATCGACTGTGGCGCGGACGAACGTGGCACGGGCGAACGTGGCACGGGCGTCTCGCCCGTGGGCCATCATGGGCAAGATGCCCATGCCACGAATACGGCGGGTGGCACGGGCGTCTCGCCCGTGAGCCAACATGGGCAGGATGCCCATGCCACGAATACGGCGGGTGGCACGGGCGTCCCGCCCGTGGTCCAACATGGGCAGGATGCCCATGCCACGAATACGGCGGGTGGCACGGGCGTCTCGCCCGTGAGCCAACATGGGCAGGATGCCCATG
>DUPH01000022.1 GCA_012838435.1 Lentisphaerota bacterium | reverse complement strand
CGGAACCCGGCCACCCTTCACGCCGTTGACCAGCCCCTCGTCCCTTGACCCCCTCGGTGTCCAGTATTTGACGGATCGTCACCGCCTCAAAAAAACCTACGGTGTCTTTTCTATTTGACGGACCGCGGGGGGCGAGTTTAGTGCGTGGTTTGTGCCCATTTCGGCACTCATAAGTCAGGCGAAAAGATATGGAGTGCGGCGGCAAGCGGTATTCCGCGCGACGCCGCTTTTTAAGCACGAGTGTGGTGGCAGGGCGACGCGTAAAAGCGGTGCCGCGAGGCACACTTCGTCCCTCCGCTTCGTCGTCCAAAACACTTCGTCGAAACACTTCGTCGCTGGCGCAATCGACTAAGCCTAAAAAGAGCAGTTGAGCATGCAGATTTTGAGCAAAGCCCCGTAAACATTGGCTTCCGTTGAGATTCGCGCCGCACCTATTTGGTGCAGAACGCAATTTCTGATGGGAACCACGGAACACACTAAACATACGGAAACAGAGCCATGCCTTTCCGTGTGTTCGGTGTGTTCCGTGGTTAAACAATCGATCCCGATAGCGATCCCGATCCCGATTTGGATGAAACCATGAAACCTTGAAACCTTGAAACCAGAAACCAAAGAGAATTGAAGGTTCAACTGCTCTTTTTAGGCTAAAAGATTGTATAAGTGTCTGCGGCCACAATACGGTAATTCTCATCCAACTCCGCCTGCATCGCAATCAACGCCGCGATGCGGCGGGCGGTCTCGGTGACATACCGCACCTCGGCCACGGTCAGGCCGCGCCCCAGCAAGGGCTTTTCGCGATAGGAAAGCCATTTTTTGATGACCTGATACCCGCCTATCGTGTATTCCCATACGGACACAGGCACGTTGCGCCAACAGGTCAGGTCGTTGAGGTACACATCGAAAGAACGTTGAACGTCCAACGTCGAACTCTGAACATTGAAGTGCCCTTCTGCGTTGGGCGTTCTGCGTTCTGCGTTCGACGTTTCAATCTTCCCCCGCCCCGGCATGGTCACGCCGCCTTTGCCGGCGTAACCCCAGCCCGCCGTCACATCTAAATCGCCTGCATCTGAACGGGCCTGCTTGCCGTCTGTGCGCGTGAAGACCGCGACAGCTTTCAGCTCCTCGCGGATACTCCCGGCGGTCACGCCCGGGACGGGCGTTTCCGTGTCCAGCAATGCCGCCACCCGCCGCCCCAACGCCGCCGAAGCCAACAACGCCTTTTGCGTCGCGGGCAACGGAATGCGCGGCCAGTCCTGCCGCAACGCACCCGCGTTCTCAGTACGGTAGGCGGGGGCGTGCATGATGGCCAGCGCGTGATAGAAAAGGTCTTCGGGACCGACATCCAAATCGGCAATATAGGCGGCTGCCGTATCGCTCAGGTTCGGTCGCTTGCCTACAGGCTCAAGCAGGGATGAGCCGTCGGAGTGCAGATAGAGCGGGAAGAAGGATGCCGAACGATCCATGAGGTCCAGACAACCTATCCTGCAAATTACTTGTGACGGTTGCCATTCGCGACGAGGCTTTTGTTGTGACACGAGAGCGATATTTCCCTCGAAGACATGCGGAAAATAATCGCTGCGTTTCTCGTCGAGCAGCTTTGTTTCCGGCTCCCAGTAGAGCCAGCGCGTATCGAAGGGGCGGTAACAGTAGCGGACAATGTTGTCGGGCAGGAAGCCACGTTTGCGCAAGGTGTCGCGCACAGCCTCGCCTTTGAAACGCGGCGTGTCTTCCATCACGCCGGGGTTGAGCTGGCGCATTTCTGCGTGGGATACGTCTGGATCGAAATAAGTTTGGAGACGGGCCAACAGGCGATCCCGGTCAATATCCACAAGGAAGTCGTCGCGGCTCGTCTTCACGCCGGGGAAGGACGTCGGGAAGAGCGCGGGCAGCGCGGACCATGTGGTATAGCCGGAGGCGATGAGTCCGGGCAAGAAGGGATATCCGATTTCAGCGACCGGGATGAGTTCTTGATACGGGACGTTATCAGCAAGCAAGTCAGCGCGTTTGTTTTTGCCCCAGAAATGGCGAAAGCGGATAGACCGGGGTGCCGCCCCTGCCAGGGGAACACCGTTTTTGACCAGCAGCGTGACGGCCGTGCCGACTTGGATGCCTTCCCGGTTGTACTCGGTGGAGAAGGCGCTGGGATCGGGATCGCCCTCGGGCGTGAGCTTGCCGGTCTTGTACTTGTCGCCATTCAGGTTGTCGATGGCGATACGCTCAAAAACCTCAAGATAGCGTTCGCGCATGCCTGTGAAAGACAGCCCATCGAGCCACGAGTAATTGGAGATGAAACAGATGATGCCTTTTTGCGGCTGGTTCATTTCCACGATGCGCCGTTCGGCCATGCGGAAGAAGCGGACATAGAGGTCGTTGAGTCCTTGTCCCTGCGGCGGTGGCGCGAGGCGTGTCGCACGGTAGGCGTCCGAGAGGGCGCGTTCTTCGGCGGTTACGGCGACCCCCGCAAAGCCATCATAAGGCGGGTTGCCGAGGATAACGAGAATGCTGTCGCGCCGCTTGATGCGGTCGGCGGCGTCGCGCTCCTCCGCCATTTCGGGAAAGAGCAAGAGCGTCTTGGGCTCTTTCGGCGGTTTCCAGCCGGTCAGGGCGTTGGTCAGGTAGACGCCGACGCGCTCGTCTTTGGATTCGTTGAGCGGCGCGCCGAGTGTTTCTAGCAAAAGGCCGATTTGCAAGTGGGCAATGACGAAGGGCGCAGGCAGAATCTCGAAGCCCAAGACGCGTTCAAGCGCGGCGGTTTTCAGGTCTTGCGCGGTCAGGCTGTCGCCGCCTTTGTCGTTCAGCGTCTTGGCGATGCGGGTTAGCACCGCGCGCACATACGCACCGGTGCCGCAGCAGGGATCGAGGACGATCACGCGCGGGTCGGCCAGTCCGTCGGCAATGTGCAGCTCTTCGCGCAGAACGGTATCCACGCGCTCAACCTGATACTCAACGATCTCGGTCGGCGTGTACCACACGCCAAGGTCTTTGCGCAACTCGGGGTCGAACTTCTGCAAGAACGGCTCGTAGAAATACTGGACGGCGTGGCCCTCATCGAAGGCCGCAAAGAACGCATCGCCGTCCACGCGGTTCAGGGCGGACGCGGTCCAGTCGAGAACTTCCGCCAACCCCAAGGAGCCGAGCCGTTCGGGGGTGGCGATCTGCACGAACAGAGCGCGGATCATCGGCACGCGCAAGTGCCACACGGCGGTGCGCCAGTCAAAATGCTTGGCGTCCGTGCGGTAGGCTGTCGCCGACTCTTTCAGCTCATACTTGAGCGTCTTTTCCTTGGTGGACGCGGCGGGGGTTGACGCGCGCTTGCGTGCCCACAGCACCCATGCGGAAAAGATGCCGTAAAAGAGGGTCTGAATCAGCGTAGAACGGAAGAAATGCTCGCCCTTCTCGCCTTCGAATTTCAGGCCGAGGGCGAGTTCCAGGGCTTCGCGCAGTCCGGCCAGCGCAGGCAGGTCAGCGTGTTCGATGCGCGCCTTGGCGTCGCGGGCGTAGGAAGCGAGGATAGCGGCCACATCGTGGGGCTTGGCCAACGGCGCGTTGTGCGTCATGGCGCGGTATAGATATTCGGCGAAACGTTCGCGCAGTCCGTCGGGGCAGGTGCGCGGATGCGCGGCCAGTTTCCAGAACTCCGCTTCGGTCGCAGCCAGCGTGAAGCGTTCCAACTCTACGGCGTGGCCGGTGGCCGTGCGTCCGATCAGCGTGAAGGCGCGGTAATTCGTGACCAGCACGAGGCCGTAATAATCCCAATAGCGGGCAATTTGTTCGCTTGCGATGATGTCCGCCAGATCCTCGGCGGGGGATTTGACTTCGATCACGCCACGGGAGGGCGGAAGGGTTTCGAGCGGGTTAGCCCCGGCGTTCTGTTTGGCGGCCTTGCTTCTGAACTGGTCGGCGGTGAACATGCCGCCGTCGGGCATACCCGCGCCCTTGTTCTGGAGCTGGATCACGCAACGGACTTTGGGGGTTGGCCGTTTGCCGATCTCATTCAAGAGCGTGGAAAGCGCGGGGTAGTAGGACGTTTCGACAGTACCCGCGCCTGTGGCGCGAATCTCCCCTATGTCGCTCAAATACCGTTCAACCGGATCCATTCCGCTCCCTCACCGTACGAGCAAAAAAAATGGTCGGGGCGGAGGGATTTGAACCCCCGACATCCAGCTCCCAAAGCT
>DUPH01000204.1 GCA_012838435.1 Lentisphaerota bacterium | reverse complement strand
GCCGCCACCGCCAGGGTGTAGAGGCGCGGACGAGGAATATCTCCGGAGGCGATCGTGATGACGGCGCCGTAGAGGATCAGCGCGCTGGTGCCGATGATCACCAGTCCGACAAGGAAGGCCGCCAGACTCTCGGCGCGTCCGTGGCCGTAGGGATGCTGGCGGTCGAACGGCTGGCGGCTGAAGCGCATCGTGGCCAACGCAGCCGCCGAGATGGCCAGATCGCAGGCACTCTCCACACCGTCGGCAAAGAGCGCTTCGGAGTGGCCCAGGCGTCCCGCCAGCAGCTTGGCCACCATCAGCAGGGCGTTCACCACCAGCGCGATACGGATCACCGTCTCGGCCTGGTTGAAACGCGTCTGGCGCTCTTCCGGCATGGTCAGTTGCTCAGGCTGTGAATAGGCGCGGGAATCTGGCCGCCGCGATTGACGAAGGTTTCCGCGCCCTCCGGACTGGCGGGCTGCGTGACCACGCCCGAGCCGAAGAGGCCGCCGAAGTCCACGAACTCGCCGGGCTGCGCATCCGGCACGGGGATCACGCGCACGCCGGTGGTCTTGCGGTTGGTGATGCCGATCGCCGCTTCGTCCAAAATGATGCCGGCCAGCGTCTCGGCTGTGGTGCTGCCCGGCAACAGGATCATGTCGAGGCCCACCGAGCAGACCGCCGTCATCGCCTCTAGCTTCTCCAGCGTCAGCGTACCATCGGCCACTGCCTTGGAGAGCACATGATCCTCCATGACAGGGATAAAGGCACCGGAGAGCCCGCCGACCGCGCTGGAGGCGAAGGAGCCGCCCTTCTTGACCGCGTCGTTGAGCAGCATCACGGCGGCGGTGGTGCCCGGCGCACCGATGCGGCTTATGCCCATGCTCTGGTAAATCTCGCCGACCGAGTCGCCCACGCGCGGTGTCGGCGCGAGCGAGAGGTCGACCACGCCGAACGGGACGCCCAGACGGTCGGCCACCTCGTGTCCGATCAACTCGCCTGTGCGCGTCACGCGAAACGCCGTGTGCTTGATCTCCTCGGCGATCTCGTCCAACGTCGCGGCGGGATCGTGCTGCACCAGGCGGTCGACCGCGCGCTTGACCACGCCGGGGCCGCTGACGCCGACATTGATGACGCACTCCGGCTGGCCCGCTCCGAGCATTGCGCCCGCCATGAAGGGGTTGTCCTCCGGCATGTTGGCGAAAACCACGACCTTGGCGCAGCCGAAGCCGCGCGTCGCGCGCGTCATCTCGGCGGTTTCGATCAGCTTGCGCGCGATCAGGTTCACCGCGTCAACATGGATGCCGGCTTTGGTGGTGCCCACGTTAAAGGAAGAGCAGACGCGGTGCGTGGCGGCCAATGCCTGCGGCAGCGACTCGATCAAAGTACGTTCGCCCGGCGTGATGCCGCGCTGCACCAGCGCGGTGAAGCCGCCCAGCAGGTCGATCTCGACCTTCTCTGCAGCGGCGTCGAGCGCCTGGCAGAGGCGCACGGCGGTCTCGACGCTGTGACCCTCCAGAAGCTGGCTGGCGGGCGAGACGGCGATGCGCTTGTTGACGATCGGCAGGCCGTACTTGTCGCTGACTTCATTGCAGAAACGCACAAGGCTGCCGGCCTTGTCGACGATGCGCGCGTAAACCGCCTCGACGAGGCGGTCGGGATCGGGATTGGCGCAGACATTCAGGTTGATACCGAGCGTGACGGTGCGCACGTCGAGGTTTTCCTCGCGCACCATGCGGATGGTTGAAAGGACAGCTTGTCGGGCGAGCATAGGGGACTTGGTTTCAGGGTTTCAGGGTTTCGGGGTTTCGGGGTTTCAGGGTTTCAGGTTTCAGGGTTTCGGGTTTCGGGGTTTCAGGGTTTCGGGTTTCGGGGTTTCGGGTTTCAGGGTTTCGGGGTTTCATCCAAATCGGGATCGGGATCGCTATCGGGATCGATTGTTTAACCACGGAACGCAGAACACGGAAAGACATGGTCCGGCTTTTACTCTCACGGTTGCGAACCACCACGTGGTCGCAACAAGAGAGGTTGACCCGCGACTTACGGCTTGCGACTTGCGGCCAACCCCGCACCAAAAAAATCTGTGGATAAAAAAGCCGAGCAGCGCCAATTCCTAAATCCTAAATCTCAAATCCTAAATCCGCGCGCAGCGCGGAAGGCGCGGACTCATCTCTGTCTCAGCCATTGCTGATCGAACCGATTGTAGAACTCGGGGAAGACCCTGTGCGGCATGCCGATGCCGTGTCCGATCTCTTTGTCGGCAACGCGCAGGGCATTATAGCCCGCATACACAGCGGCAGGCGGGCAGGTTTCATCAATGAAACCGACCGACACACGCACGGGGCAAGTAATCCGGGGCGCAAAATGCGCACCGTCGAAATAAGGCGCAGCCTTTATGGCGGCGGCCTTGTCGGACTCCCGCATATTTTCAATCAGCTTCGGCCACCCGGAGTCGCGTCCCTTTTGAAAGCCCAGCAAGTCCGTGATCGCAGGCACATGAATCACGCCCTTTGTAAAGTGACGGTTGAGCCCCAAGAGATAGAAACCGAATCCCCCGCCCTGGCTGCTACCCGTGTAAGCAAAGTGCGTCTTGTCGACATCCGGGCGGGCCGCCACCCAGTTGACCGCACGGTTAATGCCCAACATGATCCGGTAGTAGAAATAGGTCTCGCGCTGTGCCGCACCCGCGAGGCAATAGCGCTTCACGCCGTAACGCTCCTGCACTTGGCGATCCTGTTCGGCATATAGCTTTTTCTGGCCTTCGGCATCCGCCGCCGGCTCGAAAGGATGAACGTTCATCACCAAATGGATAAATCCGCGATCCGCCATGCCAACGTTGGGGCCCGTCGTGCCCGGCCCCGCGCCCGGCACATTGACTTCCACCGGGAAAGGCCCCGGCCCCTTAGGGACGCTGAGGAACCCATACACGCGCAGGCCGTCAAACGTCGCGAAACTCACCTTAAACGCCTCGTGCTTGTCTGAGCAGTAACGATCGAAGCGTTCGACACGCGGATCAAGCGGCACTTCGGCCTCAAGCCGCGCAATCGCCGCATCCCAATAGGCGTCAAAATCGGCCGGTCGGGGCGAACCGGCCACAATCTTTTCCGGCTCGTAGGCCGCGCCGGAAACTCCCCTGACCTGCGCCTTGTCGAGTTTGACAACGGCAGTGCACTTAAGAAAACCCGGCTCGTGCAACGTGCCGGTGCATGTCACGGGATTCGCTTTCGCAAGATCAAAGGCAGCATACGCGACCTGCTGCGTCCCAAAGTTCGACAGTACGACGCTAAGCTGTCCCGCCGTCAGTGGCTGGTTATCTTTGTCCACCACACGCACCGTGAACGTGGTCGGTTCCCCGCACCGATACACATGCGAATCGCGATCCGCGCGCACCTCGACCGTTTGCGCCCAAGCGAATACCGGCACCAACAACCCCAACGCCATCAGCTTCACGTTCATACTTCCTCCAACTGTCTATCGCGTCTCTTCCAAAAACCCTTGTTCATAGGCATGGCACGGGCATCTTGCCCGTGTTTCATGGGCGGGACGCCCATGTCACGAAGGGTTTTGCAAGAGCCTTTACAATCCTTATTCACCCACTCCGATTCCAAGTGCCTTCCCAACCCTCAAGGCTGCATGGAACTGGTCGTCCGTCGTCCGCAACAACGCGACACCTTCACGCGAGGCCGCGGCTTGCATCTCTTCCGGAATCTCCCGGTTGTGTACGAGCACAATGGCTGGCGCGCCCACCAGCGTACAGACCGCCACCGAGTTGGTGTGGTTCTGCACCGTGATCAACACGGCACCGTCCGGGCAGTGAGCCATCACATCGCTCAGCAGGTCCGACACATACGCGCCCGACACCTCAACCTCGGGGTCCGGCACCAGCGCCGGTTCCCAACCACAAGCAACAATCAACGCGTTCAGTGTCATGATGCCTTGTCCTCGATGTAGATGATCGACTTCACTGTTGTTCCCGAACCCTTTTTCGACTTGATGTCAAACTCATCCGAAACCCGCCGCACATTCACCAAGCCCATGCCCGCGCCAAACCCCAACGACCGGATCCACTCGTTGGCGGTAGAGGCACCGTCACGGCAAGCCCACTCGACATCCTCAATGCCGGGGCCTGCATCGCGTGCGACTATCTCTGAGCGTCCGTTCGAGATCTGCCACGAGAGCACCCCGCCATCGGAGTGTACACACAGGTTGATCTCCAGTTCATACGCCGCCACTGCGATCCGCCGGATGATCTTCGGTGGGAGTTTCTTTTCCTGCAACACCTGCTTGATTTGATTCGCGGCCTTCCCAGCGTTCTCAAAATCATACTTACAAATCGGGAATTCGCGCAAGAGATAAAGGCTCCCCGACCCATCGTCACCATCTTTCTGGAGCGAGGCTCCCTCAAGACGGTGCAACTCCTGCGTTAGTTCAACCAGCAACGCGCGGTTGATGTCACGATGGCAGATGATGCCCACGAGTTGGCGGTCGCGATTGATAACCGGGAAGCGCCCATAGTGGTAACGGTCGAAATAACGCAGCGCGAAGGAGAGCGGCATGTCGTCCTCTAGCACCACCAGCTTGGTTGTCATGTGACGTCCGCACGACTCATGGATCGTGCCCGCGACCAGCGCCCGAATGATGTCATCGATACTGACCAAACCGAAGAGACGCCCCTTCTCCTCGACCGGCACGCTGCTGATCTTTTTTTGGCGCATCAACTCCTGCGCCTGCTGCATCGTTGCGTCGCGCGGCACCGTCACCAGATTCGAGGTCATCACATCACGCACCTTCAGGCGCTGGATGAGTTCAAGCAGCACGATCGGATCGTTGTCCGTCTCTCCCAACGTAGTGCGCTCCTCCGACGCAATGGGAGGCTGGCTGTCGGACGTGCTCATAACGGATGGCGGGCGGTATGCACCGCCACACAAGCATCATACTTGGACAGACGGCTGGTGGCCAAGGTCATGCCGAGATCATTCGCCACATTCACCATCGAAGAGGGCAGCGGCTTGCCATTCACGACAACCACCCCCACCGCGCCAACAATCTGGGCGGTACGCAAGACCTGATCACTGGCCAGAGAGGTCAACAGCAGCATGTCCTCCTCATCGACCAGCAACACATCGCTCATCAAATCCGACGCCATGACGTGCCCAACGCGGCGCGACATGCCGTCCCCTTTGACAAGAACCTCTGCCTGCAGCACCTCCGCGACCTTACTCATCGTCATAAAAAAGCCTCTCTTCACACAATCAGATCAGGACAATGCGTCCGGACGCACGTCACCCAAAAATCGCGCATCAGTCTACCGAATTACCCTGTCAGAAACAACATTGAAGTCTTACACGATCAGCATACAATCCCCGTAGCTGAAGAAACGGTAACGTTGACGGACTGCCTCGCGGTAGGCCGCCAGAATGCGCTCGCGCCCGGCCAGCGCCGCGACCATCATGATCAGCGTCGAACGCGGCAAATGGAAATTCGTGAGCATCATATCGGTCGCCTGGAAGCGGTAAGGCGGATAGATAAAGATGCTGCTGGAGCCGGCGGTCGCGACCACTTCGCCGCCGTGCGCCGCCGCCACACTCTCCAACGTGCGCACGCTAGTGCTACCGACCGCCACGACGCGTCCGCCGCGCGCCCGACAGTCGCGAATCGCGTCAACCGTGGCCTGCGGCACCGCATAGCGCTCGGCATCCATGCGGTGCGCCTCCACGGTATCGGTCTTGACCGGCTTGAAGGTGCCCGGCCCCACATGCAACGTGACCGTCGCGCGCCGCACGCCCTTAGCCGCAAGCGCGTCGAACAGGGACTCCGTAAAATGCAACCCGGCCGTCGGTGCCGCCACCGCGCCGGTCTCGCGCGCATAGACGGTCTGGTACCGCTCACGGTCCAGTCGCGCCTGGCGTTCATCGCCACTGCGGTGGATATAGGG
>DUPH01000203.1 GCA_012838435.1 Lentisphaerota bacterium | reverse complement strand
GCCTTCTTCCCGGAGAGCCCCGTGACGCTGTTCGAGGACATGCGCCTACGCGCCGGAAAAAACGACATCTCCAATCCGTTCATCAAGGACGAGCTGATGCGGCGCATCTTCATCGGAACCGGCCAAAAGGGCTCGCGCGGCACCTTTGTCTCGCTCTACATCAACGGCGTGTGGAAGGGTTACTACAACCTCTGCGAACATCTGCGTGAAGCCTTCATGCAACAGCAACATGGCAGCGCCGCACTCTGGGATGTGGTGCAGGTGGGATCCTTCGCCAGCGGTGACGCGATTCATTGGAACAGCACCCTCGCTTTTCTGCGCACCAGCGATCTGACGGTGCCCGCCAACTACGCCATGGCTCAAGAGCGCGTCGATGTCGACAACATCGCCGACTATGTGATGGTAAACGCTTACGCCGCGATGTGGGACTGGCCCAACAACAACTGGGTGGCGGCGCGCGAGCGTTCTCCGCAAGGCCGTTGGCGTTTCTACATGTGGGACGCCGAGGGCGGTTTCGGTTCCGACAACCGCAATCCTGCCACCTACGACAGTTTCATCGGCGACCGCGATGGTGACGGCGTCGGTGGTGATTCGAACACCGTGCGTATTGACATCGGCGATGCTGCCGCAACGGCATCCAACGCGCCGAAGGATGTCCGTACCTTCTACACGCGACTGCGCTCGTCGCCCGAGTTCCGTCTGCGCTTCGCCGACCGTGCGCAGAAACACCTTTTCCACGGCGGCTGCCTCACGCGCGAGAGCATGCAGGCGACTTACACGATGCTGCGTGACTTAATCAATCCGATCATGCGTGAGACCATAGGGTCTTACATGAATGAGTCGTTTTACAACGCTTGGATCGCCTCCGATACACGCCGCAACGTTTTCTTCGCCCAACTCGTGCGGTACGGACTTTGGCCCGCCACCCGTGCGCCGGAGTTCAGTCAGCACGGCGGCGAGGTCTCCACCAACACCTGGGTCACGATCTCGAACCCCAACAGCGGTGGCACGGTGTATTGGACGATCAACGGTGTCGATCCCCGCGCCTTGGGTGGCGCAGCGGTCGGTATGCCTTACGTCGGCTCCATACAGTTCGCGGCCACCGCCATGCTCAAGGCGCGTGTGCTGAGCGCGGGCGGCGAGTGGAGTCCGCTGCAGGAGGCACTCTTCACCGTACCGCTGCGCATGCCGTTTTTCCTGCCATCGGGCAATGCCGACTGGACGGTCGACGGCAACTGGAGTACATCCCCGCAGCCTTACCCTGACGGCATCGGGGCCGAGGCCTTGATCCCGGCACCCTCGACCGCCAGTCGCGAAGCCAACCTGAGGTCACCGGTCACCATCGGTGGTCTGACTCTTGAACTGGGCGATTCGCCGTACCGTAACAAGATCAGCGATAGCGGCACCACCAACGTGCTGACCTTTATGACCACCAACGACGCTGCCCGCCTTACCGTCACCGGCAATGGCGACGGATATGGCGAATTGGAGATTACCGCCGGTGTGGTGCTGAGCACCAACCTGACGGTCACGGTCGCCGCGCCGACCGGCAATGCTTCTTACGGCGCTCTGCGCTTAAAAGAGGCGTGGAGCGGGCCCGGCGGCGTAACGAAAGAGGGTGTCGGGCGGGCCGCTTTCACCGGCGAGGGCAAAACCTATACCGGCCCCACCGTGGTGAATCAAGGCGCGCTGCAAATCACCGCAAACGCCACGCCAACGCGGAGCGTGATGACGGTCAACCCCGGCGGTCAGCTTCGTCTCGTCTCGGCCAGTACCGGCGGCCAGCCGCGCACCTACAGTTTCGGCGGCGACCTCACGCTCAACAGCCGCGGGCGCGACGACAGCCTGCCCGCTGTCGCTGGCCTCGGTATCGAGGGCGGTCTGAGGTTTGATCCGGAGTCGAACGACAGCGCGGCACTGATCACTAACCGTCTCGTGTTTGCCGGTCCCTCGGTACTGCACGTCGAGAACGCCCGCAACACGCTGCACCTCACCGGCACCCTGCTCGGTGCGCACAGCTTCGTCAAGACCGGTGGCGGCAACCTGATCCTCTACGCCAACAACCACGACTACTACCAGCCCGCATGCGTCAGCAACGGGACGCTGACCGTGCATGGGCGGCTCATCTCGCCGTTGGAGATCGTCGCGGGCGCGACCCTCACGGGCGTGGGCCGCGTGGGGCCGGTGCGCGGCACCGGGACCGTCGCGCTGGACAAAACCATCTTGACCGCGCCCGCCGCGATCGGCCTCAATTACGCATTTGTGTTCAGCGCCGCTACACCCACGTACTGTCAGGCGACAACCAGCGGCAACGCCGTGCTGCGGCTGCTCTCGATCCGTCCGGGCGGCGCACCGCCGGTTATCGACATCTATCTCGACATGCCGCCGCTCGCGGTCGGCGATACTTTGCGCGGCGGCTTCTTCGTCGAGTGCGGTCAAGACCTGAGCAGTTTCTTGGCCAATGCGACCGTGCGATTTTTTGAACCTAACGACGGTGGCGACATTCAGTTCGCGGGCCGCTTTTATGCACCTTACAGCGGTGCGCTGGGCCTGACCGTTACCGCCATGCCCGAGGCAGCCGACTTTGGTGACGGTCCGCGCCAGGGGTTGGTCATGGAGGTGCGTGCTGACGGTCTGCCGGTGACCTACGGGGAGTGGCTGCTGCGGACCTTCCCCGCGCCCGCTGGTGACCCCGATGCCCAGGCGCTTACAGCCCCTTCGGCGGTTGCGACACCCGGCGCGGCGCCCAATCTTTGGTGCTACGCCTTTAACATCGCTGCTGGCGAGTCTGCCGCCCCAAGCCTGCCGCGATTCTCCCTGCAGGACGGGCGTCCGCTCTATCAGTTCCGCTTCGATCCCGGCAAACGCGACCTCCGGTATCTTGTTGAAACATCAGCCTCGTTGACCGGCGCATGGACGCGCGTACTCTTCGACTCCGCCAGCGATTCCCCGTTGACTTGGCAATGGGATGGCACCTCGCTCTATCTGCTCGACACCGCCAGCGGTCCAAGCGTGGAGCCCACGCGTTTCTATCGGCTGCGTCTTGAGTTGACCGAACCATACTGACCCGACCATAAATAGCATTGCACTTCTTGGTAACGCAGAGACGCAGAGATTTTTACGGCGTAGCGGCATGACCGCAAGTCTGGCGAGAAAACTTGTGCGGCGGCAAGCGGTATTCCGCGCGACGCCGCTTTTAAAGTACGAGTGTGGTGGCAAAACGACGTGCAAAAGCGGTGCCGCGACCCGCGCACAGCGCGGCTCTTGTCTCCGCACTCCAAATTTTGCACACTTACTTGAGCGTTGAAAGTTGAGCGTTTTCTGAAACCGCCAAGGTGCCCCCGTTTTTCATGAAGTTTCATGTGTTTCATGGTTCCACTTGAACGCTGTGGTCGCTGTCCAGAGTTGCAGCATAATTTGTGGCCGGGTTAGCAATCAGGGCTGCTGGTCAGATCGTACCAGTTCGGGTCGCGCGCTGGACCGCGCAGCCGACGCAACCAATTGCGGGCGGGAGCCGCTCCGTCTTGTGCGTCCCCGTCTTCGAAGGGATTGTCCGTGTCAAAGACTTCGCTGAACTCCTCGTCGATCCGCTCGGGGTCTTCGCCGGCCTCGATCCGCGCCATGGCTTCGCGGACCTCCGCGTTGAAGCGCAGTCCGCCCGCCTCCGCCAGTTCACGCATGACGCGCACGGCGTCGCGCGGGTCGGCGTCGTCGTTCTCCAGAGCTTGCAGACGATCTCCCAGACGCGCGGCCGCCTGTTCCAGTCGGTCAGCCATCACGTCGTCGGTGTTTGCGTTGTCAGGGTTGGCGGCTTCTGACGCGCCGCGTGTGATGTGGGCGAATGTCGAGATCTCGCGCTTGAGGCGATGCCCGCACTTCGGGCAAGTCGGCACGGTCGAGGTGTCGACCCGTGCCGCGCGGAACGTGAAGATCGTGTGGCAGGGTTCACAGTAAAATTCATACAAGGGCATAACGTCTTTTTCCTCTTTCAGGCACTCTTCCCGCTGAGCACCTCGCGCACTTTGGTATTGAGTTGATCGCGGGTGAATGGCTTTTGCAGGAAAGGTGCGTCTGCGGGCAGGACACCCTGTTGCGCAGTGATGTTTGCGGCATAGTCGGACATGAAGATGCGCTTCATGGTTGGGCGTTCACGGAGCAACGTCTCGCATAGGACCGCGCCGTTCATGGTCGGCATCACCAGATCGGTCAGCAGTAGCGCGATCTCCCCTTTGAAATCACGGGCCAGCCGTAGCGCTTCGGTCGGATGCTCGGCGGCGAGGACCGTGTATCCCATGCTGGTGAGGAGTCGCGCGGTCAGATTTAACAGGGTCGGCTCGTCTTCTGCAAGCAAGATCGTAGCTCCCTCCTGCTTGGCAGCGGGTATCGCAACGGTGGGTGGGTGGCTTTCGCTGTCGGGCGTGACCGTCGGTGCCAATTGGCCGTGCCGGGGCAGATAGATGGAAAAGCAGGTGCCTTGATTGGGCTGGCTGGTGACCCGGATGAAACCGCAGTTTTGTTTGACGATGCCATAAATGATCGCCACGCCCATGCCCATGTCCGGGGCGCTTGACTTGGTTGAAAAGAAGGGATCAAAAATCTTAGCTTGGGTTTCGTCATCCATACCGCAACCGGTGTCGCGGAACGAGAGGCATACGTAGTCGCCGGGGGGGACGATGTCGGCGGTCTCGTCGGCCGTACCATCGAGGTGCATGTTTTCGAGCGTCACGGTGACGGTTCCCTCGCCGGATATGGCATCACGTGCGTTTTCAACCAGATTAACCAAGACTTGGGTCATCTGACCGGGATCCATCATGACCGGCCACGGCGGTGTGTCCATCTGAATCCTCAAGTGGATGCGCGACCCCAACATCTGGTTCATGGTTTCGGTGAGTCTGTTGATGGTTTCATCGAGTTGGATGGCACGCGGCAGCGAGATCTGCCTGGCGGCGAACCCCAACAGGCGGTTGACGAGGTCGGCGGCACGGTGGCTGGCCTGTAGGATTGCTTCAATCGATTTTTGGTGATCTTCGGTGGTTTTCACGGAATCTTGCAACCACTCCGCATTGCCGATGATGACAGTAAGCGCATTGTTGAAATCGTGGGCCACACCGCCCGCCATTCTGCCAAGGGCCTCAAGTCGTTGGGTCTGGTGAGCCTGCGCCATGAGTTCGGTTTCCCGTTCGGCTGCCAGTCGGCGTGCGGTGATGTCATGAATCACGCCCTCCAGCCGATGCGTCTTGTCCGCGCTATCGCTTATCGCCGAGCCGCTCTCCCACACCCATTTCACGCTACCGTCTACAGTGACGATTCGGTATTCTACAGCGTATGGTGTGTTGTGCTTGACTTGTGCGCTGATGGCGTCCCACACCTTTTGGCGGTCGTCGGGATGGATCACGTCATAGTAGGAGAGCTTGCTGTTATCGAGCAGAGCTTCCGCGTCGTATCCAGTGAGCGCCCGGCAGTTCGCGGAGAGATACTGCATGGTTCGATATGAATCCGTGCCGCAACGGAAAACGATACCCGGCACATGCGAGATCAAGGCTTTGAGGCGGCTTTCGCTGTCGGCCAGTACTTTCTGCGCGGCGCGTTCGCTGGCTAGGTATTTGGCATTGGCGACGGCCTGCTCCCGCTGCGCGTGGTATAGCGAACGATAGAGCGAGGCTTGGCGGTGGCGGAAACACAGGGCGGTAATGGCCGCCGTCAGCAGGATCCCCAGCAGGATTATGCTAGCAAAGATCAACGCATGTTCGCGAACGGCACCCAGCAGCTCTGCCTCATCGCCTTTGGTAACCAAGAACCAATCGGAATCGGGGATGGGACGCAGGTCGGCCACGACCTGAACTCCCCGACAGTCAGTTCCCGTGTAGATGCCTTGGCGTCCCAAGATCGCCCGCATGGTCGGCAGTTGGCGTTCCGGCAACGGACGTTTCAGCGACATGGCTTGGTTATCCTGATGGCGCAGGCAACTTAAGTGAGCCATCTGGTCACCGTCGCGGCGGACGAGCACGGATTCGACACTCGCACTTGAGCCGGGATACGCCTGGAGGAGCGGATAGAGGCGTTTTGACGCATTGCATTGCAGAACCAAGGCGCACGCTTCTTGCTCCGCGTTCGAGACGGCCATCACGGCGTCGATGTACGCCAAACCGAGTGCGTTCGTGTAAAAGTCCGAAAGAACCGGTTGGCGCGAAGCGAGAGCTTCGGCGACGGCACGCGTTGTCTCGGCGGGCAGGTGTTGCAGCGGATCGAGCGCGGCTCCCAAGACTTTTCCATTCGAGGTCACCAGCAGCACATCTTCATAGATGCCGCCTTTGCGGTTGACCGAAAGCATCAAGTGTAGATCCGCAGAATTCTTCCCCTCGATCGCCCGGATCAGCGTCGGGCCGCGCGCGAAACGGGCGACATCGGTCAGGCGTTCACGTCGCCACGCCGCGATCTCCGCCGTCTTCAAGGCACCGGCAGAAGTCAGCTCCTTGGCCCGGCACTTCAGCATCTGCGCGCGGTCGGCCTGGTAGGCCAATAGACCAAGTGCTGCCATGGCACTTGTGGCCAGAACGAATCCCGCGGCCCAAACGAGCAAACGCCTACGCGAAACGGCCGATACCTCTTCCATAAAAGACCTCGCTTCCCACACCCCATCGGTCCCGACACACTCAACGTGCCGTACTGCGACGGAAAACCATGTGTAGCATAAACATACCAGCAGGAAGCGTCAACAGGAATGTTCGTGCGCTAATGAAATAATGAATAATCGTGGGTAAGTAGAAGAATCAGAGGTTGGCGAGGATGATAAAAACGGCCATTCTCAAGCCCCCGCGAAGCACAATGTCAGTTTCATGCGTATCGTGGCGTGACACCACATCAAAACCGGTTGCGGTCATTGCCTGAAAAGGGTATGATCCGAGGCAGATCGTTCGCGGTGAACGTTCAGCCTGAGCAATGAACGCATGAGATAGAAAAGACCCCTCGACACGCTGATTTTTGCGCTTTCGCACGGAGCGGGATTCGCGCCTTTTCCGTGCAAGAGGGGGAGGGGTTCTGTCAATGAAAGGTTTTGCCACATTCCGATGCGCCGCCGTTTTTCTGGCGGCCGCCACTGCCGCCCTTCTGGTGTCCGGCGCGGACATCGTCAGCACGGCGGTCCCGCCGCCCGTCTCCGCCGACACCGAGAGATGCGTCCACAGATAGGGGGATGCCGTGGACACCGCCAAAATCTTTTCACTCCTGAACGAAGAGGCGCTGCTCCGCGCGCGGCATCTTCTCGTCTGCGCGTGCTGCCTGTTCCTGGCCGCGGCCGCGCTCCTGCCCGCCGCGTGCGGCGCGCTCCGG
>DUPH01000202.1 GCA_012838435.1 Lentisphaerota bacterium | reverse complement strand
GGCGTGATGATCCAGTTGTGGACGGTGAACGAGGCCGGATGGGACGACATCGTGATCTATGCCTGGATCGACAACGACTGGGTCGAGGTCGGACGCGTGCCCGGCGAGTTCGTCGTGGGTGAGGGCGCGAACGCCTACTCCGTCGTTGCAAACGGACTGGCGGCGGGCGGCGCGTACTACATCAAGGTGATCGACGAAGTCGGTAACGTGCATCTCTCGCTGACGCCGGTGGCGGTCGATGCCCTGCAGGTGGACGCGGTCAAGCTTGATTTGCAGTATGTCACGCTGCGCTTCAACACCGAGTACGGCCGGCACTACCAGGTCGAGGTCAGCACTGATCTCGTCACTTGGCGGACGGAATACGTGAGTGCGCCGAAGGCAAATGGGGGTTGGACGCCGTTCTCTACGGAGCCGTTCATGGCAGGCCCCGATACGCACACCGAGGTGCGCGTTCCGCGCAATGGCCGTGCGCGTGCGTTCTTCAAGATCAAGTGCGTCGAGCGGTAGGCTCCTGAACCACGGGCAAGATGCCCGTGCCACCTCGCATGAACCACGGGCAAGATGCCCGTGCCACCTCGCATGAACCACGGGCAAGATGCCCGTGCCACCTCTCCGTGGCATGGGTGTCTCGCCCATGAAAAAGAATGAGAAGAAAACGTGATAGGGTTGCGAACATGCGTGTTGGATTCTTACGAGTTTTGTTGATCGTTGTTGCGCTTGGCGTACACGCCGAGGTACAGACGTGGACCGGCGAGGGTGTCCCGGCACCCGAGCCGGTCACGGCGAAGATCACGTTGGGCGCCTACATCTTTCCCGGCTGGTATCGTGATACGGGACGCGGCGACTACCCGTACCGCACACACGACGAAGACAGCGAGTGGAAGTGGGCCGTCGCCAAGCAGCCCGCCCCGCGCCCGCTGCTCGGCTTCTATGACGATTCGCTGCCGGAGGTCAACGACTGGCACATCAAGTGGGCACTCGAACACGGCATCTCGTTTTTCGCCTTCGACTGGTATTGGAATGCTGGCGAAAAGCGATTGGCGCGTACGCTGGAACAGGGCTTCCTCAAGGCGCGGTATGCCTCGCAGATGAAGTTCTGTGTCCACTGGTGCAACCACGCGCTCGACTGGAAGCGTGACGGCAAGCCCGCCCCGCTGGATTTCTCCAAGCCCGCGCTCTTGCAGATGACCGAGTATCTCGCGGATCACTACTTCAAATTGCCCAACTACCTCACGGTAGACGGCCGCCCCGTGCTCTTGGTCTATGTCCCCGGTGCGCTGATTCAAGCCAACGGCGGTCCGGCGGGATTCCGTGCTGTCCTTGAAGAGATGAACCGGTTGCTCCGTGCCAAAGGGCTCAAGGATCTCTACTGTGTTGCGCTTGGTGACGGCAGAAACGCCGCAGAGTCCGGCTTCAGCGCCTTTTCTGCATACGCCTACTACGGCGCAGACCTCGATTCCAAATACGAGTGGAAGCGCGGTTATTCGTTGCCGTATGCCGATATGCTGAAGCATTTCGAAACCATGTGGCAGATCTATTCACCCCGGAAAGAACCGCACTACATCGTGCCGGTCGGCTCGAATTGGGACGACCGCCCGCGCGCCCGAAAAAACGCGACGGTCATCACCGGCAGGACGCCCGACCTTTTTGAACAGCACTGCCGCGCCAGTCTGACCTACATCGATCCGCGCAACAACCTTGCGATCATCGAGGCTTGGAACGAGTGGGGCGAAGGGAGTTTCATCGAACCCGATGCGGAGTTCGGCTTCGCCTTTCTGGATCGCGTGCGCCGCGTTTACACCGACGCGCCCGATGCGCACATCGATCTGGTTCCGAGCGCGTCAAAAGTCATCTCCTTCAGCATGCTCAATCCGGAAGAGCGGGCGGCAGCCAAGGCGCTTGAAAGCCAGCCCTATCCCGCTCCACCGCTCGCGCTGCGCACGACGCAGGTGGTTGCGGACGTCCCGCTGCCCGCCGGTTCGCCGCTCAAGGCGTGGGAGTTCGCCGAGAATGCCGAGGGCTGGTTTGTCCACCAGACAGAGCCGCTCCGGGTTGAGAACGGCGTACTTATCGCACGTGCCACCGGCGACGATCCGCAGATCATCGCGACGGGGCTCAACATCGACATCGCCGAGATCGACGCCATCGTCTTGCGCATGAGGGCACCGGAGGGGATGCGTACCGGCCAAGGCTTTTGGGCCACCGACAAAGAACCCGCGCTTAGCGGATCCAAGGCGTTCGGTATCGGTCTCAAATCCGACGGCGAGTGGCACACATATCGCATCACCAAGACGCTCGACGCTACATGGTGCGGCAAGTTGCGTACACTGCGCTTTGACTTCGGCACCGCCGGGGATACAGTGGAAGTGGACTGGATCAGGATCTACAAAAAATAAACGATCGAATGGGCAGAAAAATTAGGTGCTGTGCAGTGAATAACGAATAGTGAAAGTAAGAGGTAATGGGTAAGAAGTGGGACACTTCTCTCCTCAGTCTCTTCTCAGAGCTTCAATCGGATCGAGCGATGCGGCACGCATTGCAGGATAAAGACCGAAGACGATACCGATGCCCGCGCTGATGCCGAAGGCGAGCAGCAGGCTGTAGGGCCGTACCACGGTCGGCATATCGGTGAAGGTCGTGATCAGCAACGGAATCGTGATGCCCACCAACAGCCCCGCCAAACCGCCGCCGAGTGACAACACGCAGGTGTTAATCAGGAACTGCACGACAATCCGGCTGCGTCGCGCACCAATCGCGCGCCGGATGCCGATCTCCTTGGTCCGCTCCGTGACCGAAGCCAGCATGATGTTCATGATGCC
>DUPH01000021.1 GCA_012838435.1 Lentisphaerota bacterium | reverse complement strand
TGGGTGACCTCCGGGAACGCCGCCACCCGGCGCCCTGCCGCCGCCACCTCTTCCTCCGGCATATCCCAGCAGCACATGCCGTTCGCCTTAAATCCGATCTTGCGGTGGCGTAGCAATAGTCCGAAACGACGCAGCACGCCGGACGTCTGCCAATCACGGAGCCGTTCGAGAAGGTCTCCCTCGGTCATGTCGAGTTGTTCCGCAGCGTCCTTGTAGATACGCGCGCTGACCGGCACATCTCCCGCTAGCGTGCGCACAATCGCACGATCCTTTTCACTCAGCGCGACAGTACAGGTGGACTCGCCGCGTACCGGCGGCAAACGCGACTCCACCCGCTCATCGCGGTCGCGCGTGCGGAGATCAAAGACCACATCGATCTTAAATCGCCGCGTGGCCGGCAGTTCATGGATGCCGTACGGTTGGCATGCGGTACGCAACCGCTGCAATTCATCAGCAAAATCCGCACCCGGCGCGGCTAACGTAAACCACAGATTCGGCCAACTCCGGTCGCCCGGGCCGCCCGGTAGATCACGTGGCAACTCCTCCGGCCAACCGCGCTCATAGGCGTGGGTTACACCGCGCACGGCCGACACCTTCTCCGCCACATCCGCCAGCCGGACACGCGGCACCGTCATGGCACACAACGCACTACGGTAACCCAGACGACGCGTATCAAAAACCGCCCCAAAGCGGCGCGCTTCACCCGATGCCAACAACCGCCGCACCAACGCCAGCACCGCCTCTTCAGAAAGCCCGCACAGCGCACCCGTCTCTGCGAACGGTCGTTCTGTCAGCGCGACGCCGCGTTGAAGTGCCACCAGCGCCGCCGCCTCCTGTTCACTGAAATCAAGCATTATCCCTCTCCGAGTCAGGTCGAAAATCGCTTTACAGTAGCAAAAGCGCGGGAGCGTGTCCAAATCCGCTCAGCCCCCCCTTTGCTTGTTTTTGTCGTACCTATCGCGCCGTAAGGCACTAACGGCCAAAAGCGTCGGCCGGCAAAAACGGAAACAGCCAGCTCTGCTCCTCCGGCGTGGGCTGATAACCGTATTCGCTCAGCTCGTAAGCTTCGGCGTAACGTATGCGTTCGGCCTCGGCCTTACCGTACACCTCCACGAGCCGCGCACGGAACCTTTGCGCGTCATAACTTTTACGCGGCACCATCCAGTGCTTCATGATGAACGCTTTCCGCCCCTCGCGGTCATCCGGCGGCGGCAGCTCTGCTCCAAGCCCCTTGTCAAACACCAGCCACTCGAAAAACTGTGACTCGTGCGAACAGAGCGCCTCGATCAATTGCTCCATGACATCATCAATGCGCAGGATGACGTCGGGCCGCAGTTCAGACGGCTTGCGGAAAGAATCACGCAGAAAATAAATCGCGGGCTTGACCGAAGGTATCGGCGTTTCCGGACACCACAGCGGCACGCCCAACAAATAGGCGGAGTCCATCACCAACGTGCCGACCGCCCTGTGGTCAGCATGGTAATCGCACGTGCGATGCGTAATAACCAAGTGTGGCGCGAACCCTCGGATGAGGCGCGTCACCTCTTTACGCATCTCGAGCGTCACCTCTAGCTCACAATCGTGGTGATTGAGGACTCGGTACTCGTCGACGCCCAGGATCGCCTTCGACCGCTGCGCCTCCTGATACCGCCGCGCGGCGAGCGCCTCCGGCGACATCGACATGTGCCCCTTGTCGCCATTGCACATTGAGACGAGCTTTACCGTCGCCCCGACCTTCACAAAGTTCAGAGCCAGTCCGCCGCCCGTGATGTCCGGATCATCCGGATGCGCCCCGATGATCATCACCCGTAAATCTTGTGGTTCGACTTTATTCATACCCCACCCCATCGTTCAAGACACCTTCTCTGCCGCCTTTTGAAGCCTGTGATTGCGATAGAAAAAAGCGAGGTCGGTACCGACCATCACCAGATTGAAGAGATAGAGCCAGACCGCGCCGTCGACCCGTTCCTGCCAGAACAATTTATGGCAAAGGCCGAAAACATAACCGAAAAACACAATCACCATGAAAAACAGGCTCTTGCCTTTGTTCGTCCGCGACCGCCACGATTTCAAAATTGAAACCGGCCAAGCCGCACCGAAACAAACCAGCATCATCGCCTCAAAAATCGGAAACCGCATATGCTCCTTTCATTTCTTCATGCTTTACCTTTCTTCAATCCCAAATCCAAGATCATAAATCACGCTGGCAAAACAGATGCGCGAGAATTACCATATCACCGGACATCACACAATTGAAAACGTTGTTTTAGCGTGAACACATTGTACCGAAACACATCTTGTCCGAAGGTCGGCAATTTGATTTGATTGGGGCGTCTTGAGGAGGCACCTATTGAACAAATACTTTTCTTTCGTGCTGATACTGGCCGCTGGTGTGGCAATCGCGGTGGCACCTGAACGGACGTACCCTTTCAAGCAGCCGGCCAAGATGGAGATGTTGCGGCCGGGCGAAGTGCAGCCGCAGGGCTGGCTGCGCGACTGGTGCGTCACCGCGAAAAACGGGTACATCTCGCGCATGGACGAGGTGGATCAGGCTTTTCCGCGGGCGTGGAACCGTGACTTCCACCCGCGCGGCAAATATCTCGACTGGGTCGACCCGAATAAGGGTGCCTGGTGTACAGAGGGCGGCGCGTACTGGTTCGAGGGGCTCGTGCGTCTCGCGTGGGAATTGGACGACGCGGACTTGAAGGCGTATGCGAAGCAACGTTTGGAGCCGCTGCTGGAGCGGATGAATCCGAAAGCGATCGCATTCGTCTACTGGATGGACCGCACCGATCCCAAGCAGATGGAGGAGATCGAGCGGGCGAACCACGGATTCATCGTGGGCGCGAGCGGACGCACCACGCGCGCCATGCTCGCCTACTGGGAGGCGACCGGCGATGAACGCGCGCTCCGCGCGCTCAAGTGGTGTCTCGACGATCCGCGCTTCTACTTCTTCGGCAACCCCATCACGCTGCCAGCGGCGGGATGCGACACGTGGCGCTACTGCGGCGATGAAAAGCTCGCGGCGGCAATCGACAACTTTTTTGCCACGAAACCCTATCCGGAACGGTGGCCCGCCATGCGCTACGGCCTGCCCGTCAAGCCGGAGGCCATCCACATGCGCGCACGCACGGACAGCGATCCCAACCACAACTGGGAGTGGCGTTTGCAGCATGGGGTTCTCTGTTTCGAAAGTATGCTCTCTTGGGTCAAGGGAACGCTCTGGACCGGCGATGGCAAATACCTTGCGAATGTGCGCTCTTGGCTCGACTTTCAGGAGAAGCATACACGCCAGCCGCACGGTGTCACCGTGGCGGACGAACAGTTCGGCTGGGCCGGCCCAAACCGCGGAACAGAGACGTGCACCGTGGCGGGAGACATCCTCCTCTACGCGACGCTCGCCGGTGTGACGGGTGAGGGACGTTTCGCGGATCATGTCGAACGTAGCTTCTTCAACGCCGGAGCGGCGTGCGTGTCGCGCGACTTCATGCGCCATGTTTACTTCCAGAGTCCGAACCGTGTCGAAGCGCACGGCAAGTTTCACGCCGGTCCCGGCGGTCAGGGCGGTATTTTCAAGACGAAACACTGGCCGCTCTGCTGCACGGCGGCGCTTACGCGTATCCTGCCGGGATACGTGCAATGGATGTGGATGAAACCTGCTGAAGGCGGGCTCGCCGCAATACTCTACGCGCCGAACACGCTTGAAACCGAACTCGACGGCACGACGGTGAAGATCGAAACGACGACAGATTATCCGTTCAACGAGACGCTGGAGATGTCCGTAAAGACCGGCAAACCGACTACGTTCCCGCTGAAATTGCGCGTGCCGGAATGGTGCGATAAGCCGACGATCGCGGTGAACGGCGCCCCCGCGAACCTCATTGTGGGTCCCGACGGTTTCACCGTTCTGGACCGCGAATGGAAGACCGGCGAGAAGGTGACGCTGAAGTTCCCGATGGCCGCGCGATTCGAAACGATGCGCGACTACAACAATGGCGGCAAGCCGTATTGCAGCGTCTCGTACGGTCCGCTCCTCTTTGCGTACGGGCTTCCCGAAAAGGACGAAAACACGGCAGTCGAAGGCGCGCGCAAAGAGTGGAAACTCGACTCGTCCCAATCCGCCGCCGCCATTGAAGTCGCGCGTGTGCCGATGCCCGCAAAGTGGGATTGGCCGCTCGATGCGCCGCTCAAACTGCGGACGAAAGCGGCAGACGGCGCCGCGCTTGAACTTGTGCCGTACGGCTGCGCGAGGCTGCGCATCTCGATGTTCCCGGATGTTTCGCCGAAGTTGCCGCATTGTGAGAGGGTAAAATGAAAAAATGCCTGTTGCCGATACTTGTGTTGTTGTTGGGCTGTTCCACTATTCCGTCAGGGCGCGATAACGTCATCAGCCGCACGCTTGAATTCCGTCAGTATTCGCCAGTGCCCGCAGCCAACGGGGAGACCGACCTCAAGGGCAAGACCTCGGTTTTCGACAATACGCAACGCATAGCGTTCCTCAAGACCTATTGCGACTATGCCTCCGCTTGGTACGGTGACTCGCAACTTGATTCAAAGGTGGCACCTGAACAGGAGATACGGGCACTGATAGCGAGTATCAAGCCCCAACCGCTCCCGGAAACTCGGACCGTCAAGCGCCTAGAACAGTGGCAGGCGCTCGGTGTCCGAGAGGGTGCGCGTGAAAAAGAGTTGGCGTCGCTTAAGGTGTGGCAAGGTTACGCTGGATCAAGTGTGGCCGATGGCGTGCTGACCGCGGGCTCCGGCCTGATCCGGCATCGCCTCGCAAAACCCATGGCTTGGCGTTTCGAGGCCAAGTGGCGCGCAAAGGCCGACCGCTGGAGCGAGTGCGCTTTCGCGCTTTCACAAGACGGCAAGGATTGCGTGTGCGCAGGCTTCGGTGCGGACGGCAAGTTGTTCTGCGTCTCAGCTGGAAAACGTCGAAAGCTCGCCGGTTATCAAAAGGGCAAATGGATGGAATTCCATGTCGAGGTCGACGTGCAGGAGCGGGAATTCAACCTGTATGTTGACGGCGCGCGCCTCGTCTATGGAGCCGCCCTTGCCGACAATAACGTCACCCAAGCCGACACCTTTGCAATCAAATCCTCCGGCACGGTACAGGTGGACTCGGTGTATGCCCTGAATTACGTGCAGCGCAAAGACGATGTGAGCGTACCGTACGAAGCCGAGCTTTTGGCGGACGAGACTTTCGATATCCGCCCGTTGACGGAGGGCTGGACGTTGCCGGATTATGACGATCGCCCTTGGAAACCGGTGGTGCTGCCGTATGCCCATGGCGGCGTGCGGTTCGCGGGTGAGGATCTGTACCTGCGCAAGAGGGTCAAGGTCGGTCAATTCGCGAAGGCGGTCCTGCGCATCGAGACTCTTGATCCAAGCGGCGAAATTTATGTGAATGGAAAAAAGGCGGCTGTTATTGACGGACGCCATCCGGTGCGGCTGGACATCACGGAGCATCTGCGTCCCGAAAGTGAAAACCTGCTTGCTCTTAAGGTCAACCACCGCCTGCTGCCCAACCCGATGCACCACTGTTGCGCGGACTTAAACATCGGCTGGTTTGCTGGACGCGCCCAACTCGAACTGAGCGACGCGGTTTCCGTCGAGCGTGTGCTGGTCCACACCTCGAAGCTGGAAGCCGACAAGGCGTTCCAAACGCATGCGATCCTGTTCGAGAACCGCTCGCGTGAGCCGTTCAGTGGCAGCGTCACGATTCATTACGCCCCGTGGACGCCGCGCGAGGGCCGCGCGGTTGCTAAGCACTCCTTCGACATCACTGTGCCTGCCGAGAACTCGGTCGAACACGCTTTCACCATGTGTCTGGAAAAACCGCAGCTTTGGAACTGGCGTGCCCCCCGCCTCTACAAGGTGCGGGCGGAGTTGCGGGATGCGAGTGGCAAGCTTATCGACGACAGCGTCTTGACCACCGGCATACGCACCGTGGAGCAGACCGGCGGGCGGCTGCTTGTGAACGGACAAGAAGAGATGCTCAACGGCGTGCAGATCATGGGCTTCAGGATGCCGGTAGAGACTCTAGCGCGCTACAACCGCTGCGCCACTCTTGAACAATTAGCGGAAGAACTAATCATGACGCGCAAGTGCGGCTCAAACCTGCTGCGTGTGCATGTCCATGCGGCCGAGGCCACAGCCGACGGCATCAACGATCCCCGCATACCGGAAATGTGCGACCAATTGGGTATCATGCTGGCTTGGCAAACGCCGTCTTGGATACGTGAGGGGGCCTGGGAGGCGATTGACTTCACCAACTTTGCCGCTTATGCCCGGCAGGTTTACAACAGCCCCAGTATCGTGAACTGGGAGCTGAGCAACCACCCCAACAAGTTCAAAGGCAAGGGACTCAAATATTCCACTGATTTTGTCGAGTCTACCATGCGTTGCGTGTTGGCGGTTGACTCAAGCCGTCTGATCACGCCGACAACCTTCTGGCAGCACACCCTCATCAAGGATGATCGCGGAACAACAAGTAAAGACGGTGAAAAGATCAAGGCACCTGACTTGTACACGCATCCGCTCTGTACCAGGGGAACGCAGGATGCCGTGACCGGATACGGTGCTGATTGGGGGAAACTCCGGAATTGGCCCCAAGGGTTCTCGCTTGATGTTCTGCAGAACCAGGAACGCCCGTTTTTCAATTGGGAACATGAGGAGAGCATCGCGCAGCCGAACTGGGAGCTTTCAAAAGGGAAACCCTGGCACTTGTTCCACTCATACGAGCACGGATATGATGTCGGAAGTATCGGCAGGAAACTTGATTTCGGCGAATGGCGCGCCAGCCAAGGCTTCCAGGCTTTTGCCGCCTACGAATCAATGAAGAAACAGCGACTGCACGGGGTCGACGGTTTTTCGTGGTGTTGTCTGCGCGGTGGTGCCAACTCCGGAACCTATAAAAAACCGCTAATCGACTCACTTGGACACGCAAAGCTGGCTTGGCATATTCACAAGACCGTCTTTCAAAGGGTTTTCGCGGGTAGCGACAATGTCGATGTTGTTTACGGTCCTGATGATCGCATCACGCCGGTCATCATGAATCTCGACGAGGCGAAGACCGTCGATCTTCAGATTATCGTTCGCAACACTGACGGGCAGGAAGTCCAACGCTTCACCTTTGAAAATATCGCTCTAAAAAATGGGCGCAACGAAACCCGCTTAGAGCCGATCAAAGTCGATTTCCCGAAACCCGGCGCTTACGCGATCGAGTATTTGGTGACCGCCTATTAATGCCTTATCGGCCGACAAAACCAATAAAAACAAGTTGTTTTCACCCTCGTCCTTTTGAAGGCTTACGACGACTACGCGACTACGCGATCGCTCAAAAAACCGGTTGCGGTCATTGCCTGAAAAGGGTACGATCCGAGGCAGATCGTTCGCAGTGAACGTTCAGCCTGAGCAATGAACGCATGAGATAGAAAAGACCTTTCGCCACGCTGATTTTTGCGCTTTCGCGCGGAGCGGGATTCGCGCCCTTTCCGTGCAAGAGGGGGGAGGAGTTCCGTCAATGAAAGGTCTTGCCACATTCCAGTGCGCCGCCGTTTTTCTGGCGGCCGCCGCTGCCGCCCTCCTGGTGTCCGGCGCGGACATCGTCAGCACGGCGGTCCCGCCGCCCGTCTCCGCCGACACCGAGAGATGCGTCCACCTCGCCGTGCCGC
>DUPH01000201.1 GCA_012838435.1 Lentisphaerota bacterium | reverse complement strand
TAACCGTCGCCGGCTTCGTCATCCGCAACGGGTTGCTGTTGCTCAACCGCTACCGCAGCTTGCAGGCGCAGGGATACAGTTTGCACGAAGCGCTCATCGAAGGCTCGCTCGAACGCATGGTGCCGATCCTGATGACCTCGCTGACAACACTCTTCGGCCTGGTGCCGATCGTGCTGGCGTACGACCAGCCGGGCGGCGAGTTGCTGGCGCCGCTGGCGATCGTGCAGTTCGGCGGGTTGATCAGCGCCACGCTGCTCAACCTGCTCGTGCTGCCGGCGGTCTGGCGCCTGAGCGCGCGGCGCACGGTACGCGCCGAGCGCGAAGGAGGAGTTAGGATTTAGGAGTTAGGAATTCCTAAATCCTGCGCGGCGTGCAGATGCCGAGCAGGCCGAGACCCTCGGCCAGCACTTGGGCGACCATCGCGCAGAGGCGGATGCGGCTGTCGCGCACCGCCGCGTCGGCCTTGAGCACGGGCGAGCGCTGATAGAAGCTGCTGTAGGTTTGCGAAAGGCTGAAGAGATAATCGGCCAGTACGCTAGGTTTGCAGACTTCAGCGGCGCGTAGCACGGTGGCCGGGAAGCGCATAAGCTGGAGCGCCAACGCCTTTTCTACCGGCTCGTCCAGCAACAGGGCGTTGGTGAGCGGGTCGCGATCCGGCACCTGTTCGGCATATTTGTCCAACAGGCTGCAAACGCGCGCGTAGGCGTATTGGAGATAAGGCCCCGAGTTGCCTTCCAGCGCAAGGGCCTTCTCCCACGTGAAGACGATCATGGTCTGGGGATCATGCGAAAGATCGGTGTATTTGATGGCACCGATGCCAATCGCTACGGCCAGTTCCCTCTGCTCGTCTTCCGGCATCTCGCTGTTCGAGGCTTTGATGATCTCCAGCGCACGGCGCTCCGCCTCGTCCAGTAGCGACTCCAGCTTGATGACGTTGCCTTGGCGCGTGGAGAAAGTGCCTTCGGGCAGGCGCATGAGGCCGAACCAAACATGTTCAAGATGCGTGGTATAGCCCAACTTGGCGCACACCGCAAAGAACTGTCTGAAATGAAGCTGCTGCCGTTCGTCGGTGACGTAGATAATGCGGTCGGGATCGAACTCGGCGACGCGGCTGCGCACCGTAGCGATGTCGGTGGCGGCATAGTTAAAGCCGCCGTCGCTTTTACGCACGATGCAGACCGGCATGCCTTCGTCTTCCAGATTCACCACCAACGCGCCTTCGCTTTCGACGGCTAGGCCCTTGTCCTGCAACACTTGGATGGTTTCGGGCAGCATGTCGTTGTAGTAGCTTTCGCCGCGCGTGAGATCGAATGCCACATCCAGCCGTCCGTAGACGCGATCAAACTCGCGGCGGCTGATGGCGATGAAGCGCTCCCAGATCGCGCGGTTTTCTGCATCGCCCTGCTGCAACTTAACCAACTCGGACTTACAGCTCTCAAGCCAGGCGGGATCCTCTTTGGAGCGGTTGTAGCTCTGCACGTAGACGCGCTCAAGCGCTTCGATAGTCAAGGCCTCGCGTTCGGCCTCGGTCAAGAACGTACGGTAGCCCTGAATCAACAGGCCGAACTGCGTCCCCCAGTCGCCCAGATGGTTGTCGGCGATCACGCGGTAACCGAGAGCACGGTGGAGACGGTCGAGCGCATTGCCGATCACGGTCGAGCGGATATGACCGATATGCATCGGCTTAGCCACGTTGGGGCTGGAGTAATCGATGACCACGGTGCGCCCCTGTCCAGCGTCCGGGATACCGAAGCGCGGCGCGGCAGAGAGCACGGCGACCTGCTCGGCCAGCCATTCCGGCGCGACCGTCAGGTTGATGAAACCGGGGCCGGCGATTTCAGCGCGCGTCAACATCGGCGGCAACGGCAGGGCGGCGAGCACCGCCTCAGCCACGGCGCGCGGCGGACGGCGCAGCGTCTTCGCCGCCTGCATGGCGTCGTTGCATTGGAAATCGCCGAAACGCGCATCGGTCGCAGGCTGAACGCGGATGCCAGACCAATCCTGCACTTCACCGAACGCGGCCTGAAACGCTTGTCTCAGCCACTCCGCTAAAATCTCTTCACACCTATTTACTGTCTCATGCATGCCCAAACCAACCTTTTCACAACGTGTTGAATTAACTGTCCAGCATACCGATACAGCCGCCGAATGGTCAATGTTTAACGGGCGGAGCGCGGTAGTCGGTTATTGACAGGGATGTGCGAAGACAATGTGTTGCTGGTGAAAAGGGCGGCGGGCAGAGGGTCACATATTCGAATATGTGACCCTGGAGGGGGGCATTGGATGCCTTTTAAGCCCGCTGTCGGTCGTTTCTTTGAGGTGGCCCTTCAGGCCACGCGACTGTTGGCGTCGCGACCCAGGGCTGCGCCTTCGCTTGCCCTGGGCTAGGGTGAAACCGCCCCTTCGGGGCTTTGACGTTATTTTCAAGCGCACCCTTTGGAATGCGGTGACAAGAACCGCGCTGTGCGCGGGTCGCGGCACCGCTTTTGCGCGCCGTCCTGCCACCACACTCATGCTCAAAAAGCGGTGTCGCGCGGAATACCGCTTGCCGCCGCACTGGATCCATTTGCCAGACTTGCGCAATGCTGAAAAGAATAGAGCAAAGGACGAGCAGACGCTCGTCCCTCCCAGCGCTGCGCGAGACGGGTGATTGGACTTGCGCGGGACAAAGTGCGGCGGGGCGGTTCGAGACGCCCCGCCCTACTCCATCGCTTCGCGGCGAAAAGCCGAGCAGCGCTTTTACTCTCAAGATTGCGAGCCACTGCGTGGTCGCAATAAGAGCAGTTGAGCGTTCACCCGCCGGGTGATACACTTCAAGGCCAAGGGTGAAGGGAAAGTGGTGTGACAGCGTTCGAGGTAAAAGATCTATCGTATGGCGGTTTCGGGCCGGTGACGTTTGCGATGCGCGAAGGCGAGATCGTCGGCGTGAGCGGTCCGTCCGGCTGTGGCAAGACGCGCCTGTTGCGTGCTTTGGCTGATATGGATCCTTGGGAGGGAACCATCGCGCTACAAGGAGTTGCGCCGGCCACGATTCCCGCCAACCATTGGCGGCGGCGCGTGGCGTACGTACCCGCCGAGAGCCAGTGGTGGTTTGACGGCGTGGACGAACACTTTTCTCACGCTCCTGAAGATGCTGATTTGCGTGCGTTAGGACTTGAGCCCGGGGTACTCGGATGGCCGGTGGCGCGTCTCTCCAGTGGCGAGAAACAGCGGCTCGGCCTGTTGCGCTCGCTGATGAATCAACCGGCGGTATTGCTGCTGGACGAGCCTACGGCACATCTTGATGCGGCGCACACGCGGGCGCTTGAAGCACTGGTCGCGGGCCGTTGCGCAACCGGTATGATGGCACTCTGGGTGACGCATGACCCCGAGCAGCTCACGCGCGTGGCGTCGCGCGGTTACCGCATGGCGGCGGGCGGTGTGTGGAAAGAGGTGGATACATGGATGTGATCGCGCTGTCGTGGAGCGATATCTTGCTGGCCGCATTGCCACTGACCGCACTGGCCGTGTTCTTCGCCTGGCAGCGTCTGGGGCTGAGCCGCGCGTTGATGATCGGTGCAGTGCGGACTTTCATACAGCTTGCGCTGGTAGGTGTGGTCCTAAAAGGCGTGTTCCAAAATGCGCGTCCGCTTTGGACCTTCTGTTTTTCGATGGTGATGCTGGCGGCCGGCACTTGGGAGGTTACACGGCGGCAGCACCGGCGCTTCGTGGCGGGCTGGACGGTCGGACTGGCCGCGCTGGGATTGTTCACCGCCGGTTTCACCGTGACCGTGTTCGCGTTGGTGGCGCTGGTGGGCGTCCGGCCTTGGTGGTCGCCGCAATATGCGATCCCGCTGCTCGGCATGATTCTCGGCAACACCATGACCGGCATCGCCTTGGGGATGGACACGTTGACGCAGAATGCCTGGAAGCAACGCGCCGTGATCGAAAACCGGCTGGCGCTGGGCCAGTCTGCATCCGAGGCGGTAGCCGACCTGCGGCGCGAAAGCGTGCGCACCGCCATGACGCCGATCATCAACTCGCTGGCGGTCTGTGGCATCGTGAGTCTGCCGGGCATGATGACCGGCCAGATTCTATCGGGCAGCGATCCCCTTGCGGCGGTGCGCTATCAGATGATGATCATGTACCTGATCGCGACCGGCGCGGGGTTCGGCAGCCTATTGACGGTGCAACTCTGCGCACGCCGCCTGTTCGACAACCGCGAGCGGTTGCGGCTGGACCGGCTGCGCTAAAAAGCGGCGTCGCGCGGAATACCGCTTGCCGCCGCACTCCAAATTTTTCGCGTCCAGTTCTGTGGGCGGCGTTCACGTCGCCGGACGAGCAGACGCTCGTCCCTCCCAGTGCTCCGCGAGCCCGATCATAGGACGGGAGGGCGAGCGTCCCCGCGAGCCGCGCCGGCACTGCCGACGAGAGACGCGAGACACCTGTTTTTGCGCTCGCGTCCTATTCTTTCTCCGCAGGCGCATCTGGATCCGTGAAGGCTCCGTCGTCCTCGTCGTCATCGCCGTCGCCGTCACTGAGTGGGCGGGCCGGATTGAAATCCTGTTGCGCGAGATTCCACGTCAACCAGTCCGAGAAGAGATTACTCGAGCGGCGGCGCGCGATGCCCGCGCGCACCTGAGCACGCATCATCTCGGCGGCCAGTGCATCGCCCGGCTGACGCTCCTGCACATAAACCAGCAACGACTGCGTGGTCGATGTCGGGATGGCCTCTGACAGTTCGCCCTTCTGGAGGGACATGGCACCATAGGCAATCGAGAAACTGTTGGGGAAGCTCTGGTTCTGAACCTCGTTCACCGAGTAGGTGAGTGAGGTGGAAACGTTAAGCGTCTTGGCTTTGGCCGCGTCAGCGAAGCTCTTGCCCTGTTCCATCAGGGTGCTCAACTCCGTGCGCAGCTCTTTCACGTAATCCTGGAAAGCATCACTGCGGGCTTTGGCCTGTGCGCGCGGCCGCAGATCGTTGAGGACGTCTTCATATGCCGGCGTGTGAGCGGCTGAAAAATCCTTGCGCTCAATGACATAGATGAACTGGTCACCCTTGACGATGCCAAAGCGCGAGTCCGAACGGTCGGGCTCCAGTTCAAAAGCGGCGTCTGCGAATTCCTTGCTGTTTTCAGCCCAGTACAGGGTTTCGTCGGCCGCGAAGAGCGGCGAGGTCTTGAGCGTGACCTTGGCCTGCTTCGCCGCGACCTCCATCGCGTTGTCGCCGGCATCAGCGAGTTTGCCATAGATCGTGAAGGTGACTGCCGTGGAGGCGCAATAGCGGGCCTCTTCGAGCTGGAGCTCAGCCAAGATCTTGTCACGCACCTCGGCGAAAGGGATCGGTTCCGTCGTGTTGTTGGTAGTTGTGCGGGTGTAGGTGTCCGCATGGCTATCGTAATACTCCAGCAGGTCATCCTCGGGCACCGAGACATGCGCCAGATAGTTCGAGACCGGAATCGCGATGTAACGCACGGCAACGCGGTCGGGGAGGGCGAACGAGTCCTTGTTCTCCTCGTAGAACTTGCGCAGGTCCTCTTCGCTGAGGCGCATCTCTGTCTGGGCAAAGCGGTTACTGATCGTGACTGTCTGCACCGTGAAGCGGTCCGTCATGGCGGCGAGTTCATCGTTCAGTTCCATCGGGGAGACCCAAGAGGCCGAATCCACGAGCGCGGCACTTTTCATCAGCGCGAGCTGATGCGCGACCAGGCTTTCGTGCATTGCGGGCGTGAGGCCTTGTTCGGCGAGCATCATGCGGTAACGGTTGATGTCGAACCCATTAGGCCCTTGGAAACCGGGCACTTCGCGCAATACGCTACGGATCTCATCGTCAACTGCGCCCATGCCGTTTTTCTCAGCGGTCTGCCGGGCTGCGATCTGCTCCCACGCGCGGCGGTCCACGACGCTCACGGGGGTTTCGTTGTCACGGTCACGCCCAAATCCACGAATCGCCCGGACCGTCTGTTCGAACTGGTCATACGGAATTCTTTTGCCATTGATCATTCCGGCGGACTGCGCGTCCTGTGGGCTCTGAAAACACGAATCAACCGCCACGAATGCTATTGCGATAATGATGGCAAAGAATCCCCACAGGATGCGGTTACGGATGAGTCGGTTAAAGTGGTAAATAAACACAGCTAATAGTCCAAAAGAATTAACACTCGCGCAAACACTCTTTTGACGCGAAAAACCGGAGGCTGCGCAGGCCGCCGGTTTTTCCGAGAACCTTTTCTGAGTCAGTTATTGTTCGGTGCTGGCCTCGTTCTTCTCCGCCTCTTCTTCCTTTTTCTCTTTCTCGCTGTCTTTCGAAAGCAGAACCGGCAGATCCTCATCCTCTTCCGCGCCCGGCTGGACGAGTTCGCCAGTCGCGACTCCCGAACGTCCTTCGGCATACGCGAAGCGGTGCTTGGCGATACCCGTAGGGCTGATCACGAGCGCAGCGATCACCGGGCGCCCACCCACCGGCGCGTTCTCGCGCCAGATTTTGACAACCGCCTTGGGCGACATGCCGTAATTAACCGGCTCCTCCTCGCCTTTATTCAGAATAATCACAAAATCGCCCGACACACTGGTCAACCGGCTGAATGAGCGGTCGACGGAAGTTTGGATGTTGACGGTGTTAGCCGCACGCAACGCGGGGATGTGGTACTGGGGCCCCTCAATGCGTGCCGCCCCCGTGATGGTGGCAATTTGCAGGGTCTCCGTTACCGCATCGGTGAACAGCGTGTATTCACCACGGCCCTCAACATTTTTGCTGACAGCGTTGGGCGTGCAGATGCTGAAACTACCCTCGGGCAGATTTTCACGCAGACTGGTTTTGACGGTCCCGGCAATCAACCGCAACACGCGGCTGTCCGACTGCTTGTCAGGCGCTTCTACGCAAACCTCCGTAC
>DUPH01000020.1 GCA_012838435.1 Lentisphaerota bacterium | reverse complement strand
GAAGGCGCGTCACCGCGCAACCACGAGGCCAACAAAGACAGCATACACCGCCCTGCGGCAGATCGTCCAGTGGATTCCGGAAGGACTTCCGGACCGGATCGCGTGGTTATCGGGGTCGTAGTTTGACATGAGACATTTCATTTTTCCAGCACCCTCGATACGTGCGCAACCGACCGATACAAGCCCCGTTGGTTTTCAGCCGAGCCGCTATCATTTCACCGTTCCTTGTCTTCGCCTTTCTGCTGTTTGTCTAATGTCAAACTACGACCCCGTTTCTCACGAGATGTGTAGTATCCCGATTTTTCGACACCAATAAACACGATGTCTGTAGTACGTCCCTCTGCAGAAAAAACTCCGTTGTCATCGGTGGAGCCTCTGACGCGTTTTCCATCACTTTTCCCTGATGACATTCTAAAATACACTTTCATGTTTGCATTCGTCACAGGTTGTCCTGATTCGTCGGCAACTTTGACGGTTACCTTGGCTTTCGCGCCACGGCGCAAAGCGCGTTGGAATTCACGGGAATAGGATTCCGGCTCCTGCCCAAGGCCGACAGCACAGGCGAGTAGACTCAGCACGGTCAATAATGCGTATTTTTTCATTTCATGTCTCCTTCCTCCACGAGCTTTTTAAAGAGCTTGTGGGTGTAATAGTGTGGCAAGTTGATTAAATCGGTATGCAGCCAGCGCCGCCCGGCGTCTGGCGCATCGCCATATACAATGCTCCGCTGCGGCCAAGCCTCATCATCACGGCGGAATGTGCGTGTGTTCGTGTCAAAATTACGTAACTCACCGCTAGGTGGATTTATACTTTCAATCTCTGTAGCCCCTATCGGATACGACAACTCCGGTATTCCCCGCGCCAGCAGGTTGTTCCGCACCTCCACGACGATGTTCGATGTGAACATCTCATCGGGGTTGTGCCGGAAGACGGGCTCGGCGCGGAGTTCATCCTCAGTCAGCGCGTTGGCTTCGTCCCTGCTGTAGACGTTGCCCACGAGCGGCAAGGCCCACTCCCAGAAGCCCCAGCCCGCCCACGTCGTGCCGTACGCCCAACTGCGCCCTTTAAATAAAGCCTGCTTGTGCCAGACGTAACGGCGGCTTTTCATGGATCCCGCGACCAGTTGAGATTGCTATTCCAGCCGGGCTTGAAGAGATTGTTCTTCCCGTCAAACTCAAGGTTGCGGTCGTTGGGCGTGGGATTAAAGTAGTAAAGAAATCTTATCGTGCTTTCCTCGTCGGTCTGAATGCGGGCATTTCTGCCATATTCAATCGTTTCGTATATCTTCCCGTAGTTTGCCTCGATGATGTTGCCTTCATCATCCCGCTCTATGCGTGAACGGAAGACCATATATTTGCCAGAGGCAAAAGGATCGATTGTCGGCGTGCTGGCGCTAGATGGCGGATATTCCGCATAGAAATCGACTGATCCAGCGTAATCATCGAGCGGAGCTTGATGCTCGGATTTGAAAGCACTGGCCGAATGAGCTTTCAAAAAAACAAACCCTCCACCTTCAGAGGTTGCCTGTAATATCATTCGTTTGCTGAACTTACGATCCTTGGTCAACACGCCGTTCTGCTCGACCAACACATTGAAGTCGGCAACCTCACCCTTGCCTACAGGCGGAAGAAATTCCCCAACAACACAATCAAATCCGATAGAAACACCTTTCGGAAGAATGTGATCAACAGACTTCACATACATCGGTATCGGGTTGCGGACTTCACGCAGTACTACCGGAATCGTAGGATTCCAAGGAAGCCAGCGGTTGCCATTAATGCGTTCTTGTCCCATTGCGAAGGGCAAATGGAAGTCTGAGCGGTAGAATCCATCTTTTTTGACACACCCGCCTATAGATGATCTTGTCATGCCCTCGACAGTAAACATCCCAAGAACATCTGTTTCTCCCTCTTTCTTGTATTGGTTGCCATCCTTTTGTTCGAAGAAAATGTTCACCGTGGCATTGGACACCGGACTGGCGCCGGAATCACTTGCCGCGACCGTGATTTTCACTTTCGCACCGTAGCGCAAAGCATTTCGATATTCTTTGGAGTAACTGTCTTGCGCAAAGCAGCTAATAGATGCCCAACACAGACAAACAGCGGTTAGTACCAGATTAACATTCATTTCATCTCTCCTTCCTCCACGAGCTTCTTAAAGAGCTTGTGGGTGTAGTAGTGCGGCAGATTCATCAAATCCGTGTGCAACCAGCGCCGCCCGGCGTCTGGCGCATCGCCATACACAATGCTCCGCTGCGGCCAAGTCTCATCATCACGGCGGAAGTTTTTGTGATTCAAGTCATAGTTAATCGTATCAGAAAGATTTGTGTATCCAATCGGATACGAGAGTTCTGGTATTCCCCGCGCCAGAATGTTGTTCCGCATCTCCACGACGATGTTCGATGTGAACATTTCGTCGGGGTTGTGCCGGAAGACAGGCTCGGCGCGGAGCTCGTCATCCGTCAGCGCGTTGGCTTCGTCCTTGCTGTAGACCTTGCCCACGAGCGGCAACGCCCACTCCCAGAAGCCCCAGCCCGCCCACGTCGTTCCGTACGCCCAACTGCGCCCTTTAAATAAAGCCTGTTTATGCCAGACGTAGCGGCGGGCATCCACCGAGACAGGCGGCCATGTCCATTCCCATTCAAACTCCACACCGCTGCCTAAGTTTATGTCTGTTGCCGCGATCTCCAGCACCTCGTCGCCCGACGACCAGAAGTTGTAGAGGACGGGGGCGGCGTTGGCGAAGCGCCCGCGCCAGTTGAGCCTGGCGCGGTCGTCGTCGGGGAAGGCCGCCGGGTCGGCGAAGAGGCGGTGCCAGTTGGCCGACCAGGTGCGCGCCTTGTAGCCGCGCCAGTCGGGGTGCAGGAGGCGGTTGAGGGCGTTGGTGCGCTCGTCGATCATCGCGGCGTCGAAGGCCTCGGCGGGCACCGCGCCGTTGAGGGCGAAGAACTTGCCGGCCTGCATGCCGTGGTCGGCGATCGCGGCGGAGGTGAGCATGCAGCCGAGGCTGTGCGCCATGACGATGACCTGCGACTGGTTCGCCGCCTTGACCGCGTTGACGCGCGCGGCGTAGCTTGAGGCGGTCGCGAAGGCGTTGTTGACGTTGTCCTCGTAGGAGATCGCCGGGCCGGTGTCGGAACTCCATGTCACGCAATGGAAGCGCGCGCGGCTGCCTTCCTGCCACAGCCGCTTGAAGAACTCCGCCCCCCACGCGCGCGCCTCGTTCTCCGACACCCGGAAGCCGTGCGCCATGAAAACGTCAATGTTGGCGAGTTCTGAATCGGGCAGGCCGGATGGCTCATACAGGCGGTTCGGGAGTGACGGGCTCGCCCGGAAGTTGTGCCAGCGGTACATCTGCTCCACCGGCGCGACGCGCAGGGGCAGCGACTTCTCCAGGACCTTCTCACCTTTGCGCCAGATTTCAAGGACGAGGGGCTCGGTGGTCGCCGCGCGGCCCTCGATGAGGATGACGCCCTTGGACGGGTCGGCGCGGACGGCGTCGGCGAAGATGCCGGGGAGCGCCACGCCGTCGG
>DUPH01000200.1 GCA_012838435.1 Lentisphaerota bacterium | reverse complement strand
TGGGAACCGTACACGGCGCAGCCCGGCGAGTGCGTGATCACGCTTGACCCCGGTTTGAGCTTTGGCACCGGCAAACACGCCACCACGCAGGCCTGTCTCCGCTTCTTGGATCGGTTGGCTGAAGAGGACATTCAGCGCTCCGTGCTCGATATGGGGTGCGGCTCCGGCATTTTGGCGATCGGCGCGAAGCTGCTGGGCTTCACTGACGTGCGCGGCTTTGACAATGATCCCGACTGCATGCGCGTGTCGGCGGAAAACGCAGAATTGAACGGTGTGTCGATCCCCTTCGCGCTGGACGACCTCTCGCACGCGCATCCGCCAGCCGATATCGTTGTGGCGAATATCCTCGCGCCGGTGCTGATCCAGTTCGCGCCGCAGGTGGCCGCCTCGCTGACTGCGGGGCCGGGCGCGCGTTTGGTGGTCTCCGGCATCCTGGACGAACAGTACGCCGCCGTGCGCGCCGCTTACGAGGCGCAGGGACTGGTTGAGGTTGACAGCCTGCTGTTCGGCGAGTGGCGCAGCGGGCTGTTCGGAAGAGGTTCGTAACAGGAGTATCCACATGATGAACTTGTTGGACATAGCACGGGAGTTACGAGCAATAGCTCAAGGTGGGTTGACCTATTCAAAAGACCCGTTCGATCAGGAGCGTTTCGCCAGACTCAAAGAGTTGTCTTCACTTATCATTCAAGCCGAAGGGAGGTGCCCGGATTTCGTGTGGCCGGATGAAATCGGTTATCCCACACCGAAACTAGATGTAAGGGGTGCTGTTATTCACGATAATGAAATCCTTCTTGTGAAGGAGGTTTCAACAGAAAAATGGACGCTGCCAGGCGGTTGGGCCGATGTGAATGCCACACCGGCTGAGAATGTTGAGCGGGAAGTTTTTGAAGAATCCGGCTACAGGGTCAAGGCAAAAAAGATTATAAATCTCATCGACAGAAACCGCTCTGGATATCCTCCCCATCCCGAGTATATCTACAAGATTCATTTCCTCTGCGAATTGACCGGAGGTGAACCGCAAGTCAGCTTGGAAACAAGTGAAGTCGGTTTCTTTACCCTTGAAAACCTGCCTGAACTCGATCTGGGAAGAAACAGCCACAAGGATATTTCCTTAGCCTTCCAAGTATATCGAAGCCCAGAAAACGGGTATGCTTTCTTTGAGGGAACAGAATGACGCGGGCGGGGCCCGCAACCCTTACCCCGTCCCTCTCCCAGCAGGAGAGGGTGAAATAACTGTAATCGGTTAGCCCGCCGCCCGCGTTTCGTCTGGGATGTAAATGAGGATAACTTTGATCGTGTAAGTTGTAGGCAAGTGACAGGGGAGTGCGAAGATCATGCGTTTCTGGTGAAAAGGAGAGCAGAGAATCGGGAGCGCGGGCGTCCTCGCCCGCAACAGCGTGCCTTGCAAAAGAGTGTGGCACGGGCATCTTGCCCGTGTTCCATGGTTTCATTTTTTGACATGATTGACATGACTGACATGATTGACACGATTGACATGATTTGGAGGGCGAGTGTCCCCACGAGCCGCCTTCCGCTGTGCGGAAGGATGGTTACGGGTTCCATTGCGGAGCACCGGGAGGGACGAGCGTCTGCTCGTCCGCGGGCAAGCAGACGCTTGCCCCTCCCTGCGGCGGTCACGCCGCATGCATCAAAACCTCTGCGTCTAATGAACTAACGCACTAATGACAACCGGAACTTGGGTCAAACGCAGCCTGCGGTACTATCGCGCCCGGCACGGCGTCTTTGCGGCTACGGCCGCGCTGACCGCCGCGGTACTGGGTGCCGCGTTGCTGACTGGTGAATCGTTGCAGGCCGGTCTGCGCGCTCGTCTGCACGCCCGTCTCGGTGCCGCACGTTCTGCTGTACTGCTTGCCGAAGGGGTCTTTCCGGCAGACCTCGCGCAACGCCTACCCAACACAGAAGCCGCGTTGCTGTTGCGGGGTGAGTTGTTGACGGCAAAAGGCGCGGTGTGTGCGTCTGATGCGCAGATCATCGGTCTGTACAGTGATCAGGAAACGGGAGGCGCAGAGTTCCGAGCCACGCTGAACGACCGGGCGCGCGACCTGTTGCGCGGAGCCGAAGGCGCGGTGCGTTTTGTGAAGCCGACGCTCCATGCGGCGGAACTCCCGCTCGGTCAGGTGAAGGAGTCGCGCCTTGTCCGCCGCCATCTGGCGTCTGCTCCGTCATCCGTTCCGCTCCCGCTGAACACCACGCTGCTTCCCGCCGATTTTGCGTTGCGCCCCGCGTCGTTACCGCCTGTGAATCTCTTCGTTCCGCTGGATACGTTGGCGGCAAGTGTAGGTGAGCCGAAGATGGCCAACCTGCTGCTCTCCGCTCTGTCGCCGCAGGAATTGGAACGTGCATTAGCACAAACGCTGACGCCCGAAGCGTGCGGGTTGGAGATCGAAGAACAGAAATCCGAGGCGGGAGAGACAGTCACAGTGATCAGGAGCCGCCGTGTGTTTCTGCCGCCCGGTCTGCGTGAGGCGTTGGAGCAGGCGGGACTGAAGGTCGGTGCCGCGACCTATCATTTGGCGGATGCGTTCACGGCGGGGGAACGCGGCACGCCGTATGGCTTTGTGGCGGCGGTCACGCCGGATGGTGCGCTCGTTCCGCGCGATTTGCGCGACGACGAGATCGTGATCAATGCGTGGCTGGCCGAGACGCTGGGCGTCACCACCGATGCGGAGGTGACGGTGAGTTGGCGTCGTTTTGAAGCGGGCGGTCGGCTGGTCGAGACGCAAGATACCTTCCGCGTGCGTGGCGTGATCCCGATGGAGACAGCCACGACAGCGCGCCGCGCGATGCCCGTGTTTCCGGGACTTGAGAACGTGGACAGTTGTGCGGATTGGGATGTCGGCCTGCCGTTGGATGAGGAGCAACTGAACGATGCCGCGAACGAGGCCTATTGGAAGGCGTGGCGCGAAACGCCGAAACTCTTTTTCACGCACGCGACCGGTAAGACGGCGTTCGGTACGGTCTTCGGCGACGCCATGTGCTTGAGTGTGGCGGCGGACGAAGCGGCGGTGCGCACGGCTCTCAAAGGCGTCCCGCCGACGCGACTCGGATTTCAGGTGCGTCCCATCTGGGAAGAGGGGCTCGCCGCCGCACGCGGCACCACCGATTTTCGGCTGCTCTTTGTCGGCATGGCTTTTATCGTGATGGCCGCGTCGTTGTTGCTGGTCGGGCTCTCGCTGGCGTTGGCGCTCGAAACGCGTAAGGATGAGATCGCGCTCTTTCGTGCGCTGGGGTGGCGTCGCAATCGTGTGATACTGGTCTTGGTGGCGGAGTGGAGCGTACCGCTTTGCGTGGGCACCGTGGTGGGGGCTGCGGGCGGGGCGTTGCTCGCCCGCGCACTTGTGTGGAGTCTGGGCCGTTTCTGGCGCGATGCCTTCGCCGGTGCTGAACCGCTCTTCATCTTCTCCATGCCGGCGGCGTTGCTGGCTGCCGCAATCAGTGCTGGCTTGACCCTGTTGGTGCTGCTGCACGTCACACGGCGCTATGCGTCGAGTCTGCCCACGGCGGTGTGGCGGTGCGAAGACAATGCGTTTCTGGTGAAAGGGGGGGCAGAGAGTCGGGAGCAGGTGTGGCACGGGCATCTTGCCCGTGTTTCATGGGCGGGACGCCCATGCCACGAGGGGTTTTGCAAAACCTCTGCGTCTCCGCGTCTCTGCGTTAAAAAAACGCGCAACAACCGTTTGTCGGCGTCTGCTAAGAGCGTCGTCGGCGGTGTGTTGGCGCTGGCGGTGATCGCGATCGTGGTGTGGGGTCCGGAGGGGGCGGCTGCGAACGGGGCGTTCTTCGGTGCCGGGTTCCTGCTGATGGTGTCAATCATGCTGTTCTTGGTCTCGATGGGCGAGGCATGGCGGCGCGTCGCTGCCGGACGGTCGGCGGTGCAGTCGCCGGTGGCGGCGGGCGTGGCGCGGGCACTGGCGATACCGCGCCGCAGTGCGCCGGTGGTGATTTTGTTGGCAGTGGGGCTCTTTTTGTCGGTCGGGATTTTCGCGATGCGGCATGATCCTGCAGCCGGCAGCGAGCATCCGTGGTCTGGTAGCGGCGGTTTCCGTGCGATCGTCACCTCGGCAGTGTCGCTGGATCGCACACGCGGCCTAGAACTGGCGCATGCAATAAGCGGTGCGGAAGGCATTGTTCCAGTGCGTATGCGGGAGGGCGACGAGGCCGGATGCCTCAACATGAACGCACCGCAAACGCCGCAGTTGTTGGGCCTCGAGGCGCGCGTCATGGCGCGAGCGCGGGCATTCGAACCGCGCGAGGCGGGCGGCGTCTGGTCGCCGCTCGAACAACCGCTACCGGATGGCACGATCCCGGCACTGGCGGCCGACCGGGCGATGCTGCAATACAGTCTCAAGACTCGGGCGGGAGTCACCGATGGCGCGGTCATCACCTACGCCGGGAGCGACGGCACGCCGTGGCGTGTGCGGATCGTGGGCGCATTGCCGGTGCGCAGCGGCATCCTGCAGGGCGCGCTGATTATCGACGAACAATTCTTTGCGCAGATGTCCCCTGAAGAAGGTTATCGGATGTGGCTCTGCGACTATGCGCCTTACGCTTTGCGCGAAGCGACGGACGTGACCCGGCGTCCGACTGCCGAACAGCGCGCGCAAGCCGCCGTGTTGCGCCACCCGGTGCCGGGAGTGACGATCGAAACCGTGGAGGAGCGGTTGCGCATGTTGGGTGCGATGGAGGCGAGTTATCTGGATCTGTTTCTGGTGCTGGGTGCGCTCGGGCTGCTGCTGGGTACGGCCGGATTGTCGCTGGTGATCCTGCGCGGTGTGGAGGAGCGCCGCAGTGAATTTGCCCTGCTGGCGGCGGTCGGTGTGGCGCGGCGAAATGTAGTGCGTCTGCTGGCCGCAGAATACGGGGTGCTGGTGATGGCGGGACTGGTGTCCGGCATCCTGTCGGCCTTGGTGGCGATCCAACCGGCGGCGCGTTCACTGGGCGGCGCGTTGCCATGGCGGACGATGGCGGTCGCGATTCTTGTGCTGGTGCTTTGTGCCGTCGGTTGCGTCTGGTGCGCGGCGCGCGCCGCCGCACGGCGCTTCGATCCCGATGCGTTGCGCGATCTGTAGATTAAAACACCAGCAACAGAACAGCCATGACGGGCAGGCACAGCAGTGTACTGAGGACGATAGCTGAACCGGCGAGTTCTTTGTCCGCCCCCATTTGATCGGCCATCACGTAGGAGGTGACCGCACAGGGACTAGCCAGAAAAAGCAGGGCAACCAAGGTCAGCTCGCGGTTGAAGCCTGCGGCGCATGCGAACAGGTAACCGAAGGCAGGCATCAGGAGGAGTTTCAGCGCGGTGCCGACCAAGGCCGGGCGGAATTGGGCGCGCAGACGTGCGGGCGTCAAGCCGGCACCCAGTGCCAACAGTGCGCACGGCAGGGCGGCATTGCCGAGCGCGGTGACAGCATTCAGGATGCCCTGCGGCAGCGGGACACCGCTTTTCCACGCCAGTGCGCCGAGCAGGCAACCGATGATCAGCGGGTTCCTCAGCACTGCGAACAATGCGCGCACTCTTCGACTTCCGCGTGCGGTGTCCGTCGGAGCCGAGGTGAGAATCACCACCGCCCAAAAGTTATAGAACGGAATGGCCGGCGCGAGTGCGAACGTGGCGACTGCCGCCATTTGGCTGTTTTCGCCAAAGGCATACAGGATGACCGGCAGGGCGGTGTAAGCCAGATTGCCGCGCATGGCCGCCTGCATCAGTGCGCGCGCCGAAGCACCGGGGAGTCGCATGGCGCGGGCTGCCAGCCAGGCCGCCGCCGTCACGGCCAGCGAACAGGCACAGAGCAGGAGCCCGACGCGTATACCGTCGCCACTGGCGGCTTGCGGTGCCCGCTGGATGGTGCAAAACAGCAACGAGGGTAGGAGTATCCAGAAGCCCAGACGGTTCAGTTGCGCGAAAAACAGATCCGGCAGGAATCCGAATCGACGTAGCGCCGCGCCCAGCAGCATCAGCAGGCAGACAGGCAGGATAGAACTAAGGACAGCGCTACTCATGACGTTTACAAGGAATTTATAGACCGGAATGGTATCAGCCCTGGAAGGGCATGACAATCCCGCTTTCTGCCGCTTGCCACAAAGAAGATCCGACTGATTCAGGCCGATCCGACTGATCAACCCAAAAGTCCAAACAATAAACCGCGCGGATTGACGTTATTACTATGCAGTGGCATACTTGGGGCTACGCGAACCTGTTGGTTTCTGAGGCCGGAAAATTGAGGGATGGGCATGTAGAATGCCGTCGTGGAAAGGGTAGACAAATGAAAATGCGGTGGTGGATAGGAAACGGGGTTGTGGGGCTTGTGACACTGTCGGTGGTTCTGAGTAGCGGAGCGGGCGAATCCGGAATCTCCGTACCGTCGGCTGTGCGGCCGATGGCGATGGTGCCAAAGGCCTTGCCATCGCTCCCGCACTCTTTTGCCGCCGGACAGTGGGAGTGCGAGCCCCAAATAGTGCTTGAAGCACTGGACTTGCAGACACTTGCGGCGGAGGATGCCGAAGCCGTTGCGGCGGGCGAAAAAGCATTGCGGATCGGTGTGGTGCGCCAGCTACCGAACCGCATCACGGCGCGAGGATCAGCGGCTCCGGCGTCGCTCGGCGGATGGTCGGTGCTGGCGGATGGTTCGCGTGTGTGGTGTACGACCCTCCGTGCCGATGGTGCGCATGGGATACGCGTCCATTTCGAGGATGTTGAGTTGCCGGAAGGCTGCGAGATCAGGGTGTTCGACACCGAGGACCCGACAGTTGTGCGGGGACCGTATAACAGCGTCAGCATGAGAAATCGCGAGGCGTTTTGGTCCGGGGCGCTTTTTGCGCAAACGGTAACAGTAGAGTGTTGGGTGCCACGGGGAAGCGACCCTACGCGCGCCGCGTTTTCGATTGGGAAGGTGGTCCATCTCTATCGGACGCCCGGCACGATAAGGCTCAAGGAGGGAAATTGCCACAATGACGTGAGTTGCTACCCGGGGTGGGACGCTGCTTCTCGGGGGGTTGCAGGCATTGGGGTCTTTTATGAAGCGAACTATCTCTATTGCACGGGGTGCCTGCTGAACGATCTGGATGATAGCACATGGGTTGATTTCTTTTTGACAGGGACGCACTGCGTCGCCAACCAGAGCCAGGCCAGCGATACCGAGTTCTACTGGTTTTTCCAGACGGCGACTTGCAACGGTGCGCCTCCATCGCTGGCCGCCGTGACCGTCACGGAGGGTGGCGCCGATTATCTCGCGGGACAGACCTACGAGACGGGCAATGACTTTGCGTTGCTGCGTTTGCGCTCGCCGTCACCGGATGGCGCCACCTATGTCGGGTGGTCGACGAGCAGGCCGTCGTATACCGAAACGCTCACCTGTATCCATCACCCAGACGGCGCTTACAAACGAATCAGTTTCAGCAAGCTGGACGCGATTGATCCAGATTTTTGGTTCGTGAATTTTACGGACGGCGTGACGGAGCCGGGCAGTAGTGGCGCACCGCTCTTCGATGCGACAGGGAAGCTGATCGGGCAGCTTGTGGGTGGGAGTTCATCGTGTGAGACGGGCGGAGGCATCGACGCTTTCGGGCGTTTCGATGTCACGTATAAAGCGATTAAGGGCTGGCTCACCGGTAACGGAACGCCGCAACAACCTGAACTCATCGGACCTTTCGGCACCTACCCCGGCGTGGTTTTTCGTGACAAAAGGTTTGGGGGCGGAGAGCCCTTGCCGGATGTGTGTGGCACCTTCTCAATGAACATAACCAAGCGCGGACGGATCACGGCGAAGGTTGTACTGCAGGGACGCTCGCTGAGCTTTAGGGCGACGGGTTGGCAGGGCGTGACGGAAGACAACGATTACTATGTCCGTATGCAGAGGTCGAGCGGCGAGACTCTTGAGCTTTGGGTCAACTGGATTATGGCGTACGGCCGTCTGTCGGGTGGTTCGCTGGGGAACGAAGAAGTACTCATTGAGGCTGCCTACCATGTGTTCGCTGATCGTGAGGACAATTACGCTCAGGCCGATCTAGCGCGGCTGAGGGGGTATTACACGGTTTCACTGTACCCTTATGATGTACTGTCGTACGGGGCCGCGCAAGAAGAGCCGCAGGGCAGCGGGTATTTGACGATGACCGTAGGACTTCGGGGAAGCGTCAGGATCGCCGGCGTGCTGGCGGACGGTACCAGAGTGTCGCAGGCATCAACGCTGCTGCTGTTCGGTGATTACGGCAGCATGGCAAGCGTGCCGTTCTTCCAGCCGTTGTACAGACGAGCAGGGGGAATTGGCGCTATGCTTTGGATCGCTCCGAACACGGGTGTTGTGGATACGGACTGGTCAGAAGATTGGTTCGTGCGCTGGGACAAGCCCAGCAGCGGACCGGACGGTTTTGAGGCGTTGCTTATGCCGTGCGGCGGATACTTCGGCAAAGGCGCGGTGCTACCGGCCACCGAATACTGGCTGTGTGCGCAAACTAACGATGTCGCCTACTATGTGTCCGGCAGCGCGGTGCTGCCGCAATATGAGGCGCTGCCGTACGCGGTGTCGGTGATGTCGACGGGAACACGCCTTGTGATCGAGAAGGGGATCAAGCCGGTGAAGGATGGCGACGCTTACGTCTACATAGGCGCTAACAGCGCACTTGCAACGTTGAGCTATTCGCCTATGACCGGCATCTACAAAGGCAGGTTCAACCAGTATTACGATTACGACAACGGCAGGAGGCTGGTGCACAGGTCAATGCGCGCCTCGTTCGCGGGCGTGGTGACTCAGGTGCGTCATCCGGATTTTGCTAAATTTCCGGAGGGGATGGGCCATTACCTGCTGTCGGAAAACAATCCGGAATTCAGGCTCCTGCGCATCAAACGCTCTTTCTGGATAGACCTTATAGCCGCCCCATAAACCGTGGGCATTACTGTAACTCTGCCTCCAGCTTGAAGAAACGCTGGGCCCGCTCTGGCGTGGCCTGCGGCAGGCGCACTTCGTAGAACCAGATCGAGGCATCCAGAATGTTGGTCAGCGCCACGGGGTCGAGATCGAGGCCGGTGACGGCGTCGTTCCAAGTCACAGGCGCGGTGAGCGAAGAGGCGACCTTGAGGGTGTAGCGCACATCGCTGAAGCTATCGTTGAGGCGGGTGTAACCCAACCAGAGCGCACTGTCCTGAGCGTGGATGGAGAGGCGGGCGCGGGCGATTCGCTGTTCGTCGGTCAAGCCGTCGAAGCGGCTCATGCCGAAGGCGTACAACGCAAGGTTGCTCATGCCGGCGTAACCTGACGGCGCGTCTGCGGCGGCCTCGCCGGTGCCCAGAATCTGTTGCTCCATGTAGTTGGCGAGTTGCCACTGCTCGTAGCCGGTCGGCTGGTAGGCCGG
>DUPH01000199.1 GCA_012838435.1 Lentisphaerota bacterium | reverse complement strand
GATCCCGATTTGGATGAAACCATGAAACCTTGAAACCAGAAACCAAAGAGAGTTGAAGGTTCAACTGCTCTTTTTAGGTTCAACTTTCAACGCTCACCGCTCAACGTTCAGCGGGCGGGGACGCCCGCTCCCGACTGCGAACACACAAAACACGCGCTCGACTCGCATGCCCCCTGTCATCAACCGATTGCTCGGCTCAATTGCCAAACACGTAAACCAAGTTGAGGCGGTCGGCGACTGCGCGGACGCCGGGCATGAAGGTACTGAGCGGCAGGTCTGCCGGCGCGTGGACAAAGAGCAGGCGTACCTTGCTGTCAGTTCCGCCGGCCTTTATCACGAGTTTGGGGAACTCTTCCCACTCCGTGAACGGATAGTCGCGCGGCGTGAGTTTGGGGTCGAGTCCCTCGACCGTCCAATCCTCTTCGATGAAGACCAGTTTCTTACTCAACGTACCGCCCTCCGCTTGCGTCACATGCAACTCGAACGGTTGCGGGTGGCGGTCCTTGTGTTCGCGCCACTTCTCCTGCGGCAGGAAGGCTCTGGGATAGAGCCCGTCGTCGGCCTTACCGTCCAGTTTGATGCCCTTGCCGTCCACAATGTCGAAGACGTGCGCCACACCCACCGCGCGGCGTAGCGGCATCGCATCGTCAAAATGTATAGTCAGATACGGTTCGCGACCGGCTTCGGACTGCGCGTGCAACCAAGTCAGAACCTCGGCCATATCCCCCTCTTTGGTCTTGCTTCCGTCGGCATGGGTGCAGGTGAGCGTCACCCGTTCGCCATTCCATGTGGCCGAAACTGTCAGCGGCAGCACACGCGGGCGCCCATCGGCGGGCATCAGCGGACGCAGTACGATCTCAAGCGGTGCTCCGTACGGCAGAGCCTCCGCCAACGACAATCTGCCGTAGACCTCGCCTTGACTGACCCGAAAAGGCACATCGAAAACCGTGTCGGGCGCATTGTACAGTGAGATGATAGAAGACGGCATATTGGTGTCCGCCGAACATCCCCCACCCTCCCAGCGCGCGCCCGTGAAAACCAGGCCGCCCTCGCCCACCAGCGGATTCTCTTTCTCTGCGTCATTGATTAGAACCTGTAGCGGACGGGCCGGCGCATCCGGTACATCAAGGCGGCGCACCGTAGCCGTGATACGTTCACCGCAGGGCCAGAAGCGAAACGGACGGCTGCCGATACACCCGCCCCGCGCGAGCCCCAAACTTTCAACGGCGCGCACGATGTCGCCAGGCATCGCGACCGTCACGGCCACCGCCTCGTAGGCGCGGTCGCTCAGCGGCCCCACCAACAGAAACTCCGCCGTAATCCCGACCCGGTGTCCGACCGCCTCGGCCAGCAAGCGCACCTCGCGCCGCTGCCGGTCCGCAACGACCCCGCGCCACACGGTGTCGGCGGGCAGAGCTTTGGACTGGGCGGTTTGCCAAGCCTTTACCGCGTTGGTGTGGACCGTGTGCCACTCATCCGGCCCTGTGAAGTCTTTCGCTGCCGAGTGCCAAACGCCGCACGCTACCAACATTCCGACGACACCGATCTTGACTCGCATCATCCCGCACCTCCGCATCTTGAAGAAGACAATCCTACCGCGCTCAGCGTGCGCTCGACACAGCAGCGACAGCGGCTTTGAAACCAGCCGCCGAACGCTCGATCACCGCATCTTCCACGCTGAAACTCAACCGGAAATATCCGCCGAGGCCGAATCCACTGCCCGGCACGGCCAGCACATTCTGCGCGAGAAGCGCCTGAATAAAGGCCTGGTCGTCCCCGCCCGGTGCTTCCGGGAAAAAGTAGAAGGCGCCCTGCGGCAACGTGAAGCGGATGCCGGCCGCGCGCAATACCTGCGCCATGGCCTCACGCCGGCGCGCATACACGGAGATATCGACGCTCTCGTTGAGTAACGCCATCGCCAGGCGCTGCCCCAGCACCGGCGCGTTCACGAAACCCAGCGTACGGTTGGTCAGGGTGACCGCATTGATGAGCGTCGCCACATCCGGCATAGCGGGACTAGCGACCAGATACCCCACACGCTCACCGGCCATCGAGAGGTTTTTCGAGAAAGAGCCCAACACCAGCGCGAATGGCGACAGCGGCAGAATCGGCGGCACCACCGCACCGTCATACGCTAAAAAGCGGTAGGGCTCGTCGCTCAACAGATACAGCGGCCGCTTGCGTGTAGCGTTGACGCGGTTGACCAACTCAGCCAACGCGGTCAGCGTCCGCTGCGAGTAGACGCACCCAGTCGGGTTGTTCGGCGAATTGATCAGCAACACGCGCGTGCGCTCGGTCACCGCCGCTTCGATCGCCGCGATATCCGGCTGGAAATCGGGCGGCAACGACGGTATGGCCTTGAGCACACCGCCGAAGTGTCCGCAGTAGGAGCCGTACTCGACAAAATAGGGCGCGGGACAGAGCACTTCGTCGCCCGGCTCCAACACCGCGCGGAAAAAGGAGGTCAGCGCACCGGCTGCACCGCAAGTGACCACCACCTGCGCGGCCTGCACCGTCACCTGTTGCTGCACGCTCAGATATGCCGCCAATGCTTCGCGGAACTCCGGCAGGCCAGAGTTGGGGCAGTACCCCATACCAAATGGACGTGCCACGCGCTCGGCCAGCCCGTGCAATGCGTCGGCCGCACAGGACGGCGGCGGGATGTCTGGGTTGCCAAGACTGAAATCGAAGACATTCTCTGCGCCGAACTGTTTTTTCAGCTCAATGCCTTTTTCAAACATGCGGCGGATCCATGAAGAGCCCGCCATCTGGCTTTGAATCTCGCTTGAAATTAACTGCATCTCATTGACCTACCTTTCGTGGCATGGGCGTCCCGCCCATGAAACACGGGCAAGATGCCCGTGTCACACCCCGCGTGGCATGGGCGTCCCGCCCATGAAGCACGGGCAAGATGCCCGTGCCACACACCCTGAAGAGCCTCTATCATTCTGCCGTTTTTTTCTGTGAACACACACGATGAGCCTTCGCCTTCGTCCGCCCGGCAGACTTCCCTGTTCCGAGCAGACGCGCCGTCACGGCGCCCTGTTGTTTCAAAATTTTTGAGCCGCGCGTGATCTTGCACAGGCTGATCCGCAGTTCTTCGGCGATCTTGCGTTGCGTGACACCTTCCGCGAGCCGCTCCAGCAACTGCCAGCGCAAGGTGATGTCGCGTACCTCGGCAGGCGTCAGTAATTCTTCCAGGAACGTGCGCATCTTCTTGGGTGAGTCGATCGATGCCAGAATACTGGCCACGCGTTTAAAAACAGGCTCATTCACTGTGTGTTTCGTCCGCATCGTTGACAACCTTTCTTCTTGCACGGTCACCAAGGGCGCGCAGCTTTTTTCCTTGCTGCTTCGAGCGCCTCGTCTGCCTTGATTCTGCGCAGTCTCTCTTCCAGCAACGGGAACGTGTTTTTGTGCCGGAAGACTTCGCCGCAAATCCCGATATCGAGAAAATAGACACCGCCCTGTCTGAGTTTGTTCTGCAAATCAAGCGGTGACTCCGCATACCGCAGTGCGCTCGGCAAAACCTCTATCAGCGTTCTTGCGGTACCGTAGGTGCCGTTCACGCGGTTATGCCGTTGCCCGAAGAAAAAGATTTCGCCGCGCGCCAACGCCTGTTCGTAGCCGGAACGGATACGTTCGAGACTTTCAATCACAAGCGCCTTTTCACGCTCGCGCTCTTCCGGAGATGTGGTCGCTTGCGCTGGCGCAGGGGCGGCGGGTTGCGGCGCAGGCGCCGGATCGTCATCGTCGTCTGCGAAAAGGTCATCGATACTCTGCACAACTTTCGCCTGCGCGTCCGCCGCAACGGGTTGCGGAGATTCAGGTTGCGCCGCATCCGGCGTGATCGGCTCAAAATCACCGTCCGCGTCGATCGCGCGCGCAGCCGCCGGAGCAGGAGCCACATTACGCGGCCATGCTACAGGCTGCTCGATTTGAATGCGGTTGATAAAAATCGCGTTACCGCGCCGCGTCACTGTATAGGGCGGTTTGATGTAGCGCCCCTCAATGAACACAAAACCGCTCATGGACGGCTGTCCGAGCGTGGTCCCCAGCTCGGCAAGAGCCGTTTCCGTGACCTCCGGAAGCTGCGCACGTGCCACGAACGTGGCAACGACAACCGCAAGCCCCGTCCCCATGACGATCCCTAATTTATGCATGATAGCTAATTCCCGAAAAAAAGCCCCACTTTGCCGTATTGCAGGATCTCTGAAACCTCACTCATGAGGTGGGTGTCCTAGGTGACGCCATCCGGATCTGCTCGAGGCAGGTATCCTTGCTGCGCCACATTCGAACTCCCGATACAACTTGAAGGTCAGAGAAATACTGCGTATCCGCGCACAAAGCAGGGCCCACTTCTTTTCACTCGCCGGGGTCATTCACCATCCCCGGCACCTCTCAAAGAACAAAAATTGTCAACCTTCGCGTACCTCGACGTCCAATCCACTCTTAAGCGCTTGGACGATCTTGGCAAACGCCGCATTTACTTCGGGATCTGTCAGCGTCCGGTCGGGCGATCGGAACTCCAAAGTGAACGCCATGCTACGCTTCCCCTTCCCGATTTCTTTTGATTCAAATGTATCAAAAAGCCTGACTTTAGTCAATTCCCTTGGGGCGGCCTGACGCACTGTCTCCACAATGTCACGATGCGTCACTGCTGCGTCCGCCACAAACGCGATGTCGCGGCGCACCGCCGGATATTGCGGTACCGGCTTGACACCGGATGTGGCACCCTTGCCGGCCAGCAGTGGTGTCAGCTTTAGTTCAGCCAGCGGCATCGGCGTTGTCATGCGCCACTGGTGACGCAGCGCGGCTGATATCAGCCCCATGCATCCGATGCGTTCGCCATTGAGCAGGATGTCAACCGCCCACCCCTCTTCCATCGCCGGATGCTCGCCTCGCTCGAATGCCAATTCTCCGGCATGCATGGCAGCCGCCAGATTCTCCACCGCGCCTTTGAGCCAGAGCATCGCCTCCTCGTTGGTGACCGCACGCCGACGGTCCACCGCGGAACGTCCGAACGGCCCCATCATCCCCAAGGACACGCGCTCCTCCTCGCCGCACGCGCCATCTGCATCCTTGAAAAAGACGCGCCCCATCTCAAAGAGTGCCGCGCTTTCGACCTGACGCGATGCATTGCGCCCGAGTGAACCCGCAAGTTGCGGCAGTAGCGAATCGCGCAGGACGCCGTAATCGGCGCTCACCGGATTCGGCAGCACCGCCCGCGACGCCGTCCGGCACGTGTCAAACGCATCCAGTTCTTGCGCGGAAAGAAAACTGTAGTGCATCGCCTCGCTGAAGCCCATGCCCAACAAGATGCTACGGCAGCGCACCCGTGCATGGAACGGCCGGTCGTCAAGTGTCGAGACCGCCGTCGCGTCCGGCATGCGGTCTGGAATTTCATCCAGTCCGTGCAGACGCGCAATCTCTTCGATCAGATCCGCTTCCAGCGTCAAGTCCAGCCGCCACGAGGGAATGCGGAAGGTCGCGCTCTGCGCATCACGCGCGATCACTTCAAGCCCTAGCGATGTCAGCAGCCCGACCATCTCATCGGGCGGCAACGCCACGCCGATCAACGCCTGCGCTTGCGCAAAACGCAACGTCACCTCGCCCGCTTTCCAAGTGCGGTTATCAACGTCGATTACGCCACGCGCCACGCGCGCTTGTCCATGCTCGACCAGCAAGGCCACCGCCCTGCGGCTTGCCCAATCCGCAAGATCCGGATCGACCCCGCGCTCAAAGCGGCGCGATGATTCGGAGCTGAGTCCCAGCCGTGTGGCGGTGAATTTGGTTGAGGCCGGATCAAAGAGCGCACTCTCCAGCAACACATGCGCGGAGTCTGCCGCGATCTCGCTACCCGCGCCGCCCATCACGCCCGCCACCGCGCTTGGCACCTTGGCATCCGCGATCACCAGCATGCTGGGATCGAGCGTACGCTTCACACCGTCCAGCGTTGTGATTGTCTCGCCCGGCGTAGCGCACCGCACCACCACCGTATGATCCGCCAGCATGCGGTAGTCAAACGCATGCAGCGGCTGGCCGCACTCCAACATCACGTAGTTGGTCACGTCCACCGTCAGACTGATCGATCGCACGCCGCACAACTCCAGCCGACGCCGCATCCAGTCTGGTGCTATCCCATCCTGCACGCCGGTCATCACACGCGCCGTATAGCGCGGACATTTGACCGGATCATCCACGCGCACCTGCGCGAAGCGCTCCACCGGTTCTTCGGTCTCGGTAAAGTCTATCGAGGGTAGACGCAGCGGCCGCTTCAGCAGCGCGGCGAATTCACGCGCGATGCCGATGATCGAGAGACAGTCGGGACGGTTCCATGTGATCTCCAGATCCAGCACCGTCTCGGGCGGCGGCAGCACATCGCGCAACGGCGTCCCCGGCTTCAACGCCGGATCCAACTCCATGATGCCTGAGTGATCGTCAGAGAGCTTCAGTTCACGCGCCGAGCAGAGCATGCCGAACGACTCCACGCCGCGCAGCTTGGCTTTCTTGATCGTGAACCCGCCCTCGGGAATCACCGCCCCGATACGCGCAAAGGCGACGGTCAGGCCGGCGCGCGCATTCGGCGCTCCGCACACCACCTGCCACGTCTTCTCGCCATCCGACACCGTGCAGACATGCAGGTGATCCGAGTTTGCATGCGCCTCGCAGGTCAGCACCTCCCCCACCACAAAGGCGTCATCGAGCGTCACGCCAACCTCGTCGATCGCCTCCACTTCTACGCCAGAAAACGTCAGCTTGTCGGCCAGTTCCTTGACCGACAGATCCGACACATCCACAAACTCATTCAACCAACTGATCGGTACTTTCATTTCCGAAAATTCCTTCTTTCGCTCACCACGGCACTCTGCGCCATACCCTCCGCCTCACGCCAACTGGCTCAGGAAGCGGACGTCATTCTCGTACAACCAACGGATGTCAGGGATGCCGTACTTGACCATCGCGATACGCTCGACACCAAAACCGAAGGCATAGCCGTAAACCGTCGCCGGATCGTATGCGTGATCGCCGCGTGCCTGATTGACGTGCTCGTACACGCGCGGATCCACCATGCCCGCGCCGGCGATCTCGATCCAGCCGCTCATCTTGCAGACGCGGCAACCCTTGCCGCCGCAGACGTGACAGGAGAAGTCCACCTCGACGCTCGGCTCGGTGAACGGGAAAAAGTGCGGCCGGAAACGCACGCCGGCTTCGGCCCCCATCATCTCCCGCGCATAGTACGCCAACGTCGACTTGAGGTCCGCGAGCGACACCGGCTTCGTATCCACGTAGAGGCCCTCGATCTGATGGAAATTCGCACTGTGCGTGGCGTCGGTCGTATCGCGGCGGTAGGTGCGCCCCGGCGTGATGATCCGCACCGGCGGCGTATGGCTGGTCATGACACGGATCTGCACCGGCGAAGTCTGGGTACGCAGCAGCCGGTCGTCCGTCAGCCAGAAGGTGTCGGAAGCATCCATCGAAGGATGGTGCGCGGGCGTGTTCAGCGCCGTGAAGTTATTGAAGCGCGTCTCGATGTCCGGCCCGTCCGCGACCGTAAAACCCAGTCGTCCGAAGATCGCGGCCGTCTCTTCGATCACGCGCGACACCGGATGCTTGGCGCCCGGCGCGAACCAGCGTCCCGGCAGCGTGCAGTCAAAGGCCGCCCGCTCCTTCTTGCCCGTAGCGGCGTCTGCCACACGTTCCGCCAGCGCGCTCTCCAGTGCGGCACGCCACGCCTGGACGCGCTTGCCGAACTCCGGCCGATCCGCGGCCGGCACTTCCTTCATCTGCTTGATGATCGCCGGCAGCAAACCGTTACGTCCCAGATATTTGATACGCACCTGTTCCAGTGCGGCCGCATCCGCCGCCGCTGTGACCTCGGCCAACGAAGCCGCCTGTTGTGAATCTAATTCCGCAAGTGTCATAAACCCTTCACTTTCTGAATAGGGTGCCAAGTTTAGGCCAATACCCCGCCAAAATCAATGCCTGCTTGCATTTCTCAGCGCTTGGAAGCGGCATCGAGCGCGGCGACCACGGCCTGCATCTTTGCAAGGCCAGTGCGCGCGGTCTCGGGCGCGGGCTGCTTCCAGTAGGTGGCGTTGAAAAGCTCGACCGAGAGCCAGACGGACGCGTGGTTCTGCCGGAATATCGCGAGGATCTCCGTGAGCGGAGCAATGCCGTCTCCCGGCCAGACGCGATCACTATCCTTGAGGGCTTCGCGTGCCGGCTGGGCCGGATAGTCATTCATGTGGAAGCAGTGCGTCGCACTGCGGCTGAGCAGCCGCAGCGATGCCGCCTCACTGCCGCCGCGGTACATGTGGTAAGCGTCCGCCAGCACGCAGGCATCAGGATGCGCGGCGCGTGCGGCGACGTAGATACACTGGTCGAGGCGCGAGAGATTCGCGGAGGAACCCCAGAACTCAATTTGGGGAATCACGCTCATGCTACGTCCCAGTTCCAGCACGGCGCGGTAGCGCTCAGCGGCGCGGTCGAGGTCGAGCTTAACGTTGGCCCCGTAGACACCGGCGGGCGACGCCGCGATATGGGTGCCGCCAATCTGTGCGACGAGATCCATATCCCGCTTCATCTGCTCCATGCCCTTGGCGCGTGCGGTGTCGTCATCAACAGCCCACGCCGCAAAACTGATTGCGCTGACCACCGAGAGTCCGGCGTCGGCGCATTGCCGTTTGAGTGTACTGAGCGGGGTACCACCGGCCGCAGCCTTGGCGATGTCGTCAACCCACGGCTCAATGCCGGTGTAACCGGCTTGGGCCGTCAGAACGATTTGTTCCGAGAGCGACAATTTGTAGCCACGGAGGGTAGCGGCATTGAGCGCGTAACGGAAGGTACTCCCCGTCGCCACCGGTGCCGGAGCCGCGGCGCGGACACCAGAGGCAGACAACATTCCGCATGCCGCTGTAGCGGCAGACATGAAACCGCGACGTGAAACATCTGTGTGCATGTGTAAAACTCCTTGATCAGTATCAGCCCGGCGAGCGTTTGTCGAAGCGCCGGATACCAATACCATGCCAGATGTCCGGTCGGTTGGCAATGGTAGCTATATCTTCAACCTGTTTGCGTTTTCTTTCCGATTTATTGTGCCAAGACCCTCAGGAAGGCACTGGACGCATCCGGTCGCCCGGAGGGTCAGGTTCGAGAGGGCCACCGTGTTGGCGATGCCGTCCGAGACGACGACGCGCACCGCGCCGGCCGTGTTCGTGCCCGAAAGCGTGAAGGGGCCCGTGTTCGTAAGCGTGAGCGTGAACGAGGCGTACATCCAGCCCTCACCGTCCGAGCCGTCGGAGTCGAGCAGGATGCCGTTCACCGTCACCCCGACAGGGGCAGCGATTGCGGTAACCGCCGTGAATGTCGCCGCGACCACAGCGAGAAGTCTGATCCAGTTCGGTTTATCCATCGGTCTGTTCCTTCCGGTTTAGAGGTGAAGAGAGACAAGAGACGCGAAAATTAGAATTGGAGGAAACACAAACATGATTCCCGCCATGAAGCGAGCGTATGATAAAACGAGGAGAGGAGCAAAGCAAGAGCTTTTTTGAGATTTTTGGGTAATCGGTTAGCGACAGGGGGCGAAGATCATGCGTTTCTGGTGAGAGGAAGGCAGAGAGTCGGGGGCGCGGGCGTCCTCGCCCGCAACAACGTGTCTTGCAAAAGGGTGTGGCACGGGCATCTTGCCCGTGTTTCATGGGCGGGACGCCCATGTTACGGGGTTTTTGCTCCCTTGGGAACCAAACCGCGCATCGGAATCCCAACCGGCCTTTCACAGAGCGGGCGGAGACGCCCGCACTCCCGATTGTGCACACACAAAACACGCACTCGATTCGCGTCCTGCATTCCTCGTCCCTGTTACTGGGGTGAACTGGCGCTGGCCCTCACCTTGAAGAAGCGTTTTGTCGGCGACGCGCTGATGTTCTCGAAGACAAGATCGCCGTCTGCCTGAGCTTGGACGACCTGCTCCAGTATCCAAGAGCCGCCCAACGTGTCCGTCGCGTAGAGCGTGTACATGACGCCGTTCTGAGCGTTGGTGATTTTGATGGAGAGCAACACGCCGTCGAAGACGAGCGCCGTGCCGTCCGTGGCGAAGAGCGGCGCGTCAACGCTGACGGAGGCCGTGACCGCCGCACCATCCACGGTGGCTGTGTAGTCGATGTTGTTCGCCGTGAAAGCGTAGTCGCCGTCTGGGAGCCACAGGTAGATGCAACCGACAGCGTCGGCGAAAAGGCCATTCACGCCGAAGTAGGCCGGGAGGTTCTCCGCAGGCAGGGCTATTTCGACCGCCGCACCTGGCGTGAGCCCCGGCACCGTCACGCACCAGACACGCGCTGTGCCGTTGCTGGGCGCGGGGGTGATGGTGTCGTTCGCGAGACGGATCGAGCCGCCGGTAAAGAGGTTCGCGCCAGAGATCGCGCCGTTGTAGCCGGATCCGATGTCCGTGCCGCCAGCACCGCTCTGCGCGAAGACCGTGCCGCCACTGACGGTCACTGTGCCACCAGCACCGCTCCATCCGCCGCCGATGCCGGCGCTGCTAAGGCCGCCGTTTGCGACAACCATGCCGCCGTTGATGGTCACCGTACCGCCCGCGCCTTGGTCGCCGCCGCCGATGCCCGCGCCGTAATCGCCGCCCATCGCCGTCAGTGAACCCATCGCGTCATCGGATGCATGGGTGACGGAGAGGGTCCGCCCCGCCGCGACCTCGATACCCGCACGGTTCTCACCCGACATGAGCGTGTTCTCCCCTGCAAGGAAGAGCGAGACGCAGGCGTTCGTCTCCAGCGCGAAAGCACACCGGTTATCGCCCGTTGCCCGGAGCGTTAGGTTCGAAAACGCAACCATGCTCGTCACACTCTCGGAGATGACGACGCGCACGCCGCCAATCACATTGATACCCGAAAGCGTGAAGGGGCCCGTGCCAAAGAGGAAAAGGGTGGAAGAACCTGGATCGTACAACCAACCTGCGCCGTACGACGGGCCGCCGGAGTCGAGCGGGGTGCCGTTCACCGTCACCCCGACAGGGATGGCGCTCGCGGCAACCGCCGCGAATGTCGCCGCAACCGCAGCGAGGAATCTGCTCCAATCGTGCTTGTTCACGATCGTCGACCTTTCTTTTTAGGAAGGGGACACGAACATCATCCACCATGACCCAAATCATGGTTACGGGTATATAATAAGCTGGCGGGGAAGAACGAAGCAAGAGTTTTGAGTTTTTGAAGAAAGAAAAAATGTTGGTTCAAAAAACTTATTTTTTATCGGCCTTGCTCGTGGCCAAGGCGCAGGAGGTTCATCAGAACGCGGCGCTGCTGTCCGGCGTGACCCGCTACGCGGTGCTCCTGCTCGGAGCCGGCATGGCCCTTGAGTAACTCGGTGTGGGCAAAGAGATCGTCACGATCGCGGTAGCCGCGCTCTTTGGCGGCGGCGCGATCGCCGTGGGCCTCGCTTTCGACCTCGGCGGCAAAGACCGCGCCCGCGAGATGATCGATAGTTGGAATAAAAAGTAACCTTTACACCCCGCGCCCTGCGGTCACGGCCCAGACCGTGCGGGTGCCTGCTTTCTTCAGCATGCGCGCGCATTCGTTGAGCGTCGCGCCGGTGGTCATCACGTCATCCACCAGCAACACGCACCGCTGCCGCACCCAGTCGGGACGCGCCACATGAAACGCGCCCAGCATGTTCATGCGTCGGCGCGCTGCGTTGAGGTGCGTCTGCGTCTCCGTGACGCGCACGCGTTCCAAGGCGCGCGTGTCGCAACGACGGTCGATGCGTCGCGCCAACTCGCGTGCCAGTAACACCGACTGGTTGTAGGAACGTTCGCGCTGCCGCACCGGATGCAACGGCACCGGCAGCACGACGTCCACCGCATTGGCATCGAAATGCGCCATCAAGCAGCCTTGCAGTAAATCCGTGAGATCGGCGCACAACCAGAGGGCACTGTTATACTTGAAGGCGTGCACCATGTCGCGCAGCACGCCGGAGAAGTGTCCGGCCGCACGCGCACGGTCGTAATGCGGCGGTGCCGCGCGGCAGACGCTGCACACGAAGTCATGCCGTACCCGCCCCTCGATTTCGCGACCGCACAGCTTGCATAGACTCGTGCTGTAGAGTTCGATCTTGGCGCGGCAATCATTACAAAGGTGACGTCCGGTCCGTTCCGACAGCCGACCGCAGCCGTACCCCGGACAGACGCGCGGGTAAACCCCGTCGATCACTTTCGTCATGAATGTGGTCAGACCGCGCATCCGTCGCCGCGCTACCAGAGCTTCTCTGGATACTCCCCTGCCGCGACGAGCTGCCGTACCGCTTCGACCACGCGCGGCTTGTCTTCGCGGTAGGTCACGCCGAACCAAGCGCTCTCAGTCGGCAGCATCGTCACCTCGGCCGCGCCGTCGTGGATCATTTCATCCACCACAAACGGAATGTACCACTCCGCTTTGGGATTGTCCGCGTGCGCCACCAGCCAAGCCGGGAAACGGCACTCCAATGCGTCGAACAGCGCCGGCGTGAAGCCCCAGAGGTTCATCGAGACCCGCTCGGCACCGGTCAACGCGACCGGACGCTCCGGATCATCGCGGTTCTCCACACCGCCCGGCACACGCACGAGTTGCGTCATCTCGGTTACAGATACCAGCAGACCGTCCGGCCCCACATCGCAGATGCCACGCGCCACGCTGCCATGTCCGGAGAGCGTCTGGTCAAGCCGGTACCCCACCATCGCGAAGCGCGGTTTCGCGGCATCACCCGCCGCAGTCGTGTTCAGGAAGGAGGCGAGCTGCTGGAAAGCGTCACGTCCGTAAAAATCGTCGGCGTTGATCGCAGCGAAAGGCGTGTCGACCACCTCACGCGCGGCGCGGATCGCATGCGCCGTGCCCCACGGCTTGGTGCGCTCGGCAGGCACGCTCATCCCCTCCGGCAGGTCATCGAGCGACTGATAAGCGTACGCGACCTCCACCGCCCTCGCGTATCGCGCGCCGATCGTGGTGCGAAATATCTCGTCAAAATCGCGCCGGATCACGAACACGATACGTCCGAAGCCCGCACGCAGAGCGTCGTAGACTGAGTAATCCATGATCGTCTCGCCCGACGGCCCCACCGGATCAACCTGTTTAAGTCCGCCGTAGCGGCTGCCCATACCCGCCGCCAAAATCACAACTGTCGGTTTCATGCCCATGACTTTTCTCCTATGCATCCCAGTCCAAAAAGTGTCAGATCGGGATCGAACGTGAATGCCATACCGCTATCCTTGAGCGCCCAGTCGGCATAGCCGCCGGTCGCCACAAGCGTGAACGTACAGTCCTGCGACGCGCTCAGATACGTCACAATCTCGCGCACGATCCCGCGGTAACCGATCTGTGCGCCGATACGCATCGCCTGCTGCGTGCTGCGCCCCAGTTCCGGACACGGCCCTTCCAACACTACGCGCGGCAACAGCGCCGTGCGTTCGTAGAGGTAGTCGGTCATCAGCGGCAGCCCCGGCGTGATCGCCCCGCCGACATAGCGCCGGTCGGGCGTCACGACATCGAAGGTCAGCGCGGTACCGAAATCCGCCACGATCAATGGCGCACCGTAGCGCCGCACCCCGCCGCACGCCCCCGCCAGACGGTCCGCGCCGATGCTCGAGGGATCGGGATAGTCGACCGTCACATCCATCGGCAATGTAGCATCCACCGTCAGCAAGCGGCAGCCCCCCTGTTCACGTTGCACAAGCTGTATCCAGTCCGCGTTCACGTTCGGTACGACCGACCCGAGCACCGCGCCGCATACAGCCCCGCCGTGCGCGGCTTCGCGCAACGCTTTGGCGCAACGCTCCGGCTCCTCCTTGATGCCGCCCTTCACACGGCTGACGCGGGACACCCGGCCGTTTTCATACAGCCCGATGCTCGTCGACGTATTCCCGACATCCACCACCACCATTCGCATCACAGCCCATCCCTTCTCACTGCACCGCACGCCACTCCAGCGCCAGATCCACCGAAGGCGCGGAATGTGTCAGACAACCCAGCGAAATCGCATCGACACCGGTCGCAGCAACCTCTTGCGCCCGCGCCAGCGTGATGCCGCCCGAAGCTTCGGTCTTCGACACGCCACGGCACAGCGCCACGCATGTGCGCATCATCTCACATGACATGTTGTCGAGCATGATCCACTCTGGCCGACCACGCAACGCACTTTGGCATTCGGCCACGCTCTCGACCTCGATCTCGACCTCCAGCAGCGGAAAGGCTTCACGCGCCGCCGCCACCGCTAAGTCCAGCCGGTCGGGGTCCCCCCCTTGCCAAAGGCGGCGGTGGTTATCCTTGACCAGCACGCGGTCGTAGAGGCCGAAGCGATGGTTCGTGCCGCCGCCGCACGTCACAGCGTACTTCTCGAAAAGACGCAGATTGGGCGTGGTTTTTCGTGTGTCGAGAATCATCGTCCCATACGCCTCGACCGCCTTCACGAAACGCGCGGTCAACGTGGCGATGCCGCACATCCGCTGCATGAAATTGAGCGCTGTGCGCTCCGCCGTCAGAATCGAGGTCGCCTTGCCTTCGATCGTCAGAATCGTGTCGCCGGGCTCAACCGTCTCGCCATCCGGCACGATGACCGCCACGCGCAACGCAGGATCGACACAAGTCAGCACCGCACGCGCCACCGTCACCCCCGCCACGCGGCACGCCTCGCGCGCCAGAATCTCGCCGGTCGCACGCGCGGCGGGATCCACCAGCGCAAGGGTTGTCGCGTCGCCTTCGCCCACGTCCTCGGCCAACGCTGCTTTGACTGCGGCCATCGCCCGCAGATCATCCATCACATCACACACCGTCGTCATCGCCCGCCTCCTCTTATCCGACGTCCACACAGATACCCACTCAGGCCACCGGCCAAATGGGCCGCGTACGCCACCTGCGACTGCACCAGCACCGCTTCAATCACGGTGACCACGCCCAGCAACCACGCCAACGTGCGTGCCTTCATGCGTACCGGAAAAACCAACACCAGCACATACACCTCGCGTTGCGGGAAGAGTGCGGCATACGCCCCGATCAGGGCGAACACCCCGCCGGACGCACCGATACACAGTGCCGTATCCAGCGAGCGCCCCGCCGCGTCCGCCGTACCGATCCAGGCGCGCAGAGCAGACGGCATCCACTGCGTCAACGCCGACAGCGGCGGCAACATGGGCAGCACCGCCGTCACGGCCAACCAGCCCAGTCCGCCCAGCACGCCGCCCCACAGAAAGACCTGCCAGAACTGACGTCCGCCGATCTCCGACTCAAGCCCCGAGCCGAAAAGCAGCACCGTCAGCATGTTCAGCCCCAGATGCATCCAACTGGCGTGCAGAAACATATAGGTCAGCGGCTGCCAGAAGAAGCCCCGGCTCAATAGCGCACCGTTCAGACCGAAACAAGAGAGTAGCACATGACCATAGCTGTAACCATAGACAAACTCGGTCCGTGCCGCCGTCTGCTGCATCAAAAAAACAAAAAGACACACTGCCGCGAGCGTCATCGCGGCAGGTGCCCTCGAAAATAAACTTCGCAGACGCCACAGCCATCTGCGTAGCATCGTGATCAAATCTGCCTCCGTCTCCGGTTCAGGCGGACTTAATCAGATCCCAGTTCGCGTACATCAGGAAGGTGATGATCGCCAGAAAGATGGTGGCGATGATCGCGCAGATGCCGCCGATCTTGTCGCCCGCTCCCGTTCCCTGCGTAGCCAGTTCATCGGCCGGGTTGCGGTGACGCGCCGAGATAAAGGCTCCGCCGGACGCCTTGGGCTCTTCCGGAATCGCTGTGACAGCATCGGGTTCTTTCTTCAGTTTCAATTTCATGGTCGGAAGTTTAGCAAAGCCGCGCCGCTTTGAGTAGCGGATTTTTAACGTAAAAACAGCAATGATCCGAGGTTCGGCAATTGCAACGTACCGGTGCCGGTGATGGCCGCAGGGTGCGTCGCCGCCGAAACGGTACCGCTCACATGACGGCCATTGATGCGCAGGGCGTGCAACGGCTGCGTGCCCGCAAAATCCAGCGTCAGTTTCGCGCCCTCGGCCAGTTCGATTGTCAATCCCTCCGGGAAGGGCACATACTCCTCGGCCACCGCCAGCCGCGTTACGCGCACATCATCGATGGCCGACGACCGGTCACCCCCGGCTGAGTTGAGCCCCTGGAATGCAAGCAGATACGACACGCCGGCCTTGACGTACGGCAGGCGGAACGTGTAGCGCTC
>DUPH01000198.1 GCA_012838435.1 Lentisphaerota bacterium | reverse complement strand
GCCGACATCCGTTCCGCCGCAAAAAAGATTTCCATCCATCGTGCTATCTCCCCGCCGCCCGTGCCGCACCGGGCTCCGTGCGCCCCCACAAAAAGGCGCGAACCCCAATCTGTGCCTCATCTGAGGTACCACCAAGCACCTGTTAGGAAACACGAGACAGAGGCCGCGCCCGAGCGGGCGCGTCCCCGTGCATCTCGCTTCCTAACTTAAACTTGGTGGTTTCAGATGAAGCGTTAATGCGCGTAAGCGCAAAATCAAAATGTGCAAGACTGTCTGTAAAACGCCTGACCGCAACGCGCGCGGCCACTCACCTCTGGTCATATCTCGCTGTCATCGCGAGAACAACAACGTGCCGTATCCTCAACACACACTACTCTCTATGAAATCGCGCTGTCAGCATACGCCTCACCGGCAGGCATTGTCAACAGTGTTTTTCGATTTTTCGATGACGCAATTTATTTACCCCACATCAAGAGTTCAGGAGTCTGGGTTCGGGTTCTAAAATGGGAAATAGCGAATAGTGGGACGGAGAGAGGCAATAAGTAATGGGCGGGTAATGAGCGACAAAAAACCGAAGCTAAAATTGCGGGGTTGACTGTTTGCGCGCATGATTCATAATAGAACCCGTCGTTAGACATAGGTCACGAAACATCGAAGGGGGAAGTGTTATGATGAGTCAGATGAAATCTTCACGCAGGAGCTTTCTGCGGGGCGCGGCGGCTGCCGGTTCTGTGTTCAGTGTAGTACCGCGCTATGTGATCGCGGGCAGCGGCCAGACGCCGCCCAGCGAGCGGATCCGTGTTGCCGCGATCGGCTGCGCCGGACGCCCCGTCTCCAATATCACGGGGCTGGCCGGCTGTGGTGCTGAAATCGTCGGTCTCTGTGATGTCGATACGCGCCGCACTGGAAAGATGCAAGAGAAGTTCAAGCAGGCGCCCTTTTTCAAAGACTACCGCAAGATGCTGGACGAACTCGATAAGCAGATCGACGCCGTGACCATCGGCACACCTGACCATTGGCATGCGGCGATGTCGATCGAGTGTCTGCGCCGCAACAAGCATGTCCAGTGCGAAAAACCGCTGGCGCAGACTTTCGGCGAGGTCGACCAGATGATCGCTGCCGCGCACGGCGGCAAGCTCGTCAATCAGGCGATGAACCAAGGGCACGCTTACGACTCCATCCGCACCTTCCGCGAGTGGATCGAGGCCGGGCTCATCGGCACCGTCAAGGAGGCGCACTTCTGGGCACCCGCCAGCTACAGTTGCATGGACAAGCTTGACGAACTGGAAAAGACGCATGAGATCCCCAAAGAGTTGGACTGGGAACTCTGGCAAGGACCGGTCGCGCCGCATCGCGCCTACTGCCCGCTCTATCTGCCGGGACGCTGGCGCTTCTGGACCGACTACGGCTGCAGCACGCTCGGCGACTGGGCCTGTCACTTGATGGACCCGATCTTCTGGGCGCTGGACCTCGGTCTGCCGGAGGCGGTGCGCGTGGACGAGCTGGGCGATTGGGATCCCGCCAAGCACGGTGTCACCTACCCGAAAGGCGACGTCTTCACGCTCTCCTTCCCTGCCAAGAACAAGCGCGGTCCCGTCACGGTCAAGTGGTACGACGGCCCATGCTACCGCTCCGTCCCCTGCCCCGACGGCTTGCCGCCTGACCAGTTCGCCCCCCGCATGGAAAAGTACGTCAACAGCGGCCCGAGCGGTGAAGGCGGCGTGATCTACGGTGACAGCGGCGTGATCGTCTACGGTTCGCACGGTGCCAAAAACCTCCGCCTTATCAAGGACGGCAAACTGGTGGACACCTCAAGTGCCAACAAAGACCTGCCGCCCCCGCGCTACCCGCGCGTGAAGGGGGGCTCCCCCTACCACGAGTGGCTCGACGCCATCAAGGGCGGTGCACCGGTCGGCTCGGACTTCGCCTACGCCGGGAACATCACACAGGCGTCACTTGTCGCGCTCGCCACGCTTTTCGATCCCGGCAAACGGCTGGAGTTCGACCTCACTAAACGAGCTTTTAAAAACAGTTCGGCCGCCAACGCCCGGCTGCGCATCAAGCGCCTGCCCGGCTATGGAATTTAACCCGATGTTTAACCCGCTGAGACGTACGATATTCGGCGTTCGACATGCAACGTGCGCCGTCCTCCTTTTGTTTGCCGCCGCCGCTGCGGCGACGCAAGCGATTCCGCTCGCGTCGCCCGACGGCAACCTGCGCGTGACACTCATGCAGGGGGAGGACGGCGGCCTCTCCTACCGTGTCGACTATAAAGGCAAGCCCGTCATCCTGCCGTCGCGCCTGGGTGTGGCGCTGTCGGACGGCACCGACCTGAGCCGAGGTTTTGCTGCGATACGCCCGGAGCATGTGCTGCGAGATGAGACCAACCTTGTCTGGAAACCGCCGTACGGCGAACGCGCCATTGTCTCAGACCACTTCAGGGAGTTGGGTTTCGGCGTGGAACATCATGCCGTCCCGGACGCGGCTGTCATGTTCGTGTTCCGCGCCTATAACGCGGGAATCGCCTTCCGATACGCTGTGCCGGCACCGCTTCGGTTACGAGCGTCCATCACAAACGAACTCACCGAATTCACCTTCACCGGTGACCATCGTGCCTGGCCCGTCTACTTCGCTCAGGGCGAATACAAGCCGGAAACACTTTCCACCGTGAAGAAGGGTGCGGAGCGTCCGCTCACCGTCGAGACCACCGAAGGCCCGGTTGCCGCCATCGGCGAAGCGGCGCTCATCGATTTTGCCCGCATTAAATTCGCACCGGCCCCCGGCAAGGCATACACGCTCAAGGCTGATCTCGACGGCCCGGTCTCGCTCAAAAAATCCGGCGTATCCCCATGGCGTTACGTCATGGTGGCGGACAACGCCTGCCGCCTGCTGGAAAACAACGATTTCATCCTCAACCTCAACGAACCCTCGCGGATCGCCGACACCTCGTGGATCAAGCCCGGCAAGGTCATCCGCGAAACCTCTCTGACCACGAGGGGCGGCTTGGCGTGTGTGGACTTCGCCAAGACCATGAACCTGCAATACATCGAATTCGATGCCGGTTGGTATGGCCACGAGTACGATGACGCTTCCGACGCCCGTACCGTCACGCTTGACCCCAAGCGCTCCAAAGGGCCGCTGGACCTGCCCAAGGTCATTCGCTACGCCAAAGAGAACGGTATTGGCGTCATCCTCTATGTCAACCGACGCGAACTGGAACGCCGCCTCGACGAATTGCTGCCGCTCTACACCTCGTGGGGTATCGTCGGCATGAAGTACGGTTTCGTCAACGTCGGCAGCCAGAAGTGGACGGTCTGGCTCTCAGACGCCATCCGCAAAGCCGGCGAAGCGCGCATGATGATCGACATCCATGACGAATACCGCCTCACCGGCAACCAGCGCACCTGGCCCAACGTCATGACGGTCGAAGGCATCCGCGGCAACGAAGAGATGCCGGAAGCGCCGCACAATTGCGCACTGCCCTTCACCCGTTATCTGTGCGGTCCCGGCGACTACACGCCCTGCTGGTACAACGGACGCGTCAAAAACACACGGGCGCACCAGCTCGCGTTGGGCGTCGTCACCTACAGCCCTTGGCAGTTTCTCTTCTGGTACGACAACCCCGGCATGTATAAAGGCGAGCCGGAACTGGACTTCTGGCGACAGATGCCGACGGTCTGGGATGACACGCGCGTGTTGCACGGCCGGATCGGCGCGTACGCATCGATCGCGCGACGCAGCGGCAACGACTGGTTCATCGGCACCATCAACGCCCTTGAGCGCCGCACGCTGGAGATTCCCCTCTCGTTCCTCACGCCCGGCAAAACCTACACCGCCGCTCTTTACAGCGACGGTGCGCCGGGCGGTTCCGACCGTACGCGCGTCACCTGCGCCACGCGCCGCGTGACCGCCGCCGACACCCTAACCGCCGACATGGCCATGAACGGTGGCCATGCCGTCCACCTCGTTCCGCTTCCATGATGCCCAACCCCACCTGTTTTCACTGATCACATTTCACTTTTTCAAATACAGACATGTCTTCCTGGCAAGGTAAAATGATTGGCGGCAGTATCGGCTCGTTCTTCGGCCCTTGGGGCGCAGTAGCCGGTGCCACCGCAGGCCACTTTCTCGTTGACCGCAAGGCGTCCTCGCCGAAGAAGCAGGCGCAACGTCTGATCGCCGTCACCGCCGCCGCGTTGTATGAATTGGCGCAGACCGACGGACGCTACACCACGCGCGAAGACCGCGCCATCCGCACGATCCTCGCCGAACTCAACCAAGCGGTCGGCGGCGTGCTTGCACCGCAAGACCTCGCGTATCTGATTGACGACTGCGCGCGGATTGACCGCCCGCTGGTCCGGCTCGCCGCGATGGTGCGCGACGCCCCCGGCCTCGCACACGCCTCGGCCGTCTGGTTGTGGCGCGTGGCCGTCAGCGATGGCGACGCGACACCGGCCAAAGCCGACTGCATCGCCGGTTACGCGCGTTCGGCGGGAATTCACGATGACGACCTTCGGACGGCCGCGCTACTCTACGTGCGTCATTCAGCCTCCGCGCAGGAACGGCGTGACGCCTGCAACGTCCTGGGCATTCCCTACAACGCCGATGAGGCGCAGATCAAGAGCGCATACCGCACACTCAGCCTGACCTACCATCCAGACAAGCACAGCGGACTTGATCCCGCCATTCAAGCGCTGACTGCCGAAAAGTTCACGCAGATCAAGAACGCATACGACACGCTCAATGGACGGCCTTCGGACAACTGGTTCGCGCGCAATGCCGCCACCGGACATCTCGCCGTCGCCACTGCTGGTGCTGCGGTCCGCTGTTTCACCTGCGGCGAACGCGCAACTTTGCCGCAAGAATCCCGTCAGATTGACTCCGCGCGTTGCGACCGCTGCCAGACCCTGCTGGCCTTCGAGCATGACCTCGCGGTTCATCTGTACGATACTTGAACGTTAAGCGTTTTGTAACGCAGAAGCGCGGAGACGCAGAGGTTTTTTACGGGGTGGCGGCGTGACCGCCGCCGGGGAGGGACGAGCGTCTGCTCGTCCGCGGTCAAGCAGACGCTTGACCCTCCCAGTGCTTCGCGAGCCCAGACCACAGCACTGGAGGGCGAGTGTCCCCACGAGCCGCCGTCTGCGCACAGCACGGACGCTCAACGCCCAACGCTCAACTTTCAACGCTCAAGTGGGCGGCGCTCCGCAATGAAACCTGAAACCATCCTTCCGCACAGCGGAAGGCGGCTCGTGGGGACACTCGCCCTCCATTGCCCGTCCCGGCGGCTCGTGGGGACACTCGCCCTCCAACCTTCGCGCCTTCGCGCCTTCGCGTGAAACAACCGAGCTGTGCTTTTACTCTCACGATTGCGAGCCACTTTTTGTGACCACCAAGCCTACTGCCCACTGCCCACTGCCTACTATTACCTATTACTTCTTACCTCTCACCTATTACCTATTACCTATTATTTCTCCAGCAGGTCAAGGACCTGAAGGCGCACCTTATCCATCGCGCCGCGCTCTTTGTCGACATGCCAGTGGATGTGCTGCGGCTTCACTTCCGCCACCGCTTCGGCCACGCCCTCAGACAACACGCGCTTCGCTTCCTGCACCCACGGTACATCGCGTCCGGCGGCGCGTGCCTGTTCCACGCGATCCCGCAACATGCAGAGCGCTTCGTAATCCTGCACCCCCTCGCGTACGGCCTCGCTGTGTTTGCCTTCCAGCACGCTGTCCGGCCCCACAAAGTAAGGCGAGTATTCGATACCCGACTGCGCGTAGGCACGCCACGAATCGCCGATGCCGCCACCGCAACCCAAGGCCCAGTAGAAGGAGCCTTTGGCACCGATCTGAAACGCCAGCCAAGCCTGCGCACGGTGATAGGTAATCGGGTCCAGCAGTTTGGCGGGGCCGCTGCATGAGTAGAGCCAGAGGGTCCTGCCCTCCGCTTGTTGACGCAGATAAAAATCGCGGAACCGTGCACCCTGCTCAATCATCATCGGTGTGTTGGGACAGAGGATATCGTGAAGGGCGTACATCTCGGGATCGCCCTTTGTCGGATCCCTGTAGGTCGGATCGATGAAAAGCGTAACGCCGAGGTTGGCGGCACGCACGGCCCGGGCCCATGCGATCAGAATCTCGTCGTGGCTGCGCTCGTGCGGCTCATCAAACAGCAAGATGACCATCTGACTGGCCTTCAGACCCTGCCCCTCCATGTGCCGAACCCAAGCGGTGAGCCAAGAACCGACCATGGTCGCAAAGCGCGGCGTGCCCATTTTTTCGCCGTGAAACGCCGGGCCAACGGCAAAAAACACGCAGTAGTTGCGCGCCCCCTGCCAACGCGCGATCCACTCGTCCCAGAGCGTGTAGTCCAGCGCGTCGGCATTGAGCAGTTGACCCGCCTCGTCAAAACGCGCCCCTTTGGGAAAGACGGCGGGCGTCGCCCAAGGACTGTCCACATACATGTCCCGCATCAACGCCAGATTGGGCGCGAGATTGCCGGGCGCGCGATAGTAATCGGCCGCACCCTGCACGTAATCCCAGCCGCCCAGATGCAACTGCGGCTGGCGCGGGAAATCGAGATTGCGCAGCCGCACGCGCACGGCTACGCCGCGCCGGAACGCCACGGACGACGCTTCGACCAGCAGACGTCCTTCGTGAACGCCAGGCGAGGCAGCGGGACGGCGACAGGAGAGCCACACCTGTCGCGTGCACCCCGCAGGCACATTGAGCGTGCAACGCCCTTGCGCATCGGGAACAAGCGGACGCAATGCGGCCATCACCGGCGTGCGGCTCTGTGTGTCGGTCGGCACCACCTCGCGCAACTCCAGATTCAAGGCGGCCGGCAAGCCCTCCAGCCGCAATGTAAAGGGCAACGTGCGGTCATGCGGATTCGTGAGGTTGAGTACCTCGCCGCGCACCTCGCCGCGCATCAGATCGAGCGACAACACCGACGTTTCCGCGCCCGACGGCGGTAAGGCGGTCAGCGCGAGCGGATCCCATCGGTTATTCTGCCACAGACGCGGTTGCGTCACGCCGGACGCGTGCAGAACCGGCACATTGAGCGCCAGAATTTTCTCATGCAACGCGCCATACGGCAGTATCGTCTGCAGGGTACTGGGCATCTTCGCCGCACTGTCGGCGATGGCCGCGCGCAATCGCTCCGCCTCGTCACTATGCGGTGCCAGCGCCGCCGACAATCCGTTGGTCGCCGCCTGACTGAAGATCACGTTCAGGTCTTGGCGCAACCGCGCCGACACGCCGGACTGCACGCAACTCTCGTTGTAGAACTGACGGGGATCGCTGGCCTGACGGCCCGACATCGGCTCCGTCAGCCAAGCGTCCGGTCCGCGCCACACCTCGATCTCATCCACAAAGCAGAAGGGACGCGCCGCAGCGATCACGCACACGTAACGGCCGCGGCCTTTCAGGCGGTCCGTGGCGTAGCGGAAGGTCGCGTAAGCCCCTTGCGGCGGAGGCTGACCGTGGTTGCCCCATTCGCAGAGGTCGCCCAAGTATGTCCACGTCTTGCGGTCTTCGCTTGCCAGCACATACAGGCACTCGGGCCAATTCACACCCGCCACGCCGGCCGCCGTACTCCACGACGCGCCGCAGATCGGCTCCACGCGGCCCAGATCAATCGTGCAAAAGACTGGCGCGACGCTGCTCCAGCCCACCGTGCCCTGCTGTGTCCAGAAGTAACCCTTCACATAGACACCATCCGTAAGCTGCGTCTTATCGCCGGCATCCGTGCAATACCGATAACGCGGCGTCGGTGTCAACGTGTACGGTTTGTTCAGCGCCACATTCACCGGTGCCGCCGCGCAAACCGACGCCACAACAACTAGCCCCATCGCTGCAACTGCTCGTTTCATTTGACCTCCCCTCAAGGAGTTTTCGACTTCAGAGTTCAGAGTTCGACGTTCAGCGTTCTGAGTTAAAAAAACCTCTATTCCCGAAGCCATGCCTTTGTGAACGGCCTCACTCCGAAGGTTTTTCGGGACGTTTGCAAGACTTAATGATGGTGGCGGTGAGCCAAGCCATGATGATGGTGATGATGAACAATCCCAGCATGCCTTGCCACATGATGGTAAGCGAAATGCGTACGGTTTCAGCGTGATCCATGGTGATCCTCCGGCTTTTGCTATTGCAGGTATTTCAGGACTAGGCTCAACACCAGGCCGCTCGCGGCCACCGAGGCGATCTGCCCCGCGACGTTGGCGCTGACGGCCTGCATGATCAGGATGTTGCCCGGGTCCTCTTTCATCGCCAGTTTATGAATAACCCGCGCCGACATGGGGAAGGCAGAGATGCCCGTCGCCCCGATCATGGGGTTGATCTTCTTGCGTAAAAAGAGGTTCAGAAACTTCGCGAACAGCAGGCCCGCAGCGGTGTCGCAAATGAAGGCGAAAAGCCCCAGCCCGAGAATCATGATGGTGTCCCGCGTGACGAATTGGTCCGCCTTCATGGTGAACGCGATGATGATGCCCAGCAACAGCGTGATCAGATTGGTCAGCTCGTTTTGCGCGGTTCTGGACAACGATTCCAGCACGCCGCATTCGCGGATCAGGTTACCGAACATAAGAAAACCGATCAGAGAGACGGCGGCGGGGGAGATCAGACCGACGACGATGGTCACAGCGATGGGGAAAAGGATGCGCACAGTTCGCGGGATGTCGGAATCCTTTGTCGGCTCCATGCGGATGCGCCGCTCATCGCGCGAGGTCAGAAGGTAAATGACCGCCGGTTGGATGATCGGCACCAGCGCCATATAGGAGTACGCGGTAACTGCGATCGCACCCATGTACTTGGACTGCAAGACCTGGGCGACCAGAATCGTGGTAGGGCCGTCGGCAGCGCCGATGATGCCGATCGCCGCCGCGTCCCTTAAATCAAAGCCCAGCACACAGGCTAGGACGATGGTCGCGAAAATGCCGAAATGGGCGGCGGCGGCGAAAACGAAATAGATCGGGCGCTGGAACAGCGGCGAGAAATCGATCATCGCGCCGATACCGATAAACAGCAGCAGCGGCAGGATTTCGGACGATTCGATGCCGACCTCGAAAAGCCACTGGATCGCCCCCTGGGTTTCGCCCACCCCGGGCAGAACCTGATTCAGCGCTCCGCTAAAGGGGATGTTCACCAGGATAGCGCCGAAGCCCATCGGCAAAAGCAGCATCGGTTCGCACTGTTTCTTGATCGCCAGCCAGATCAGCGTAAAGCCGACGGCAAACATCACCGCCTGTTGCCAAGTGAACGCCCTGATCCCATCCAATAGAAAATCCATACTTCCCTCTCAGGTTACCCTCACGTCCGGCAGTTCAATGTTGCCGGGTTGAAGGCTTTGCATCGTACGTTTTTCGGCGCCCGCCGTCAACACCGGGCTTTGGAAAATCGTGATCGCGATCGAGCGGCTAGTGACAGAGATGCGCGAAGATCATGCGTTTCTAACGAAAAGGGTGAGTGGTGGTTTTTAGACATGATTGACATGATTGACATGATTGTTGTGCCGCGCGTGGCGCGGCGGAAAATTTGGAGTGCGGTGACAAGAACCGCGCTGTGCGCGGGTCGTGCGTGCGCCCTGCCACCGCACTCCTGCTCAAAAAGCGGCGTCGCGCGGAATACCGCTTGCCGCCGCACTGATTTTTCGTCAGACTTGCATGTCCACCACGTCCACAATGTCCAACACGTCCAACACCGAAACCTGAAACGTGAAACCTGAGCCCAAATGTCACGCGCTCGACCCGCATAATCCCGGCACATCACTAACCGATTCCGCACGCTTGCCCATCCCATCCCCAAAACGGTACACTAGGCACCATGAAGCTTCACCACTTTTTTGCGCTCCCGGCACCATGCGGCCTATTGGCTATCGCGCTCATCCTGACGGGATGCGCCTCTTGGACTTTTACGCCGACTCGCGAGAGCCGTTTCATCAACGTGGATGCCGAACAGTTGTGGGTTGAGTATGGACGCGAGAAGCGTACGGAAACGTTACCCAGCGGACTCGTCTGCACCTACGAGGGCAAAGTGCGCTTGACGTTGCCGGACGGCTCCCGCCGCGTGCTCTACCAAACGCTCGCCACGTCGGGCATCCGTTACCTCTCGGCCAACAAGCAGTATGAGTTCATCGAAAAGGCCCCCTACTGTGTCCTGCGCCACAAAGGGCAAGTGGTCTTCGAGGGCATCTACCGCCGTCAGTGAACCGGCTTGCGCGCCGTGACCAGCCAGTGCGGCATGGGCGGCGGCACATGCTGTGTGGTACACGCCTCAAAGCCGGCCTGTTGCAGCCAAGTGTGCAGTTCTGCATCGGAGAACACCCATCCGTGGTCGGTGGTGAGCGCCATGTTGAGGGCGAACAGCGCGGAAAAAACGGGCTGCGTGCGGGTCGCGTCGGTCATCATGTCCAGCACGAAAAGCCGTCCGCCGGGACGCAGCGCGGCGCACGCGCGGGTAAGAATCGAAACGATCATCTCCGGTGCCTCCTGATGCAGCGCCCCGAAGATTGTGACAGCATCGAACGCAGCCTCTTCGTAGAGATCGGTATGATAATCCCCGGCACGGCAGGTCACGTGCTCCGTCATGCCGGCCGCAGCCACCAGTTCGGCGGCAACCGCCGACACCGCCGGGAGGTCCACGGTGACGCACTGCAACGCGGGATGAGCCTGCGCCAACAGCACAGCGTAAGTTCCCGGTCCGCCGGCCAGGTCCAGCAGGCGCGTGCAGCCGGCGAGATCGATCATCGGGACCACCATGCGCCCGATACCCAGCGCGCGTCCGTGCATCGCCAGCACAAAGCGGCGCGTCCGTTCGGGATCGTCGCCCAGATGATGGGCTGGCGGTTCAACCGGCTGTCCGCTACGCGCAAATGTTGCGAGCCGTCCCCATGCCGCATAGACATCTTGATTGTAGCGGATTGCCTTCGTCACATCGTGCGCCCCACCGGTGACCAGCGCTTGTTTACCGGCCGCTGTATTCTCATAGGTCTCACCGCTTTTGCGCAACAAACCCGCAGCAACGCAGGCATCAAGCAGGAGGCGCGCGCCGCGCGGATCAAGCTTTGCGCATGCCGCCAACTCCGCTACGGTGAGCGGACGCTGCGCCTGCGCGATATGCGTAAAGAGACCGGTCTCCAGCGCGGCAAAAAGCACGGCCGATCCGTAGTAGGCGCTGGCCAGATCAATGATCTCTTGCAACGAACGTTCATGTCCCATGATTCTGATCTCCTTGTTGCGGCTGTTCCGCCGAGGCTTTTGCCGTGCGCTTTCGCATGACAGCCATCATCACGCCGGACAGGACCATCGCCACCAAAAAAGCGGGAATGAACGAATCCGAGCAAACACCCCATACGCCGATCGCGGCATAAACCGCCGAAACCGTCACATTGCCGATCATCGTGACCGCCGCCACCTGCGTCACTGGCAAGCGCGCCACCCCGCTGAAAACCACCGACGTCTCGGCTAGAACCGGCACGGGACGCAGCGCCAGCAACAGCCAGATGCCGTGACGCCGGTGGAACCTCTCCAGCATCGCAAACTCAGCCGCGCCGATCAGGCGGCCTACTGGCGCGGCGGCGTAGCGTCCCATCAGGTAGCCGACGGCCGTCGTGATCGACATCCCCGCGAACGAGGCGAGCGTCCCGCCCCAAAAGCCCAGTGCCATGCCGCAAGCGGTGCTGACCAGACTCGACGGCACCGGCATCAGGATATCGGTTGCCAGCAGGCCGGCGAGCAGGCACCCCGCCAGCACGCGATTCTGCTCGGCTTGCGCAATGACCTTCCTCACCCACGCATCGACCTGCGCCCCCGCGAAGACAAACGGCAGAATGATGGCCAGCGCCACGACGCCGACCACTGTCGCGGTACGCCAAGGAAAGCGTATCCTCTGTTCGCCCGGTTGCGTCAAGGTGCCGCCCCCGCCTCTTTTATGAATCCATCGATCTTCTCGCGCGCGTTTTCAAGCACGCTCAGCCGCTCGCGTCGCACCATTTTGAACGGCAGGAGTTCGCCCAGCGGGCGCAGCAGATTCGCCATGCGGTCATTGCCAACCTCAATCGTTTCCGGGCATCCGCCCAAGCGCTTGAAGATCGTCAGCAACCGCTCAGGAATCGCGGCCCACATGAGAGGAATGCCATCACTCGCCAAAAACAACTCCTCGGCGATAATCATGCCCGACACCGCATCGACCACAAGCAGCACGTAGGCGGTCTGCGGACGTACGCCTTTGTCACCGATTGACAACGGCGTAAAGACCAGATCAAGCTGAACGGTCATCGGCCAGAGCGGTTTGTCCCGCAGCGCCTGCAAGAGGTCGTTTGCCAGACGCACCTCCACCTCTTCGTCGGCGATCGGTTTGATCGTCATCCAGTCATCATGCCAATCACCTTGCTCGTTCTGCTTGCGCACCAGAATTTTGCGGGGGAACTCACTCTTCAACAGCAAGCCGTCGGACTCTACGCGCATCGCCATACCGTAGGCTTGATAGAGGGCCGTTTCCAGCAGGGCGAGTTCCTCATCATCCGGTATCCACGGGTGGTAGCCTGGAATGATCGATCGGAAGACCACGTTGTCGGGGCCTGACTTGAGCGGCCGTTCGAGCGCCTCATAAAACTCACGCTCATGATCGAAAAGCGATGCGGGCTCCACAAACAGCATCTCGATCATCGGGATTTCCAGCAGCCAAGTCGGCGTTTGTTTGGAGGGGGCGGCCAGCCGTGTAATCATGTCGTAAAAAGCTTTCCAGCCCATCAGGAAGCGCACATGACGGAAGGTCTTCGGACTGCCGCCGAACACGACGAAGCAAGGTTCTTTCTGCTCCGGGAAGAGCAGGCCGAAACAATCCGCCACCCCCATCCACTCCCAGGGGCACAGTTCATCCAGACGCGCAGCGAGCGCAAACAAGCGCTGCCAGCGCGCCTCCGCTGAACTGGACAGATCGAAAGTTGCCATGGTGTTCCCCTATCGAGCTACCAACATCATTTGCGAAACTCTTCCATATGATCTTTTAACAGTACCGAATTGGCCTTTAAGGCTCAAGTTCAAAGGCACTCTGAAACGGCTTGCTCACCCCGTAATTATTCTGATATGGTGGCGTGGTTTTGTGGACGCATTACGTCCACAGGATCTTTTGATTAAAAAAAGGACAACCTGTAGTATGAACAAAATGTGGATTATGGCCGTTGCTGGATGCATCGGCGTGGCGGCGGTGACGCTGGCCGATGAAGTGCAGTTCAAGTCTGGCGACCGGTTAACTGGCACGGTGAAGTCGATGGCGGACGGCAAGATGCTGTTTGATTCCAAAGTGGCCGGCCCCCTCGTGTTGAAAATGGACGATATCGATACATTCTCGACGGATGCGCCGATCGAAATCGCCCTGTCCGACGGTTCCATCGTAAACAAAAAAGTGTCTCCGTCCGAAGGCGGGCAGGTTTCCATCGAGGCTGGGCGAACCCTGCCGTTCGGCAACATTGCCAAGCTGAATCCTGATAAGCCCGCCTGGAAAGGTATCGTTTCGGCCGGCGCCACTTTTGTGCGCGGCAACACGAAGAGCGATACCGCGAGCGTCGGCGTCGAGGCGGCACGGCGCACGGATGTGGACCGCATCACGCTGGGCGCGGGTTATTACACCGCCAAACAGCGCGATGACTCCACACGCCAAAACGAAACGACCGCCGACAACTGGTTCCTGAAGGGCCAGTATGACTACTTCTTCACGCAGAAGTTGTACGGCCACGGCAACATCCGGTATGAGAAGGATCGCATCGCCAACTTGGACATGCGCCTGACGCCGGGCGTCGGTCTCGGTTACCAATGGATCGAACGGGCTGACCTGAACTTCTCGACGGAAGCCGGTGTGAACTGGGTCCATGAGAAGTACCAAGAGCCGAGCGAAACCCGCACCTACATGGCAGGCCGGTTGGCCTACCACGTCGACAAATCCTTCAATGACTACGTGAAGGCGTTCCACAACCTCGAATACATCCCGAGTTTCGAGTACGTGGCCAATTATCTGGTGAACACCGACGTCGGCATGCGCGCGGCCCTGACTTCCCGTCTGGCGCTGGAAGCCAAAGCACAAATGGCCTATAACTCAAAGCCCTCGGAAGGCCGCGACAAGAAGGATCTGCGCTACATCCTCGGCGTCGGCTGGACCTTCTGACCGGCGCGATTCAACGACGTTGAATCGCAACCGGATTTGGGAGTTGAGATTTAGGATTTAGGAGTTTTATACACAATTCCTGAATCCTAAATTTTAACTCCTAAATTTTTAGACCACGTAGCTCAACAGCCAGGCGATCACCACACCGGTGATGCCGATGATGCTCTCCATCACGGTCCAGGATTTGAGCGTGTCCTTCACGCTCAAACCGAAGTAACGGTTAACCAGCCAGAAACCGCTTCGGCATGCGCGCGGCCCTGACTTCCCGTCTGGCGCTGGAAGCCAAAGCGCAAATGGCCTACAACTCGAAGCCCGCAGAAGGCCGCGACAAGAAGGATCTGCGCTACATCCTCGGCGTTGGCTGGACCTTCTGACCGGCGCGATTCAACGACGTTGAATCGCAACCGGATTTGGGAGTTGAGATTTAGGATTTAGGAGTTTTATACACAATTCCTAAATCCTAAATTTTAACTCCTAAATTTTTAGACCACGTAGCTCAACAGCCAGGCGAGCGTTACGCCAGTGATGCCGATGATGCTCTCCATCACGGTCCAGGATTTGAGCGTGTCCTTCACGCTCAAACCGAAGTAACGGTTGACCAGCCAGAAACCGCTGTCGTTGACGTGCGATACCGCAGTCGCACCGGAGGCGATGGCAATCACGATCAGGGCGGGTTCCACCGGCGCCCCCTCCAGCAGCGGCGCGATGATGCCGCCGGCGGTCAGCATCGCGACCGTGGCCGACCCGGCCACCGCGCGCACCAGCAGGGCAATCAGAAAGGCCGCCCAGATCGGATGCAGGCCGACACCGGCCATCGCTTCGGCGAGCGCCTTGCCGGCCCCGCTGTCCACCAGCACCTGCTTGAAAACTCCGCCTGCGCCGGTCACCAGGATGATCAGACCGGCCGGTGCCAGCGACGATGTGGCGATCTCGTTCACCTTCTCACGTGACAGGCCGCGGCGGGTGCCCAGCGCCGTGAACGCAATGAGTGTCGCGGCCAGCAACGCGAAGAACGGATGGCCGATAAAGGCGCAGACGCGACGCAACGAGGCATATTCAGGACCGGTCAGCAGCGCACCGGTCACGGTGTTGATGAGGATCAGCGCCAGCGGCAGGAGCAGGATGCCGAAAACCATCCCGAACGAAGGCAGATCCACCTCGGCTTTGATCTCCGGCTTCTGGTCGCCAACCATATACGCTGGCACCTCAGCGTGAATGCGGCGGGAAATCCATGAGCCGAAGAGCGGTCCGGCCAAGATCGCACACGGCACGCCGATCAGACTGCCAAAGAAAATCACCCGTCCCAAATCCGCGCCCACGAGTTGCGCCACGGCGATCGGTCCCGGCGTGGGCGGGACAAAGGCGTGCGTCACCGCCAATCCGGCCAACAGCGGGATCCCGTAAAGCAACAGCGAACGGCGGGTTTCGCGCGCCAGCGTATAGACCAGCGGCACCAGGATAATAAACCCGACGTCAAAGAAGACCGGAATCGCCACCAGAAAACCGGCGATGGCCATCGCCCATGGCGCACGTTCACGACCGAAGACGCGCAACAGCGAAAGCGTCAACCGCTCGGCACCGCCCGAGACCTCCAGAAGCTGACCGAACATCGCACCCAGCCCTACCACCACCGCGATAAAGCCGAGCGTGTTGCCCATGCCTTTCTCGATGCTGGTCATGACCGCCTCGGGCGACATGCCCGCCGCCAGCGCTGTGCCCATACTCACCAGTAGCAGTGAGACAAAGGGTTGTTGCTTCAATTTGATAATCAACAGTAGCAGCACCGCTACAGCTACCGCCACCACCACCGCCAGATAAGCTGGACTTCCGATCATCTCCTCTATCCTCTCCCCTCGACTTGAACGTTAAAAGTTGAACGTTACGCGTTCATTCCTCCGTCGCGCTGCGCACCACGCGAAAACCGAAATGGCGGTTACTGGCACCACCATTGTAGGTGGGGTTAGCAGTGTTGTTGCGGTCCACCACTCTCAGGCAGCTCGCATCCCGTAACCATGAACCTCCGCGCAAGACCCGGAACGAGCCCGTATCCGGGCCTCTGGGATCCAGATAAGGCGAAACTGGATAGTAGCTGCCCGACCAGTCCCAGCACCACTCCAGAATGTTGCCGCCCATATCGTAGAGCCCGAAACCGTTCGGGGCGAACGACCCGACCGGACTTGTGTAGGGCGGCACTCCGTCGTTGTACGCCGGGTGATAGCCGCGCGGGTCACTGAAGTCGTAGTTGGCATATTTGGCGTCACTGTAGAAATTCGCGTCGGCATGCGTGATGGTATCGCCATGCGGGAAGCGCAGACCGGCTGGTCCGCCGCGCGCGGCTTTCTCCCATTCGGCTTCGGTCGGCAGTCGGTAGCCGCCCGTGCGCCACGCTACGCTTGGCACGGCCTGTCCACTGCGGTAAACCAGCGTCTGCGTCACATTCGTGAAGTAACAGACCGGCAATCCCTCCATTTCGCTGCGCGCGTTACACCACTTGATGGCATCGAACCAATTGAGTGTGTGGGCCGGATGGTCCGCCGCCTTACCGCCGCCCGCGTTGGTGAAGGTATAGCCGTTGGTCACCGCCCAGTCGTACACCGCGCGCCACTGCGCCCAAGTCACTTCTGTTTGGGCCATATAGAAGGCACTCACATAAACCCAGTGCAACGGGGCCTCGCTCGGATTATAGGCCGCCCCTTCGTCGATCCCCATCTCGAAACTTCCGGCCGGAATATAGACCATGTCTGCGGGCGCGGCACGGTCGCCAAGCCGTAGCCGCACCGCCGTATTGGTCGCCTCATGGCGCACAAAATCGCGCCAGTCAGCCGGAGCGAGCGATGATGCACGCTGCACCG
>DUPH01000197.1 GCA_012838435.1 Lentisphaerota bacterium | reverse complement strand
TTGTGTACATGCGCGAGCCGCGCACGGAAGTCATAGGGCTTCTCCACACCGCACACGCTGCCGTCCACCGCGCAGACCACCGTCGCGCAAAACATCACAAAGATTCCCGAAATGAGTTTTTTCATGACTCCCCAACTTCCTTACAGGATTAGACCTCACGCATCAAATACCGGTAGCTGGCCTCGATCAACCGCTGCATGTCCTCGGCCTCGTTGTCACCTTCCGTCTCCAGCGATACCGCACCCGCATATCCACGCGACTTCAGATACTCCACGCAGCCGCGCACATTCACACTGCCTTCGCCCAACGCGACACACGTCGCGCCTTTAACGTCTTTGACGTGTACATGCACCACGCGGTCGATCACTTCTTTCAGCGTCGTCACCTCGTCTTGGCGCTTTCCGAAAAGTGGCCACTTATACGCGCCGCTCGCCGTTTCCGCATAAGTGGCGCGGTGTACGTTGGCGGTGTCGTAGTTGATCCCGAGCCATTTCGACGGCGACAGCGCCAAAATCTTCTTGAGTCCGTCAGCGGTGAGCGAGAATGTTCCGTGCGGCTCAATGGCCAAGTAAACCTGACACTTCTCGGCAACCTCCAGAATGGCCGCGAGGCGCTCGCCCAGCACTTTCAGCGCGTCGGCTTCCGACATCGCGTCGGGCTTTCTCCCGTCACCCGCGTGGACGATCGGAATGCCGGCCTCTTTCGCCCAGCGGATCGTCCGCGTAATGCCCTCCACGCTCTTCGCGTCGGGAATGATCGCGCCGTGGGAGGTCCAGAGCCCCGTCACACCCTTGAAGCCGAACGAGTTGACGAGTTCGCGGAATTTCTGCGGGTCGTCCTTCTCGGTGTCCACATGCGGACACCACGGTCCCGTCGCCTGCGTCTCGATATACTCATAGCCCGCGCGGCGGATGCGTTTCAGCGCCTCCTTCAACGGTAGCTTGCGGAAGCAGACTGTGCCGCAACCAATCTTCATCTTCGATTTCGTATCTGCCGCTCCCCACGCGGCGAACCCACCCAGTGTCGCGCACGCCAGTGCGCCGCCCAATACCGTACGCCGCGTCATCCTTGCACCTCTGTTGTTCATCCTCGCCTCCTGATTTATGCCAGTTCCCATCCCTTACGATACGTGCCTTTGAGAAACTTGTCGGCTTCTGGCGCATTCGTCGCCCTCATCTCCGCCGCGTCCCAAATCAACTTCTTGCCGGTCCGCAACGCCACATTGCCGAGCAGCACCAGTTCGGTCAAGCGCGCGCTGTATTCAAAGTTCGCGCTCGCCGCCGGACCGCCCTTGCACGCAGAGAGCCAGTCGGCGTGGTGCCCCTTCACGCGCGGCAACGTCGGCGCAGGCCGCTTGTACGCCTTGTGCAGTTCGAGCGGCAGCAGCCGCGGTGTCCCCGACCATCCCGGACACGTGATATATCCCTTGTCACCGACGAACAGGATGCCGTCGTTACGTTCGCCCAGACGCTGTCGCGGGTCGTCGGGATCGAGCCCCTCGGGAATGGGCGGACGCAGCCCGCCATCATACCAAGTCACCTTCACAGGCGGCTGGTCGCCGCGCGGTCCGAACTGATAGGTGTAGAGCCCGGCGATCGAAATCGCTTCGTCGTCCACGCCGGTCGACGTCGCTTCCACGCTGAGCGGTCGCTCCAGATTCAGTGCCCACACGGCGGGGTCTAGATTGTGGCATGCCATGTCACCGATCGTGCCGGTCCCAAACGCCCACCAGCCGCGCCAAGCGTACGGCGCATAGGCCGGATGGTACGGCCGGTGTTCGCGCGGCCCGAGCCAAAGATCCCAATTGAACCCTGCAGGCACGGGCGGTGTCTCGACCGGACGCCCGGGCGACTTCCGCAACCAATCCCAGCGCCCGGCGTCGCTCCACGCATGCACCTCGCGAACCGGCCCGATAGCGCCGTCCCAGATCCATTCACACGTCATGCGGATGCCCGCGCCCGAGTGGCCGTGGTTGCCCATCTGTGTGGCAACGCCCGTTTCTTTCGCCACCCGCGCCATCTGCCGCACTTCCCAGACGCTGTGGCCGAGCGGCTTCTCGCAGTACACATGCTTGCCCATCCGCATCGCCACGGTCGAAACAAACGCATGCAAGTGGTCGGGCGTCGCGCATAGGATCGCGTCGATGCCCTTTTCTTTTTCAAGCATGACCCGAAAGTCTTCGTAATCGGCGCACCGGTAATTCGGGGAAGCCTTTCCGTAGTGTGCTTCGACCAGTGCCTTCACCGGCTTGCGCCCGGCCTCATACCGGTACCAGAACGCCTTCAGGTCGGTCCGTTCGGCCACGTCGCAGACCGCGACGATCTGGGCCTCCGGTTCAGCCAACAGGCTTTTGGCGTTGCTCGTCCCCATGCCGCCCGCACCGATGATCGCGACCGCAACGCGCTCGCTGGGGGCCACAAAACCGGGCCCGCCCAGCACGTGACGCGCGGTACGATGGAAAAGGCCGCTATGCCCGCCGCCCCCCTCAGAAATGTCCGTCGCGATGTTTCCTTCATACGGTCACTCCTTTCGACCCTTCGTTTTCCGGTTTACTTTTCCATCTCAAAGTCGCGGCCTTCGTACTTCTCCGGCGGTACATAACCGTGTTGCGAACCTTGCACCCAAATGATTTTTTTCGGGCCTTTGATGTTGTTCCAGAGGATCGCGAGACCCGATGGCGGACAGACGTAGTCGCCGAGTCCGGCCCGGGGGATGATCGTCCGGCACGACGTCGGGATGCGCTTGGCGACATTGACCGCGTCGTAATATCCCAGTCCGTCGGACCACTTGATGTACC
>DUPH01000019.1 GCA_012838435.1 Lentisphaerota bacterium | reverse complement strand
TCCCCGCGCTCGGCGTCACCAACGCGGTTTACCCCTGCGTTGAAACGTCGGCGGAAAGTTCAGCCTTCGAAAACACCTTGTTCGGGCTGGTCTTCAGCGCGGGAGCGCCGTCCGCCGCCCCCCGCATCGCGGACCTCCGCATCACCACGGAGACGCTCTCCGACGACATCGGGCTGACGGAGACCGCCCCCGGCTCGGGCGCCTTCACGAACGGCAGCTTCTCCGTCCGGCTGTCTGTGGCGGCGGGAACGCCCCTCCTCGCCGTCACGGACGGGTTCGGGCTTTCCAACGCCGTCTTCACGGTCTGGGAGACCGCGCCGCAGTCCGGCGTCTACCGGAATTACAACCCGCCGGTCCCGACCGACCTGCCGGATGTCCCCGTGCCCGATTTCGCGCCGTGGCGCATCAGGATCACGGGGCTCCCGCAGGACCTGCTGGCGTCCGTCTCGCTCACCACCTCCGTGGATAGCGTGACCGGGACTTACGGCGCGGGCCCGTCCCCGCTCTCCTTCGGCGACCGGACGGTCACTTTCTCCGCTTCTGGCGACGACCTGCTTTCCGACCAGGCCTTCATCCTGATCCCGGACCGCGAACTCGACGCCGACCCGCCGGCCGGCTACACGCCCCTGCGCATCGACGACACCGCGTCGCGCTGGCAGGACGCCGCCGCGCACGGCGTGGGCGTTGAAGTCAGCCTCCATGCGATGGCTTCTCCGGCCAGAAAGTCCAGGAAAGAAAAGCCCGGAGCCGTTGTTTTGCAGTCGCTCGACTGGATGACGCAGGTCGGGCAGGGCCTCGACCCCGAAAACCGCATCCGCCAGCCCCTGCTTGAGATGGGGTATGCCGCAGTCCGGGACTACAAGGCATCCGTCTCCAAAACCTTGGCGGACTACATCAAAGGCAAGCAGGTCTGGTACTCCATGTCGCACGGCGGCACGGAAGACAGAACCCCCCACACCGCGTTCAACGGCCTCGTCTTCAGGGACGGCCCCATCCGGGCGTCGGACCTCGAGCCGCTGGATCTGAACTACAAGCTGGTGATCGCCGACGGGTGCTGTTCCGCGCAGACCGTCCTGACCTCGGAGCGGGACTCGTGGAGCGTCGACACGCTGCTCCCCTCCTGCCAGACCTTCGCCGACGCATGGGGCGAGGATTCGGCCTACATGGGATGGTCGTGGACGATGGGGCCGAACGCGGCCCAGGTCTGGAGCAGCGAATTCCTCAACAACCTGAAGTTCGACGAGGACGAGGGGCGCGGGCTGACCGTGGCGGAAGCGCACCAGAAGTTCCTAAATGACAACTACTATGTGAGTCAAAAACCGGCACCAGCAGCGCGCAACATGAAAATTTATGGTTCCACCGACAACATTGTTGAAACAAGAAAGGTGATGAAATGAAAAAAATCTGTACTTTTATCTTTTTCGGGACATGCCTGTTCTGCTCGGGAGCCGGAGCGATATCCGATGAGGAAGCATTTCGCATTGCAGAACAATTCTTTGATCAGTGCGTCGCAAAGAATCTACTCCCGACGAATGTGCCGTTTGCCCAAGTGTATCGGGAGCCGTTTCGTCCGCTGAAAGGAGGCATTGATGTTCGTGACACCGTCTACGGGAAGAACCGAATATGGGTAACGGGACAAGTTGCTATTAAAGCCTATGCGGGTGCGAATCAAATGAGTTTGTTCGCGAATACACGTTTGTCGCAATATATTCAAACGAACGAGACCCAGTGTGTTCCCTCACTCTCTACCGAACAAGCCCATGAACAAGCTTTGCGCTACCTTGACATCCTTGGTGTCTCGTTAGACAAAAGAGCGGTGCTGTCGAAGTTGTCTTTCGGGGATAAAGAATGGGAGCGCGAGTTTATGTGGATTGTGAATTGGGAACCGTCCGATGGCGGTTACCGCTATGATGACTTTTTAGAAAACATCTATAGCCCGTGCATCGGGGTCAGCTTTAGCGAAAAATATGGACTCGTGTATTTTGGGAACGACCCCTTCCCTCCGCCGCCAAAGACGACCGAAGTCCGCATTTCTCGCGAGGCCGCCATTTTCAAGGCGGAGAAGGCCGTGCCGCTCGTCATGCTCACGCCGTACTACCGGCAATGCCGCATGCCGGGGTTCAAGGTGTCCGGCGTGAAAAGCGCGGAACTGCGTATCGCCTGTCCCAACTGGCTGCTCGACCCCGCCCGCGCCATCTGGCTATGGGACAGCCCCCCAAAAGAGACCCGCCTGTGCTGGATTGTACGGTTCACCACCGTGGACACCGTTGAACGCGAAAAGGGTATAAAGCTCCTCCCGCCCGACATCCTTATCTATGTCGACGCCGCCACGGGCGAAATCGTCGGCGCGAACTTCACATGATAAGAAGTCACACATTCGCGGCTTTCGACTCGACCGTGTACGGTGTCGCGCCGGACTCGACCAACCGCCTCTTCCTGTCGCAACTTTCGAGCAGCGTGTGCGGGTCATACGTTGACGGGTGGGGGCAGACCAATGTGTTCAGCGCCCCGGTCGGCGTGGACGTCAAATCCGTGGGCGTCGATGTGGCGATCATGCGCACCAACGGCGTCGCCTGCATCGACACGCTGGACGCGCTCGTGCAGGTCACGCTGGCCAAGGAACGGTTCGCGCAGGCCAACATCATCGTGGAGATGGGTTCGCTCGTATTCTTCGACGCGCCGCCGCAGGTGGATGTCGATAATTGGTGCATGAGAACCTCTGACACTTCGCAGTCTCTCACGCAAAATGCACGGAGTGTTCTACACGAAGCGATCTCAGCAGTCACAAACGGAGCCGGCAACCGCTGCCTGATTTTTGTCCCCAGCATAAGAGACACGCCGAATCATCAGATCGCCGGACTTGCGACCGCAAAGTACAGGTTCATGTACGCGGTCGACAGGGCTTATACGGATCACTGCCTCATTTCGGCCAGCCAGATAGCACCGTTCGTTTCCGCACACGAACTGTGCCATGCGCTCGGCGTTCACGCCCACGTATCAGACAAATGCAATCTCATGTTTTCAACCGTCACGCCCTTCACGGATGTGAGAGCTTCCAAACGGTTGTACATCGGACAAACCCGAGCTATGCGATTAGGAGAACATGTGCAATGAAAAAGGTGCCATTGGCTGTGCTGTTGAGCGGTTTCTTGTTTTCTCTGCCCATAAAAGCGGCAATCGGTTATCATCAGGAAGACCCCTCCATGGCGCGGGTTGTGCGGTTGTTTGATGCTGAATTTACTTGGCTCAACGAGGACGATTGGAAACAACATCAGGAAGATTTGCGGACTGTCGGGTATCAGGATTTTCCGGCATTCAAACGGTTTATGGAAGATGAAGACTACCCTCCGTATAATGACTGGACCTATTACATTTTGATCTCGTATGTCTGCAAGATCGACGGCGTCAATATGTGCTCGACGGGTCATCCGGATATGATGCGGCTGACACGGGAATGTCTGGCCGCTAAAATTGAAAAACCGGAGTGGCAATCTGCGGCGTATTGCTTGCTGTATCTCTCGCAAAAAGGAAATGCCGACGACCTTCCTCTGCTTGAGAAATACGCGGAACTTCCCTCCAAGCTGGATTTTGCAAAGAATGCGGGGTTGGAAAGTCTCCGAATCCTGAAAGCTCGCGCCTCAGGCACGAACGTGCTAAATCTTTCGAAGACGCGATTATATTGCTGGTCGACCAACGAGCCGCCTTTTCTCCCTTCCGTGGCGAACACCGGCCCGCAGGCCGTCTATGTCTACGACCTGCTGAAACAGGCCCTCGCCAAATACGGCGACGCGACCAACCTCCCGCCCGAACTGGTGACGATGGCCGTCTCGTTCGATGCGGACGGCAAACCCGTTTGCAGTGTCGATCCCGCCAAATACGGGCTCGTCATGCCGGACTTCCCTCCACCCCCGC
>DUPH01000196.1 GCA_012838435.1 Lentisphaerota bacterium | reverse complement strand
TTGTGCCGGTCGAAGAGAACACGGCGGTGATCGAGCAGCGTTACAAGGCTTTGGGCGGCACGATCACTGTCTTCCACAAGCCTGGCGTGGGTCATCATCCGCACGGCCTTGATGATCCCGCGCCTGTGGCCGAGTTGATCCAGACCTACACGACGCGCCGGGATACCGAGAAACGTCAGTGACGCAAAGCAACACCGACATCTTGCTGGTGGGCGTGAATGCGCGTTACAGCCATTGCGCGTTCGCCGCGCGATCGCTGATCGCCAATCTGGGTGCGCTCGCACCGCGCGCCAGTCTGTTGGAGTGTGATCTGGAGATCACGCCGCTGCAGCTTGCACAGCGCATCCTTGCTTATTCGCCGCGCGTGGTCAGCTTCACAACCTACCTTTGGAACGTGCGCCTCGCCGAGGCGACCGCGCGCATCCTGCGCAGGGTATCGCCCGGCGTGCGCCTTGTAGCCGGCGGTCCTGAGCTTACCGCCGACTACCCGCACACCGACCTGTTCGACACCGTGATCGTAGGGGAGGGGGAATCCGCCTTCCGCGCCTTCTGTGAAAGTGTGCTGACTGACGATGACGAATCCCCGTTCCCTGCTGTCGTGATCAAGGATACGGGAGAAAACCCCGCCACCCTCGCGCTGCCTTACGATCTCTACACCGACACCGACCTCGCCCAACGTACGGTTTATGTTGAGACGAGCCGCGGCTGCCCATTCTCCTGCGCTTACTGCACGTCGGCTGGCACCGGCCTCCGCCTGCTCCCGCTCTCGCGCCTGCTACCCGCCTTTGACCGACTCTGGCAGCGTGGTCTGCGTCAGTTCAAGTTTCTTGACCGTAGTTTCAATGCACCGGTCGCACACGCCTGCGCGGTACTCGACTTTTTCCTCGACCGCGTCACCGACGATACCCGCCTGCATCTAGAAATCCAAGCCGATTGCCTGCACCCGGATGTGCTCAAGCGACTGACCGCTTTCCCAAACGAGACCCTGCATCTCGAAGTCGGTGTCCAGACCTTGACCCCGCACGTCGCAGCCACGATCGGTCGCAGTCCCGACACCGCGCACACGCTTGAAAATGTACGCGTCTTGACGCAAGAGACCGGCGCGACGGTTCATGCCGACCTGATTTTTGGATTGCCCGGCGAGGACGAGGCGGCCTTCGCGCGCAGCTTCAACAAACTGGTCACCGTCTGCGCTCCCCCCAAAGTGCAGGTCAACTTGCTGAAAGGCCTGCCGGGCACGCGTTTCGTGCGCGAGGCGCAACGCTTCGGCCTCGTCTTCAACCCCGAACCGCCTTACGAACTGCTGTACTCTGACGCGATGGACTTTGCAACGCTCGCGCGAGTCCAGCGTTTCGCGCGTTGCTGGGAGTTGGTACACAACCGCGGCCACTTCGGCGAGGCGTGCCGTCGCCTGCGCATGCTGGCCGACGGCGATCCCTACGCCTGCTATCAGGCGTTGACCGACCATCTGAGCGCGGCCGAAGGCAAGCTCTTCGCTATTGCGCGTGCGCGTCTCGCCGTCCTGCTGGATGACTTTCTCTCCGCCCAATCCCATGAGTGTTGAATCTATTACGCCTTACAGCAGTGGCGAACGCAAGCGCGAGCAGATCACGCAAGCCTTCGATGTGATTGCACACCGCTACGACCGTCTTAACCGCATTCTTTCGTTCGGCATCGATAGCGGTTGGCGGCGGCGTGCGTTGCGTCTGCTCGTACAAGATCAACCACCGCCGGAGCGTATACTGGATGTTGCGACGGGAACGGCGGATTTCGCGATCCTCGCCGCACGCCGTCTGCCGCGCGCCCACATCACGGGCATTGATCTGTCGGCGGGCATGCTGGCGACAGGCCGTGCAAAAATCGAACGTGCGAAATTGTGTGACCGTATTGATTTGGTACACGGGGACTGTCTGGAACTGCCGTTTGCGGATGGCTCGTTTGATGCGGTGACCGTTGCCTTCGGCGTGCGCAATTTTGAAAACATCGCGGCGGGGCTGGCAGAGATGCGCCGCGTGCTCGCGCCGGGCGGACGCGTTGTGATCCTTGAACTTTCACAGCCTGAGCGTATGCCGATGCGCGCACTCTTCCGGCTCTACCTCAGGGGCGTCATGCCGCTGCTCGGGCGTCTCTTCTCAGGACACGTACAAGAGTACCGCTATCTGCCGGCTTCGATCGAACAGGTGCCGCAAGGCCAAGTTATGCTGGATTTGCTGTGCGCGGCTGGCTTTGACGCCTGCCACAGCACGTGTTATACCTTCGGCATCTGCTCGTGCTACACCGGGAAAAACCATGAGACACCTGAAGTCTCATGAAACCTCGGTTTCATTCTGGGTGTTTTGGGTAGCTGGGATTCAACGAAGTTGAATCGCATCAGCCAATCTTTCGCCTTGCGAATGATGCGCATATCTGATTAACTATGCGCGTTTTCGAGCGGAAGTGAACGCGAATGAGTGAAACCGCAACCAAAGAGTTGGCCGAAGTCCGCTGGCGCAAGCTTCGCGACCTCGTGCATGAACACGGCATCCTGCGCGTGGAGGAGTTGGCCGCAGAGCTAGGGGTCTCAGCCGCCACGGTGCGGCGTGATTTGGCCGCGCTCGAGGCCTCCGGTGAGTTGCGCCGCATCCATGGCGGTGCCATGGCACCGGAACGGTGCGCTGCGGAACCGTTGTTCGACGATAAGACCGCTATGGCCGCGCCGGAGAAACAACGCATCGCCGAAGCCGCCCTCACGCTTGTTGGCCCGCGTGATGTCATCTATCTCGACGGTGGCAGTACGACCGTCGCGCTGGCGCGCTTACTCATTCCGTTCAAGCAGTTGACCGTCGTTACCAACTCGTTGCGCGTGGCGCAGGTTTTCAGTAACGGCGGTCCCCGCATGATCCTGACCGGCGGCGAGTGTCGCTTGCTCAGCCAGACGTTCGTCGGGCCGCTCACGCGCGCGGTGCTGGATCAGATGCATCTCGATATCGCTTTTATGGGCACCATCGGTGTTTCGGTCCAGCAGGGTATGACCACCACCGATCCAGCCGAGGCTTTCACCAAAGAGCAGGCGATGGCGCGCGCCTCACGCATCGTGCTGCTGGCCGACAGTACGAAGTTCGGTAAGACGAGCTTCGTGAGATTCGGTACGATCGACCAGATTTCTACCGTGATCACAGACAAACAGATGCCGACCGCTGAGCGGAAGGCGTTCCAACGCGCCGGAGTCGATACCATTCTTGTTTAACCCCACACTAACCGAAAGACACGATCATTATGAGTACGAACAACTACCTCAGCACGCTGAAACCGAAGTTCAAGCCGACCGTCCACTCGCTCGGCAAGATCCCCGCCTACCAGTACAAGGGTTCACTGAAAGAGGAACTCGCCGCTGGCACCCTCACGCCCGCTCAGACTGTCGATGTGTTGGAAGACATGTTGATGATCCGCGAGTTTGAAGAGATGATCGTCAAGCTGCGCTCCGGCGCGTACGATGCTTGCAAAGGCTATCAGTACCGCGGTCCCACGCACGTCTCGATCGGACAGGAAGCCACATCCGTCGGTTGCTGCGCGGCGATGCGCTATGACGACCAGATCACCTCGACCCACCGCGGTCACGGCGATTCACTGGCCAAAGGGTGCGCCGCCATCCGCGGCATGAGCGTGGACGAGTTGAAGGCCCGTATTCCGGATTGCAAAGCTGCCAAGCGCAAAGAGCTGATTGAAGCCGCCCTGGAAGATCACGTCTACCGGGCGATCGCTGAGCTGTTCGGCAAAGAGGACGGCTACTGCAAGGGGCGCGGCGGCGGCATGCACATCGCGGATTTCTCGGCCGGCCACCTTGGCGCTAACGCGATCGTCGGCGGCGGCGTGCCGATCGCCACCGGTTCAGCGATCAGCTCGCGCTACTTCAAGAATGGCAAGGTCACCTGTTGCTTCGCGGGCGACGGCGCTTACGCCAACGGCGTCGTGCTGGAGTCGCTCAACTGGGCTGCCATGGGTCAGTTCGCCAATCCTGACTACACCAAGGAGCCTTTCGGTCTGCCTATTGTCTATGCCATCATCAACAACCACTATGGCTTTACCGGGCGCACGGACGGCGAGGTTTCGGGCACCGCCACGGTTGCGCGTCGCGCGGCTGGCTTCGCGGACAACAACATGCACGCCGAGGTGATTAACGGCATGGATATTCTTGCCTGCATGGACGCCATGCGCCGCGCAGCCGAGCTGTGCCGCAAGGGCGAAGGTCCCGTGTTGCTGGAGTTCGACACCTACCGTAACTACGGCCATTCGCTCGGCGACCCGCGTAACGAATACCGCACTAAAGAGGAAGAGGCCGCATGGAAGGCGCTCGACCCGATCGCGAACTTCGAGCAGCAGATGCTCGACAACGGCTGCATCACGCCCAAGAAGCTCGCCGATCTCAAAGCCAAGGTGGCTGACCGCAATGCCCGCATGGCAGCCAAGGCCGCGTGGTCACAGGATCCCGATCCGGCCGACGTGATCAAATACATGTACACCGACACCCGCGTGGACACGGTGCCCGAGGAGTTCGCCACCGTCAAGCCCGTGGGCGAGTTGCCTGTGATCAAGCGCACTGAAGACGGCCAGATCACCTACAAGGACGCGATCAAGGAAGCGATGATCGAAGAGATGCTGCGCGACAGCCGCGTGGTGCAATGGGGCGAGGACATCGCCGAGTACGGCGGCGCCTTCAAGGTCACCAAGGGGCTGACCGAGGCTTTTGGTCGTGACCGCGTCTTCAATGCGCCGATTTCGGAAGCCTGCATCTGCGGCACGGCGGTCGGTGCGTCCATGACCGGCCTGCGTCCGGTGGTCGAGCTGATGTATATGGACTTTGGCCTGATGGCCTCCGACCAGATTTCCAATCAGGCGGCCAAATGGCACTACATGTCCGGTGCCAGCATTGAGGTGCCGCTGGTCATCCGCGCCTCGGTCGGCGGTGGCAAGGGCTACGGCGGCCAGCACTCCCAGACGCTGGAGTCAATGTTCGCCCACATTCCGGGGCTTTACGTCGTCTATCCGGCCACGCCCTACGATGCCAAAGGCATGCTGAAGAGCGCGATCCGCGACAACAATCCGGTTCTCTTCGTTGAGTCGCAGATCATGTACAACTACAAAGGCGTGGTGCCGGCGGAAGAGTACCTGATCCCGCTGGGCAAGGCCGATGTCAAACGCGCCGGCGATAAGGTTTCGATCATCACGTGGGGGCCGATGCTCTACGAGGCGCTGAAGGCGGCGGACACGCTCGCTGCGCAGGATATCTCAGCCGAGGTTGTCGACATCCGCTCACTGGTGCCGCTGGACATCGAGACGATCCTCGCCTCGGTGCGCAAGACCGGCCGCTGCGTGGTTGCCAGCCATTGTGTCGACATCGGTAGCTACACCGGCGAGATCGCGTCGCGTATCATGGCCGAAGCCTTTGATTCGTTGGACGCTCCGGTTCTGCGCGTCGGTGCCAAGAACGGCATCGCGCCGCAGGCCTATTCGCTGGAAGACGCCTTCCTGCCGCATGACCGCGACATCGTCGCCGCAGTGAACCAGCTTCTCTAATCACGGAAACGAACGGACCTGTTTAGAGTCGAACGGGATGGCGGAATATTCGCCATCCCCTTTTTTTTTGTTTTGTGAGAACGCCGAATGTCGAACGTCAAACATCGAACACAGAAGTGTTAAACTTGAAGCTAGGAACCCTCTTCATCTCATTATTGCATCTGTGCGGCAGACGTGCTACGGTCTAGCGATGAAGGAGGAGCAGTCATGTCCCTGACACGTTTCAGCGTCTCGTTGGAAGAGTCGCTCATGCGGCAGTTCGATGCGAAAATCAAGGCGGAGCGTTGTCCGACCCGCTCGAAGGCGGTCGGCGACCTGATCCGCGCCAGTCTGGTGCAGACCGAGTGGCAGGACGGAGAAGAGGTGGCTGGCGCGATCGTGCTGGTCTACGACCACCACACCAGCAACATTGTTAAAATCCTCACGCAGGTTCAGCACGACCACCACACGGCGATCATCTCGACGCAGCATGTGCATCTCGATCATCACAACTGCCTAGAGATCATCGCCGTGCGCGGCCAACCTTCCGAAATCCACACGCTGCTCAACCGCCTCAAAGCCATCAAAGGGCTCAAGCATGTGTCGCTGGCGGCCGGGACGACGGGCGAGCGGCTTGTGTAGTGAACAGACAATATAATAACGGGCTGGGCGGAAACAATTTGTGATTTGAGATTGGAGCCCTTGGCGGTCGCACGTCGCGGGTCACGAGTCAACCCCTCTTATTGCGACCACGTAGTGGCTCGCAATCTTGAGAGCAAAAGCATTGCTCGGTTTTTATTTTGGAGTGCGAGTGACAAGAGCCGCGCTGTGCGCGGGTCGCGGCACCGCTTTCCGGTCCGTCCACGCTAAAGCGGCGTCGCGCGGAATACCGCTTGCCGCCGCTCCAAATCATTTGCCAGACTTGCGAGCATCTTAAATTGAGTTGTGGGCTCCGCCTGCAGGAGTTCGTTAGTGCATGAGCGTTGAGCGCAGAGCCAAAGCCCCGGAGTGGCGGCTTCACCTTAGCCCAGGGTAAGCGGAACGCCGCCTTGGGTCTGGGTCACGCCAACATTCGTGGCCTGAAGGGCCACTTCAAAAAACGAGCCACGTGGGGATCTGTTATATTCCTGTTAAATCGGTATTAGACGACTAAAGGGACAGGTGTTTGGACGACTCATGGAGAATCCTTGGTCTTTGCCTCTTGCAATTGCAAGATGAAGCGGTCGTAGTCCGACAGGAAGAGTTTGTCTTGGAGATTGTAGTGATCCACTGAACGTGTGACTTGGCGTCCACCTTCCTACTGAACTATTCGAAATTTTCGAATAGTTGCCTCTGGTAGCAATTCGAGGCTCTCGAATATCTTCTTGATGTGATAATTGACGTCTAAATACCTGTCCTTAGTCGCGCTCAGCTTTGTGACCACTTGGTGATCACAAAAAGTTAGACAACCAAGGGATGGGTAATTTGAAGCGCCCGCTGCCCACTGCTCACTGCCCATTACCTATTACTTCTTACCTCTTACCTCTTACTTCCAACCGCGTGGTCCGCGGTGAAATTGTTCTCGTGACTGACACGGGGTGCAAAGTATGCTACAGTGTGCCGTCACGGAAGGAAAACTAGGTCATGTCAGAGGAACAACAACAATCGGTCAATGAGTACCGCGCGCAGCGCATTGTGAATCTCCGGAAGCTGGAGGAGTTGGGCTTCGAACCGTACGGACGGGCGTTCGAACGTACCCGTCTTTCCGAAGTACGCGCTGGATTTGAAGAGGATAAAAAAGTGCGGGCGGCGGGTCGGCTGATGACGATCCGGCGCATGGGCAAGGCCTCGTTCGCCACGATCAGCGACGGGACGGCCAACTTCCAGATCTTCATCAAGAAGGATCTGCTCAGCGAGACGTTGTTCGAGGGCTTCAAACATCTGGACCTTGGCGATTTCATCGGGGTCGAGGGGCGGCTTTTCACGACCCGCGCGGGCGAGCCGACCATTGAAGTGCATTCATGGAGTTTCCTGGGCAAGGCGATTTTACAGCCGCCGGAGAAGTTCCACGGCTTGCAGGATGTCGAGGAACGCTACCGCAAGCGGTATCTGGATCTGATGATGAATCCCGAGTCGCGCGACCGCTTCAACAAGCGCAGCGCGATCCTCGCGGAAATCCGTAACTTTTTGCATGCCCGCGGCTTTATCGAGGTCGAGACTCCGATGATGCAGGCTCAGGCCGGCGGCGCCGCTGCCAAGCCCTTCTACACGCACCACAACGCGCTCGATACCGAGATGGTGATGCGTATCGCACCGGAACTCTACCTCAAGCGCCTGATTGTGGGCGGTTTCGACAAGATTTTCGAACTGGGCAAGAACTTCCGCAACGAGGGCATCGACCGCACGCACAATCCTGAATTCACGGTGCTCGAGGTCTACGAGGCGTATGGCGACCGCACCTCGATGAAGGCGATTATCGAGGGACTGCTGCCGCACCTCTGCGAGAAGGTTTTGGGACGCCTGACCGTCGAGTACGGCGAAGCCAAGGAGATTTTAGACTTCACGCCGCCTTACCGCGAGATCGCCTACAAGGACGCGGTCAAGGAGATGATGGGGCAGGACTGGTTCGATTTGACGGTGCAGCAGGCGCGTGCCAAGGCAGAGGCACAGGGGCTTGAGATCGATCCGGCGTGGGATCACCTACTGATTACCCACGAAGTTTACGACAAATTGGTTGAAAAGACGTTGCGTCAGCCGACGTTCGTGACGCGCGTTCCGCGTCAGTTCGTGCCGCTGGCCAAAGCCTGCGCGGATGATCCGGAACTGGTCGACGTCTTTGAGTTTGTCGTTGCCGGCAAGGAGTTGTGCCCCGGCTATACCGAGCAGAATGACCCCGAAGCGCAACGCAAAGCGTTTGCCGACCAGGTGGGCGAAGACACGGAAAAGATCGACGAGGATTTTATCACCGCGCTGGAGCACGGCATGCCGCCGACGGGCGGGCTCGGTATGGGGATTGACCGGCTGGTCATGATGCTGACCGGTACCGAGGTGATTCGCGACGTGATTCTCTTCCCGCAGCTGAAGAAACTGCAAACTCCCAGTCGGCAGTAAGGCAGTGGGCAGTGGCGGTAAGGCTGTGAGGCGGTAAGGCAGTGAGGCGGTAAGGCTGTGAGGTGGCTCAGAACGCAGAACGTAGAACACAGAACGCAGAAGTAGAAAACTCCTAACTCCTAAATCCTAAATAATCCGGGGGCGCGTTCAACGGAGTTGAATCGCCCCCGGGTTGAAGCTTGACTCTCATTGAAGAAACACGGAAAATACGCTCGTTTTCAATTCATTAGGAAATAACAGCATGCGTGTAATAGGCGTGATCCCGTCGCGCTGGGGTTCGACGCGGTTTCCAGGCAAGAGCCTGCACCCGATTTGTGGGAAGCCATTGGTGCAGTGGGTCGTGGAAGCGGCGCGGCGGGCGAGTGCGCTTGATGACATTATGGTCGCCACTGATGACGTCCGGATTGCGGACGCGGTGTCCGGTTTTGTCAAAGTGGCGATGACGCGCGCCGACCATCCATCCGGCACCGACCGGGTGGCCGAGGCGGCGCAGCCCAGCGATGACGATATCGTGATCAATATCCAGGGGGACGAGCCGTTGATCGATCCGGCGCTGATCAACGCGCTGGCCGCGCGTATGAAGGCAGATGCCGGCTGGGCCATGGCGACCGCTGCGTGTCCGATCCGTTCGATGCGCGATCTCGAAGCGCGTACGGTGGTCAAGGTGGTGTTGGCGCGTGACGGCGGGGCGCTTTACTTTTCGCGGCTGCCGATTCCGTGTCGCCGCGACGGTGAACCGGATTTGGCGTCCGGGCTCTATCTGCGCCACCTGGGCATCTATGCCTATCGCGGCGCGTTTCTGAAGCGGCTCGTGCGGGAGCCGCCGTGCCTATTGGAGCGGACTGAGAGTTTGGAGCAGTTGCGTGCCCTCTATCTGGGCGCGCGTATCGCGGTCATTCAGACCGAGGATTTGGGTGTGGGCGTTGACACGCCGGAGGATGTGCCGGCGGTCGAAGCAATGCTTAGGCAAAGAGTGGAAAGCGAAGGCCAGGAGTCGAAAGAGTGAGCGTGAAACAGGTCAAAGTGGGCAACGTCGTGTTCGGCGGCAAGCGGCTGGCATTCATTGCCGGACCGTGCGTGATTGAGTCGACCAAGGGCACGGTGGACCTCGCGGCGCGTCTGGTGCGGCTCGCAGAAGAGCTGGAGGTGCCGCTGGTTTTCAAGGCTTCGTTCGACAAGGCGAACCGCACCTCGGTGGATTCCTATCGCGGGCCGGGGTTGGTCGAAGGACTGGCGGTGTTGCAAGAGGTGCGTGACCGCTTCGGGGTGCCGGTCCTGACCGACATCCATGAGCCTGATCAGGCGGCGATTGCCGCCGAGGTGGTGGACATCCTGCAGATTCCGGCGTTCCTGTGCCGTCAGACTGACCTCGTGGTGGCGGCGGCGGAGACCGGCAAGGCGGTCAACGTCAAGAAGGGGCAGTTCCTCGCGCCTGAAGACATGGTCAACGTGATTGAGAAGATCCGTTCGGCCGGAAACGACAAGATCATCCTGACCGAGCGCGGGGCGAGCTTTGGCTATCACAATCTGGTGGCGGATATGCGCAGTTTGCTGATTATGCGTGAATTGGGCGTGCCGGTGGTGTTCGACGCCACACACAGCGTGCAGCGGCCGGGCGGCGCGGGCAAGATGAGCGGGGGGGACGGACGCTGGGCACCGGCCTTGGCGCGCGCTGCGGTGGCGACGGGGGTCGACGGCGTGTTCATGGAGACGCATGTCAATCCTGCCGAAGCCCTCTCGGACAAGGCGAACGCCATTCCCTTCAAGGATTTGAAACGATTGTGGCAAACGCTGGGAGCGATTCATGGTCTGGTGCGCTGAACAGAGGCGCAGCGTATTGCGCGTGGCGCTGGCGGTCTTCGCGGCGAGCGTCGTCCAGGCGACGGCGACGGCCGAGGATCCGGACGTCGCGCGTTGGTTCAACCGGCACGACGATGCTGCGTGGCGTCCGTTGGCCGAACGTTGGTCAACGGCCAAGGCGGCCATGACGACGCCGGTCGAAAACCTCGCGTTGCCGCTGGACTACTACGAAGACGGGCGCATCCGGGCGCGGTTGCGCGCGGAAAAGGCGCAGGTCTTCACGAACGGCTTGATTTTTGCGGAAGGTGTGACGGTAGAGCTTTTGACGGCCGAGGGAAAGCCAGACGGCGTGCTCACGGCCGAGGGATGCCTGTTTGATCGCGAGGCCCGGCACGGGTACTGCGATGGTCGGGTGACGGTTGAAAAGGACAATGACCGGCTTAAAGGGCGCGGTATGTACTTTTCAACGGTGGGCGAGTATATTAAGATCATGGGCGAGTGCGAGATACGGACGTATCGCATTCGGAGTAATTTCGGGAGGCTCTTATGAAACTGAAACGGTTTACGGGGATGATTGTCGTGGCGGCGGGGTTGCTGGCGGCGGCAGGTGTGTTTGCCCAAGCGGCGGCGGATGGCGGCGCGGCCAAGGAGGTCGGAGAGGCCAAGGAAGCCGGCGCAACCAAGGAAGCCGGCGTGGCCAAAGTAACCGATGCGAAGGCGGCGGGGGCTGGGACGCAGGCGGAACCCCAGCGCGAGGCGGTGATCACCGCTGAACGCATTGAGTTTGACAATAAAGAGGGTGTGATCCTTTTTGATGAAAATGTGGTGGTGGACGACCCACAGTTCATGATGAGCTCGGACCGCCTGCTGGTGTTCATGGAGGGAACCAACGACGTGCAGCAGATTATGGCGGTCGGCAAGGTGGTCATCACCAACCTCAACCGGTTGGCGAGTTGTGACAAGGCAGTCTATACCAGAAAGGATGGCCAGATCGTGATGACCGGCAATGCCCGCCTGATGCGGCAGGGCGATGAGGGCGGCGAGGTGACCGGTAACCGCATTACGTTCTGGCTGGACGATGAGCGGATGGAGGTGTCGCCGGGACGCGTGGTGCTGCCGCCGGGTACCTTCAACAAAGCCGACACCAAGAAACTGATCCCGCAGGGAATGTGATTTCACGAATGAATGATGCAGTTGAACAAAACATCGAGCGAGTGCCGGATATTCAAGCGGACGGCTTGGTGAAGCATTACGGGACGCGCACCGTCGTGGATGGTGTGTCGCTGCACGTCTCGTGTGGCGAGATCGTCGGTCTGTTGGGGCCTAACGGAGCGGGCAAAACGACCACCTTTTACATGGTGGTGGGCTTGGTGCGTCCGAATGACGGTACGGTCACGTTCCGCGGGCAGGACATCACGCGCATGCCGGTCTACCGTCGTGCGCGGCTTGGACTGGGTTATCTGGCGCAGGAGCCCTCCACCTTCCGTAAGCTGACGGTGGAGGAGAATGTGCTGGCGATTCTTGAAACCATGGATTTGACGAAAGCCGAACGCCGCGCACGCGCCGAGGAACTGCTCGCCAGCCTGAACCTGACGAAGGTTGCCCGGCAACGCGCCTACACGCTGAGCGGCGGCGAGCGGCGCAAGCTTGAGATCGCGCGCGCACTGGTGCGCAGTCCGGCGATCCTGATGCTGGACGAACCGTTCAGCGGGGTGGATCCGTTGGCGGTGCATGACATCCAGGAGATCGTCAGGGGGCTGCGCGACCGCGGGCTCGGCATCATCGTGACCGATCACAACGTTCGCGAGACGCTGTCGATCGTGGACCGTGCTTATCTCGTTTATGACGGTAAGATCCTGCGCGAAGGATCGAGTGATTTCTTAGTGCAGGATGAGACGGCGCGCCGTCTCTATCTCGGACAGAATTTCAGAATGTAACCAAACTAACAAGCCCGCTCCCATGCGGGACAACCAAGGAGGATGCCACCTATGCCAGTTATGCCCATTGAAGTGACGATTCGTCAGCAAGATGCACCGCCCGGAATCAAGAGATATGCGGAACTCCGCGCGACCAAGTTGGTAGAGGAGTTCCCAAGAATCGAGAGCGTGCGCGTGGTCGTGGATATGCAGCGCCATATGTACGAGGCGCAGGTCGTTGCGCAACAGAAGAACCTGACAGCGGTCGGTAGCAAAGAGTTTGCCGATAACGCGCGCGCGGCGATCGACACGGCCGTGGCGCGTGTTGAAAAGCAACTGCGCAAGACGATTCGCAAGCGCAAACATTCGTATACACGGGTCGCGAGCAGGAAGTAATGGCGGGACCGAAGCAGAGCCAAGCCCGGCCGTCACGCGTTACGGTCGGCCAGTTTTTTGAGGCCGGCCGTGAACGGCTTGGCTTGGAACTGGTGACGGGACGGATCGGTCTGCGACGGGTAATTGTTGAGCCTGTCGCACACCGCCCCGGTCTCGCCTTGTCGGGTTTTTACCGGCACTTCGCGCACAAGCGCATCCAAGTGATCGGTATGGCAGAGTTCGAGTATCTCTCGTCCATGCCCGAGGCGCAGCGCGTGCAGCGCCTTGAAGAGTTGTTTGCAAAAAAAATCCCGTGCATCGTCTTTACGCGCGGCAAGCGCATTTTCCCAGAAGTGGAGCGCTTGGCCAAGCGTAACAACGTCTGTGTGCTGCGGACAAACATGGTGACGCGCCACTTTGTCCATTCCGTCTCCTTTGTGCTGGAGGAGCTGTACGCGCCGCGGTGCAAGGTTCACGGAACGATGTTGGAGGTGGCGGGAGTCGGCGTCTTCATTGAGGGCGCGGCCGGGCTCGGCAAAAGCGAGACCGCGCTGGGGCTAATCAAGCGGGGGCATGCGCTGGTCGCGGACGACCTGACGCAGTTCCGGCGTGACAGCAACAACACCCTGCTGGGGTCGGCTTTGCCGGTGACCCAGTACTTCATGGAGATCCGCGGGATCGGGATTATCCACGTGCCTTCTATTTTCGGCGTGGCGGCGGTGCGTGGCGAGAAACAGGTGGACCTGGTGGTGACGCTGAAACGGCAGGGCGAGGCCGATGCCGAGTTGGACCGCACAGGAATGGATGATTTACGTCGTGAATTTCTCGGTGTGGAGGTGCCGCAATTGGTTATCCCCGTGGCTCTAGGCCGTGATCTGGTGAATCTGGTGGAGACGGCGGCGCAAGAACACAAGGTTCGATCATCGGGGTTTGTCGCGGTGAGCGAGTTGGAGTCGCGGATTAAGCGACACCATTCCACATAGAGGAGAGCGGGAAAGTGGCCAAGACTACTACAAACAAAGAAACCCGGGAATTCGTGCTGCTGAATAAATACGGCATGCATGTCCGTCCGGCGGGACTTTTCGCCAAGGTGGCATCACGCTTCAATGCTGAAGTCGATGTCGAAAAGGACGGAACCGTCGTGTCCGGCAAGAGCATTATGGCCTTGATGACGCTGGAAGCAGTGTGCGGCACCAAGCTTAAGGTTACGGCATCCGGTCCGCAGTCGCACGATGTACTTGATGAGTTGGAGGCGCTGGTCGCCCGTAAGTTCGATATTCCCGATGAACAGTGACACACATGCCGCCTGCGATACCGCGCGTGACGAGATGCGCGTAATGACAGGACTAGCCGTTTCCCGTGGATTCGTCATGGGGCCGGCCTTTCTGTATCGTGCCGGTTCCAGCGAGCAGGTGCCGGAATACCGGATCGAGCCGGAACAGGTCGAACATGAAGTGGCACGGCTGGTGGATGCGTTTGCGTTGACGCGGACGCAGATCAATACGCTGGCGCAGGAGTTGAAAAAACGCATCAACGGTGATGAAGCCTCCATTTTTGACGGTCATCTGATGATTCTTGATGATCCGACTCTACAGAGTACCTGCAAAGAAAAAATCGTTAAAGACCTGCGTAACGCCGAGGCAGCGGTCAAGCAGGTTGCCGACACCTACTCGTCCATTTTCGATGCGATGGACGACTCCTATTTGCGCGAGCGTGCGCAGGATGTCGGCGATATCGTAAAACGTATTCTGCGTAATTTGTCGGGCGTCGGCAGTGATGCGTCTGCGTTGCGCGTGGAGTATCCGTGCATCGTGGTGGCAGACGAACTCTCGCCCTCTGAGGCAATTTCGCTCCCCAAGCATCAGATCCTCGGGTTTGCCACCGACCGCGGTAGTACCACGTCGCACGCTTCATTGCTGGCGCGTGCGCTGGGTATTCCCGCCGTGGTCGGACTGGGCGCGCTTTCGGCACACGTCAAGAGCGGTGACCTGCTGTTGCTCGATGGGACGCGCGGCAAGGTGGTCGTCAATCCGGACAGTGAAGAGCGCGCAGCCTTTGAAAAAATGATGGCCCGCTCGCGGACGCTGACAGAGTCGCTGGAACAAGCCACGATGCAACCGGGGCGCACACTGGATGTCCGCCCTGTGCCGTTTTTAGCGAATGTCGACAGCAGTACGGCGCTGGCCGATCTGCATACGGCCGGTGCCGAGGGAATCGGCCTCTACCGCACTGAGTACTTGTGGCTGCAAGAAGACCGCGAGCCGAGCGAGGAGGAGCAGACGCAGGCATATACGGAGGTGGCGCGCGCTTTGCCGGACGGACAAGCGGTTGCTATACGCGTGTTGGATCTGGGCGGCGACAAGATGCCCAAAAGCGGCGGCATAATGCACAGAGAGGCCAATCCGTTCCTGGGTAACCGCTCGATCCGCTTCCTTTTGCGCAATCCCGATGTCTTTCATCGCCAACTGCGTGCCGTTCTGCGCGCCAGCGCGCACGGCAACGTGCAGATCCTGTACCCGATGGTCACGACGATTGATGAACTGCATGCCGCCAACATGGAACTGCACACCTGCATGGCTGAACTGAAGGCCCAAGGCATCCCCTTTGACGAATCGATCCAGCGTGGTGTGATGATCGAAGTTCCGGCTGCGGCACTGATCGCGGATGCGCTGGCCAAGGAGTGCGAGTTTTTCTCGATCGGTACCAACGACCTGATCCAGTACACGCTGGCTGTTGACCGCGTGAATGAAACGGTCGCGCGTCTCTATCAACCGACACATCCGGCCGTGCTGCAATTGATCGACCTTGCTGTGACGGCCGCGCATGCCAACGGCCTGAGGGTTTCGGTGTGCGGCGAAACGGCGGCCGATCCGGTGATGGCGATGTTATTTATCGGCATGGGCGTGGATGAACTCAGCATGTCGCCGAATCTCATCCGCCTTGTGAAACGGGCCATCAGCCAGATTTCGTTTGCCGACGCCAAGGCGCTGGCCGACAGTGTACGGCGCATGATGGGCACACCGGCCGACCAGATTTACGCTTTCTGTCGTAACCAGCTCATCAAGCTGGTACCGGATCTTCTCTATTTACAGTGAAGAAATCACAAACAAAAATTATCGCGGCAGATGATCCTGTCAGCACGCGCCAGAAGATATTGGACGCTGCGGCCGAAACCTTCGCCGAGCACGGCTTCCGCGCCGCCACGACGCGCATGATTTGCGCGAAGGCCGGAGTTAACGTTGCGCTCGTGAATTACTACTTTCATTCCAAGGCTGAGCTTTACAAGGCGGTGATCGCGACCCTGTTCGAAAATATGGGCAAGACACTGCTGACAATCCCCGACACCGTTACTGATGCAGCCTCGTGGCAGCGGGCCGTGCGGACGTGGGTGGCACGTTCACTGCAAATTTGCGCGGCGCAAAAACCGCCCGAACTCTGGGTGGCGCGTCTGATGGCGCTTGAAGAGTGCGTGCCGTCAGACCTGACGTACGATATCGAAGAAAAGTTCGCCAAACCGGTGCGCCAATGCTTCCTGCGTCTCTTGCGCATGGGCTTGCAGGATGACGACCCCGTGACGCTTGCCCTCTGGGCCAGCAACATCCAATCGCAATGCGTGATCTACGCCTTGACCAAGCAAGGGTGGGGGGCGCGGTTCCGTCCGCCGGACGTGAGCCATGAGGAGTGGATCAAGCGCCTCGAAGATCACATTTGCGACGGCATCTTCCAGCGCTTGAAGTATAGCTGACGCGCGTTACTTCGCGGCCGCTGCCGGAGCAGCTGGCTTTGCATCCGCCGCCGGAGCCGGAGCGGGAGCAGGCTTTGCTGCTGCGGGAGTCGGCTTTGCCGGTTCTGCCGGAACTGCCGCTGTCGGCTTGGCTACCGGAGCAGGTGCAGGTGCCGGTTTCGCATCCGCCGCGGGAGCAGGTGCCGGTGTCGCTGCAGCGGGCGCCGCCGGAGCGGGCGCAGGCACCGGTACCGCCGGAACTGCGACCGGAGGTGTCGTTGCAGGCACGGTGATCGGGGCTGGCGCGTCAACGGCCTTGGCGGCCTCATTGGCAGCGTCAAACAGCGAACGTTCCGCACGCGGCTCGTAACGGGTGATCACCCCTTCGAGGTTGGCGATTGCCATTTCCCAGACGGCGTCGTCCGTTTTTTCAGCTTTCAGGTTTTCGAGGAGTTTTTTTGCCTCATCCTTCTTGCCTTGCAGGGTCATGACGCGGGCGATTCCCATAACGGCCTGGGGACGCAGAAAATGGTTGGCGTAGTTCTTCTCAAATGTCTGGAAAGCCTGTAACGCCTCGTCCAGCCGGTTGAGACCTTCCAGCGTATGTGCACGCCCCAACTCCGCAATCTCTTTAAAGCCAGCCGGTGCGCCCTTGCGCAGGCAGAGATCGTACGCTTGCAGCGCCTCTTCATATTTCGACGCATCAAAATACGCTTTGGCCAGCCGCATCCGCGTCGCATTCCCGGCCTTGGTCGAGCCGTATTTTGCGACTGCTGCCTCCAACTCATCCAACGAATTGGCCCTGAGCAGTTCCTGATTGGCAGCGGCGATCTTGCCTGTGCGCACGCGCTTGAACGTGAGCGCACCGCTCAACAGCACCGCCGCGACAGCCAATGTAATCAAAAACTGCTTGCCGTTCGCCTTCCACCAATCATAGAGGGGCAACAACTCTTCCGGCAGGTTCTCAGGGATCGGCACCTCCACCGGTTTGGGTGTCTCAGGTGCGACGCTCTTCTTTCCGCTTTTTCCGCTCATGTAAATCGCCTTTTGGTAATTGAAAGTGGCCGACATTATCAACAATTTCGCATGAAAGATGCAAGTCAAAACCCTACCTTTAAATAATCACCGCACCGAGTTTAGCCAGATTTTCCCTTACGGCCTTCGCAGATATCTGCGGTACGGTTTTTGAACCTGAGACCGCCAACGCAGCCGCGACTCCGGCGGCTTCACCGGTCTGATTGAGATTGACCATCACCCGCACGGCACCGAACGCAACGCGGTCAGCCGAAATCATGCGGCCAGCCAACACAAGATTCGGACTTTTGTCGCTTACCATCGTCGAAAAGGGGATTTGATAAAAATCACCCTTTAAACGCTGGAACTTGTATGTGCCGGTCTTAGGGTCATGGATGTCGACGGGATAAGTCCCGTTGGCGATCGCGTCCTCGAAGCGTCTGCATGCAAGCACATCCTCACCGGTTAACGTGTAGTTGGCGCTAAATGATCTCGTTTCGCGAATGCCGAGCGATGATGGCAGATCAAGCAGGCAGGGCTTATTAAACTCTCCGCCATATTTTCGTGCGATGTTCATATAGACACGAACTTGACGTCGCCCTTCGATCTCGGCGGCTGTCAACTGATCTGCATCGGTGGCGACCGTATCGAAGACATGACGATACGCGCACATTTTAACTCCGCTGGAGCTCGGGATTTCCGCATCCCATGTGGCGTCTGGCACCAGCCCGAACTCCTCCCGATGCACGTCAATCAGCTTACGGATATTTTTAGGCAACCCGATGATTTTCGCACAGGTGGTCGGCGGCTGTAGGCCATCGCGTATTTCAAACGGTAGCCCGGCGTGCATCGCCAGATCGCCATCGCCGGTAGCATCGATAAAGACCTTCGCCCTGATTGCCTGGCGTCCATTTTTATTCTCGATGAAAACCGCGTTGATCTGGTTGTGCTGCAGTTGCGCACCGACATAAACCGTATTGAGATACGGGGTGATTTTATGTTCCAACACAAGTGCATCAAGCTCAATTTTCAACTCTTCAGTATTGAGATAAAATCCGTGGGCATCTGAATTTACCGCCCCAAGCAGTTCGAGCTTTTTGATCACCTGCTCGGTCAATCCGCCGATGATCTGCTTTCTGTCTTGGCTATTGCTGATGAGTTTGTGCCAGACGTTGACGATGCCTGCGGTGGCCATGCCGCCAAATGCGTTCTGTTTTTCAACCAGTGCTACACGAGCGCCCATCTGCGCCGCCCGAACGGCGGCAAAGACACCCGTGCAGCCACCGCCTAGCACACACACGTCACACGCTTTCACGACAGGAACTTTGCGCGGTTTTTCTTCGATTGAATCAAGCGATGGAGTCTGTTGCAAAACCATCGTCTCCTGCGCCAGCGCCCTCATTCCCGTCACAGCCAAAGCCGTCGTACTCAAAAATGTTCTTCTGTTCATTTCTACTCCTTCTCTTTTTTTGACGTTTCAATTAACGCAAATGGGCTTCTTTTCGCATGTGTCGTCTTCTTTGATTTCAACGCGCAGGTAGACGAGGCCCTTGTTGAGGATCATGGCGACGCCGCTGACGCCGGGGGCGCTGTCGGTGAAGCTGATGTAGGGCGGGTTGATGTTGAACGCCGTGTCGAGAAAAATGGGTTGTATTGCGGCGAAGGCCTCGGTAGCCGACGGCTCGGGCGTGGCGGGTTTGAGATGCCACGAGCGCATGCACAGCAGGGGCAGCGCTGCGACTGCGCAGTCGGGATGTGCGAAGAGCACGATCTCCAGCGGCTTCACACCACGGAAGAGGGCGAACCCGGTGGCCTCCTGCGGCAGTTCGGGCAGGGCGGGCTCCGGCATGACGGCATCGGCCATGAAAACCGGCTTGCGCCGCTTGGACGAGCCGCGCTCGGCTTTTACGACGTAAAGCAACTCTTTCTCCACGAGTCCGGGCGCGAACACAGAGTCGTGCAGAACCCGGACGCGACCGAGCGTTGTGTCGAGCACCTCATGCTGTACCGCCAACACGCAGTGTCCTTGCTCTACCCTCATCTGCAGTTTGCACAGGGAGTCGGTCTCCGTGCGGCAGGTGATTGCGGCGGTGCCTTCGCGTATGGCCGACGCGAGCGGCATGACTCCCGTCGGACGCACTGCGCGCAACGGCAGGACGGAGAGGTGGCCGAACGGCAGCAGCGGACCGCACGGCTTGCAGGCAATCGCGGTACGGCACTCGGCCAATTGTTCTGCAAGGCGGCGTTCGGCCTCCTCGGCCTTGCGTTTCAACTCTTCCTGACGGGCTTGTTCCGCAACCGCTACGCCGTCGGCGACCGTGCCTTTGAGCAGGCGGTAGAAAAGCTGGGTTTCGGGCCACAGGCCGCCCGCATGGAAAAGCGGCCGCATCTCGTCCCGAAATGCATCGAGCGCGGTATGCGTGTAGCGTGCCCGGTTTTGCCACAGTCCCAGAAGTTGATGGTGCCAGACCGCTTCGGTGGTGTCGGCGGAACGGCCGGCCAGATCGGCGACCTGTTCAGCGGCCCAGACCTCCAGCCTGATTGGTGTGCGGTTGTCGGGATCGTCCGGCCCGGCCAGCCGCGCTTCCAGACGCACGATACCGCGATCAACCAGCGGTGCGAGGTAAGCGGCGTCGTGGCGCGGCAGATGCCCCGCCTGGCCACCGCCCGGCACATAGACGGCGATGGCGTCGGCGTCGTGGGGATTGTCGGGCTGACGCTCGCAAAAGAGGGCGGTGTCGGCAGGAGGAACTGTAGCGTAGTAGCGTCGGCCGACGATCCAGGTGGGGATCCACCCGAGCTTTTGGGGAAGTAGAGTTGGGGAGGTTTCTGGACTAAGAATCGGAGTGATTTCGGCCGACACGGTGTTCTCCTTTTTTCAAATTGCGGTTTCCGTGGCATCTGAACGCGTCTTCATAGTGCCATAAAATCAATGGAAAAGGAAGGGGGCATTAGTGCGTTAGTGATGAAACCCGAAACCACCAACCACTGCCACTAATCTTATGACGTGGCGGGGGTTCTGTGTTACACTCTTGCTGTTTTTTTGTAACCCGTATCATTTGGTTTTCACATGATCTGTAAAAATGTTCAGGCCCTGACAGCCTACACGCCCGGTGAGCAGCCGAAAGACGCGCGTATCATCAAGCTCAACACCAACGAGAATCCCTATGCGCCGAGTCCCAAGGTGGCCGAGGCGCTGCGCACGTTTGATGCCGCCCGGTTGCGCCTCTACCCCGACCCAGTTTTCATGGCGCTGCGGCAACGGATCGCCGAGATCCATGGCTGCACGGTCGAGCAGGTTTTTGTCGGTAACGGATCGGATGAGATTCTGGCGCTCTGCACGCGCGCGTTTGTTGAGAACGACGGCAGCGTGGGATACTTCGAGCCTTCCTATTCGCTCTATCCGGTGCTGACGGATATCCGCGGTGTGACGCGGCGTCCGGTTGCGCTGGGGCCGGGGTTCACATGGCGTACGCCGGCGGATGACGCCGCTTCGCTCTTTTTCATCACCAACCCCAACGCGCCGACCAGCCTGATGCACGACAAGGCGTCGGTCTCCGCCTTCTGCCGCACCTTCCGCGGCGTGGTGATGATCGATGAGGCGTACGGCGACTTCGCCGACGATACCTGCATGGATCTAGCTTTGGCAGCGGACAACGCCAACACGCTGGTGATGCGTACGCTCTCCAAGTCCTTCTCGTTGGCGGGTCTGCGTTTCGGCTACGTGATCGGCCCGTCCGCGTTGATCGGTGCGCTCTATAAGATCAAGGACTCGTACAACATGGACATGCTGGCGCAGATCCTAGGCCTGACCGCGTTGAACGACCTGCCGCACATGCAGGAGAATGTGCGGCGCATCCGCGCCACCCGCGCCCGACTGACGACGGAACTGCGTCAGCGCGGTTGGACAGTCTGCGATTCGCAAACCAACTTCCTGTTCGCGCGTCCGCCGGATGGCGACGCCGCGCGGCTCTTTGAGGCGCTCAAGACCGAGAAAATCTACGTGCGTTATTTTCCCGGCCCCGAGACGGGAGAATACTTGCGTATCACGATCGGGACCGAATCCCAGACCGACGCGCTGTTGGCCGCGCTGGACGGCTGAACTGGACGGCTGAGCCCGGTCACGAGCGCGGCGCACGTGATATTCGGCTCGCGATGAGGCGGTAGGCCAGAGCGGCCAATAGCAGGGCGCCTATGAGTTGCAACGCGCGGTGGAAGAGGTGGTCAATCAGCGCTTCGGTCTCCGCGCGGGTGCGCCGGACAACAGGGTCGATCTGTGCCGCCAGCGCTTCGCGGCTGTTGGCGCCGAGGGTTTGGTCGAAGGTCTGGAGCAGTTCGGTCAGACGCAGCGCGGAGGCCTCAAGTCGTTCGGCTGCCTCGCTGTAGTCCTGAATGCGGAAGGGTGTGCTCTCTTCCCTTGCCGCCGCCTGTGCTGGTGGGGCGTTGCTCTTCGAGCTATCAACCCCCATCCGCTCCAGTACGCCGTCGAACGTAGCGAGCATGGTGGTGGCATTCGTGGCGAGTCCGGAGCCTGCCAGCAGAGTCTCCCGTACACCTTCCACGAGAGGCGTGAGGGTCTTTTCCTGCTCGTCGCGCAACGTCTTTACCAGAGCTTCACGCTCGGCGGCAACCTGGGACGGCAGTTGCTCGGCTGTCGTAGCGAGGCGCGAGGCGGCCTCGGCAACGTGGGATACGGTCTTCTCCATGCGGCTTGCCGCCTGCACCAGATGGGGCACGTTGGTGGTCCACATCTGGATGACGGGCTGTTCCAGCGTCGTCTGGCTGAGCAGTTCAACCTGCCAGCGCAGCAGGTAGGGCATGTTGCGCCCGACGAAGAGTGCGCGCTCGGCAAAAAGGCGTATTTCGGCGAGTTCCCGGCGGGTGGGATCGAGTTTCGCCAACGGGTCGAGCAACAGCGCTCCGAGGAGATTGACACCTTGGCCGCTACTCTGACGCCTCGCCTGCACGATCTCGATCGCCAATCCTACCGTGCGCACGCCGGGCGGCCAATCACCCGTCGAGTTCTGACGATGCCAGAGATCGATCGCCTCGCGCAGTTCGGTCTGCTGCTCCGGCTTAAGAATCCGCTCGCAGACACTCCAGAGGCCGGTCTCGGCGTTGAGACACGTTTCCACCAGCGGCAGTGCCGTGGCACCGAAGCGCTCCGCATATCGCGGTGTCTCGAGTGACATGCGCGTCTCCATGACGAAGGCGGTCATGTCGAGGAGGTTGGCCTGGATGTTGGGCCCCGAGGCAATGGCGCAGACGGCCGAGCCCACTGCGAGCTTGCTGCGCAGCTTCTCGGTCGTCGGCATGGGCTCGCCGTTCATTTGGAGCGCGTCGATGCCCGTGGTCAAGCGACTGATAAAATCGTCGCCAAAGCGCATCACCAACGACTGAATCTCGACTGGATCGGGACCTTCTTCTTTGGCCTGCACGCTGGGCGGGGTGACGGCGCGGACCGCCTGTCCCGGCGCATCGGCCGCGGACTGGACCACGCGGCACCCTGAAACCGCAGCGGCAACGAAGAGCAGAACCGCAACCCATTTGTAACCGACGAGGTGCTTCGTTACGGGTGTCATTACAAATCCTTTTGCCAGGCTTGCGGAGCGCCGGAGGGACGAGCGTCTGCTCGTCCGGGCGGCGTTTCACGCCGCTTCTGAACGCAGAACGTGGAACTCAGAACATTGAACTCAGAAGTGAAAAAACTCCCAACTCCCAAATCCTAAATCGGCAACGCGTAGCACGGCTACGCGCTTAGCCGTTAAAGACTTCCTTATTCACCACGGTCCAGGGCAGGCCATGTCGATTGAGGGCGTCCATGAACGGATCAGGGTCGAACTGCTCCATGTTGAAGACACCCGCGCCCTGCCAGCGGCCGGTGAGGATCATCTTTGCGCCGATCATCGCGGGCACGCCCGTCGTGTAGGAGATCGCCTGCGACTTGACCTCGCGGTAACACGCTTCGTGATCACAGATGTTGTAGATGTAGTAGGTCACGGGTTTGCCTTCCGCGTCCAGCCCCTTGACCTGACAACCGATGCAGGTCTTGCCCTTGGTCAACGGACCGAGCGAGGCGGGATCAGGCAGGAGCGCCTTGAGGAATTGCAGCGGAACGATGTCGACGCCCTTGTAATTCACGGGGTCGATGCGCGTCATGCCGACATTCTCCAGCACTTCGAGATGCTTGAGGTAGTTGTCCGAAAAACTCATCCAGAAACGTGCGCGCTTGAGTCCCTTGATGTGCTTGGCCAGCGACTCCAACTCTTCGTGGTACATCAGGTAGACGTTCATCGAACCGAGATCCTCGGGCAATGTGAAGGGGGCCTTGACGGAGAGCGGGTCGGTCTCTTTCCACTCACCTTCCTGCCAGTAACGGCCCTTGGCCGTGACTTCGCGGATGTTGATCTCTGGATTGAAGTTCGTCGCGAAGGGCTGGCCGTGGTTGCCGGCGTTGCAGTCGATGATGTCGATCTCGTGGATCTCGGGCACATAGTGCTTCTGCAGGTAGGTGCAGAAGACGCTGGTGACGCCGGGATCGAAACCCGAGCCGAGCAGGGCGGTCAACCCCGCTTTCTTGAAGTCGTCATGATACGCCCACTGCCAGTGGTACTCGAACTTCGCGGTGTCGCGCGGTTCGTAGTTCGCGGTATCAAGGTAGTGCACGCCGGCCTCAAGGCAGGCGTCCATGATGTGCAGGTCTTGATAGGGGAGGGCCACGTTGATCACGAGATCGGGGCGGTGCTTCTTGAGCAGGGCCACGGTCTCAGGCACGTTGTCGGCGTCGACCTGTGCGGTGGTGATCGGACGGGGGAGCTGCGCCGCGATCGCGTCGCATTTGCTCAGGGTACGTGACGCGAGCACGATCTCCTCGAACACCTCGGGGACCTGCGCACATTTATGGGCAACGACTGCGCCGACACCGCCGGCGCCGATGATCATCACTTTTGCCATCTGAAAAATCCTCGTTCGGGGTTAAAGGTCCGGGTGATTGTCGTGAGCCAGGCATGCCAAGGCATGCGGACATTCACCACTGCCCGTCATTATATGAAAAGGGGGCTGAAAAAGCAAACGAACGACGAGGGATTTAGAAGAACGCGGAGCCGAAGCCGATTCGTGTATTGATTTCTGGCCCGTTGTTCCCTACACTGGAACCTATGTCGCGGCGGTCTGTCAGAGCCGCCTGTTAAAGAAAGGGGAGATGTTTGCGTGAATCGTTTTACAGGAATCTTTGTGTCCATCGGGCTTGCCGCCGGTTTTGCGGTTGCGGAGCGCACCGCGCCAGCCGTTTTTCATGTCGATAGCGAAGCGGGGAATGACAGCGCGGAGGGCACGCGGCCCGATGCCGCGTGGCGTACGCTCGACAAGGTTAACACGGCCACGCTCATTCCCGGCGACCGGGTGCTCTTCAAATGCGGCGGACTCTGGCGCGGGCAGCTCATGCCGAAGAGCGGTACGCCCGATGCGCGCATTCTCTATGGCGCTTACGGTGAAGGCGCCAAACCGATCCTGCAAGGTTCTGTGGCCCGCGATCAGGCCGACGAGTGGAGCGAAGAGCGCCCCGGTCTCTGGGCCACCCGAAAACTTGAGCCGCGCCTGATTGGTCAGGGCACGGACCTGCGCGGTGCGACGTGGAGCAAGCACAACGAGGCTGGTGCCGCCGTGCGTATTGAGCGCGTGCAGGAAGAGGGCGCGACCTTCACCCGTGTCACCTGCGAGGCTCCCGGCAAGGCCAGCAATCACATCCAACTCTGGGGACCGGCGGTGACGCAACCCGCGCCCTGCATGATGCTGCGGTTGCGCGTCCGTTCGTCGCTCCCCTTCACACTGGAGTCTGTGCGGGCCATCCTCAACCGTTCGCCTTATACCACTGCCCTCGCCGGCCAGAAGCGGACCGAAGTCGGCGCGGCATGGCAGACCATCGATGTGCTCCTGATGAAGCATGAGGCGGTCGCCGAAGCACCGCGTCTACACATCAACTTGGGTGACATCCTGCCCGCCGGTGCGGTGTTTGATTTCGAGACGCTCGGGCTGTGGGAGGCGAGCATCGAGCATTGCAAGCCGATCCCCATGGACGTCGGCATCGTGATCCTCAACCACGGCGAGAAGTGGGGCGTCAAGAAGTGGTCGCTGGAGGATATCAAGTCACCGCTGGACTACTGGTACGATCCCGAAGGGAAACGGATTTTCCTGGCGTGGTCCGCCAATCCCGCCGAGGCTTTCAATAGCGTGGAATTGGCGCTTACACGCCACATCATCAATCAAGGCGGCAGGCACGACATCACGTACGACGGACTCGCTGTCCGTTACGGCGCGGCGCACGGATTCGGCGGCGGTAGCACCCGGAACATCACCATCCGCAACTGTGACGTCTCGTGGATCGGCGGCGGCCTGCAATATTGGAGGACACGCGATAACGGCACCCGCTATCCGGTGCGTTTCGGCAACGGCATTGAGTTCTGGGGGCATGCCCATGACCATGTGGTCGAGTACAACCGTCTGTGGCAGATCTACGACGCCGCGCTCACCAACCAAGGCCGCGATGACGACGAGATCGGCATTATCTACCGCCACAACATCATCTGGCAGGCCGAATATTCCTTCGAGTTCTGGAACCGTGGCCGTACCGAGAACATCCTCTTCGAGTTTAACACCTGCGTGGATGCCGGCGATTGTTGGTCGCACAATCAGCGGCCGGACCCCAACGGCGCGCATCTGATGTTCTACAACAACCGTTCGGCAACCACCAACTTCGTGATCCGCAACAACATCTTCTGCCGCAGCAGCGACCGCTGCACGCGCATGTTCAATGACTGGCGCGAAGGGCTGACCCTAAACAACAACCTCTACTGGTCGCCGGACAAGCCGATCATGCGCTGGATGGAAAAGACGAATTACGAGCAATCGGACTTCGTCCGTTACCAGTCGGAGTTGGGGATGGATCAAGCTTCGCTCGTTGGCGAACCGCAGTTCGTGAATCCCGCCGCCCGCGATTACCGCCTCAAGCCGGGCTCGCCCGGTAGCACGCTCGCGACCGACGGCGGACCGGTCGGCGCGCGCTGGCAGTGAGCATCTGAAGACCCATTGACAACCCGTCCCGATTTAGCTACCTTTAACGCCATCTGAGACGCTTCAGATTTAGGACCGCTGGAGCGTCGAAGCGATAGGAGACGACACATGAAGCGTATCGTGACAATGATGGCTCTGGCCGTAGCAATGACGGCATCGGTGGCAGTGGCGCAATGCCCGGCTGCCTGCCCGAAAGCGAAAAAGGCCACACCCAAATGCGAGACGAGCGAGTGCCCGGCACAGGTCAAACAGGCCGACGGTAAATGCGACAAGCAGGCGCAGTGCCCGAAAGCCAAGGAATGCCCGAAGGCCAAGAAGGGTGCAGCCAAGAAAGGCAATTGCCCTAAAAAGTCCTGAGTACGCGTGACTCGATAGGAATGACCACGTGGGACTGCGTAAGGTCCTGCGTGGTTTTTTTATGGCGCGAATCCATGTTGGCGCAACATTGACAACCACGGTCGCGCGCATTACCATTAGCCTTTCAAGTTGCTCCAGCAAGGTCATTTTCTATGGTGCCCACAAACAAACTCCCGCCTGAACTGGCAGGCCGATTGAGGCGTCTAATCCGCCGCGTAAGGCTTTTGATGCTGACGCGCGGCCTGCTGGCGGTCGCGGCAGTGGCCACGGGCGCGATACTGACCGTGATGGCGATCGACGCGGCGGTGGTGCTGGCGCATCCGGCCGCGCGCTGGGCGTTTTCATTGGCGGGGTTGACCCTGACCGTCGCTGCGGCTTGGTCGATGCTGGTGGTGCCGCTCGCTCGCCCTTTGACGTTGACGCGCATGGCCCGCGTATTGGAAACACGTCACCCCGAGATGCAGGAGCGTATCAGTTCGGCACTGGACCTGGCGACCTGTGGCGGTACGGATGCGGAATGGGCCTCCCGCGAGTTGGTCGCCTTGCTGACGCAAGAGGCGAAGAGCGATCTGGCCGATGTGTCGCCGCGCCGTGAGTTCAGCGTGCGGACGGTCAAACCTTTCTTGTTGCTGGCGGTCGCGGCGTTGTTGGTACTGGGTGTGCTTCTTGCTGTCTGGCCGCAACAAGGCTGGCTGTTGCTGATGCGGGCACTTGCGCCGCACCGCGAGTTCGATACGCTACAAGCTAGCGCCCTACAGATCGAACCCGGCGATGTGATGCTGCTGGCCGGCAAGCCGCTGCGTTTTGAGGTCGTGGCGCCCGAACGGCACGGCCTGCGTGCCGAGATTCACTTCCAGCGGACGGACGGACGCAAGACCGTGGAGCGCATGAAACGGCTGTCAGCGCCGGGTGCCGATCCCGTGACGTATGAACTGGACCTGCCGTCGGTGGAGGAAGGATTCGAGTACCGCGTGCGCTACGGTAACGCTTGGACAAGGCCGTACACGATTCTGGTGGTCACGGCGCCCTGTGTGCGTGAGACGCGGGTGGCGTATACGTTTCCGGCCTACACCGGACTGGCTGCCACGCAGACCGTGGGCGTGGTGCAGGAGATCGCGGCACCGGCTGGCACGCGTGTGCGCATCGAAGCGGCGTTTGACCGTGCCTGCGCGGCGTCGTTCATCGTAAACGATTTGGCCTTGCCGAATCCCGGCGGTACGGCCACCAACGCAGTATGGCTGCAAACGTTGACGACCAACCGCACCGGGCGCTGGACACTCGCATTGCGCGATACGCACGGCTTCACCAATTGTCCGTCATGGTCCGCCTACACGGCGTGGCCGGACCGCCCGCCCGTAATCACGCTGGAACATCCCGAGGCATCGCGCCTGAGTCTGCCGCCGTATGACCGGCTCGTCTGCACCGGCCGCGCGACGGACGATTACGGTTTCAGTGCCCTGACACTGGTAATCAAGGCCGAGAAACGCCCCGAGATCAGCCAGCCGCTTTCGGTGTCGGCACCCGGTGCCGTCAGCACCGAAGTTTCGGGCGGCCCGGACCTGCAAGCATTGTACGATAGCGGTGTGCGTACGTTCACGCTCTGTTTCCGCGCGGCGGACAACCAGCCGCCTGAGTTGGGCGGGCCGCAAGTCCGCGAGAGCCGCGCGATTACAGTGTATTTGAAAACAGACGCGCGCACGCTGCGCGAGCAGGTCCGCGAGGCGGCGAAGAAGGCTTTAGAGGGACAGTTGCGCAAAGCCGCGCAAGAGCTGAACGAGGCGGCGAACCGTGTCGCGCAGGAAAAGTGGTCCTACGACCGTCCCGAATTGACGGAGCGGGCGGCCGCGAAGTTGGAGCAGGCGCGCGGCGATGTTCTGCAAGCTGCGGAGCGTTTGTCGCAGACGGCGGAGCAGAGCGAGAAGACGCCTTTCGAAGCTTTCGCTGAGGCGATCCTCGACACGCGCGACACGAAGGTCGAGCCGGCGTTTCAAAAGCTGGAGCAGATTCCTTTGGCTACGTCGGAGACGCGCAAGCAGACAGGCGAGGAGGCCGAACGCGCGCTACGCGAAGCGGCTGAAAAGGTCAATGATCTGGTCAACCGCGCGTTGCAGGAGGAGAGCCGTCAGCAGGAAGCGTTGAGTCGGTTGGCCGAGGTGGCGCAACGCGAGCAGGCGTTGGCGCAGGAGGCGACGGATGCCCCGCTGGACCGGCAGCAGATGCAGCAGTGGGTGAACCGGCAGAACGAGGCCGAACAGAAGATGTGGCAGGCCAAGCCACAGGTCGAAGAGCCGACGTTTAATGCGGCGTTGGAAGAGATTCGTCAAGCGCGTCAAGCCATGCTGACGGCGCAACAGGCGTTGACGCCGGAACAGGAACAGGCATTGAAGCGGCAAGCCGCCGCACAGGCCAAGGCCGAGGAAGCGGCGCGTCTGGCGCAGGAAGCCGCACGCGAAGCATTGGAAGCGAACGTGCAGGCCGAAGCCGCAGCGGAAAACCGGGCGGTGACGGAAGCGTTGCAACAGGCGGCAGAGCAGAGCGCGCATGCCGCAGAGCAGGCTCAGGAGGCGGCACAGACCGCCGAAAAAGCCGCCGAACAACGCGCCGCCAATGAAGCGGTGGCAGATGCTGCCGAGCGGCAGGCGATTGCTGAACGGGCCGCGCGTGCCGCCGAGCAAGCGGCACAGGCCGCCGAGCAAGTCGGCGAGGGGACCGAGCAGGCGCGGCAAGCGACCGAGGCGCGTCAGGCCGGCCAGCAGGATCAAGCGAACGCGGCACAGGAAAAGAGCGGACAGGCGGCGGATGCCGCGACCGAACAGGCCGCGCAAGCCAATGCGGAAGCGGTGGAAGCCGCGCGCGAGGCCGCCGAACACGCCGGCATGGAGCAGGCTCAGGAGGCGGCGCAACTCGCCTCGGAATCGGCGACCATGACCCAGCGTGCCGCTGAATTGGCACGCGAGGCGACACAGGCCGCCGAACAGGCTGCCGCTCTTCCGGAAGAGCAGCGCGGCGCGGCGTTTAATGAGGCGCAGGGGTTGGCGGAACAGTCGAAGCAGGTGGCGGACGAGGCACGCGAAAAGGCGACGCAAGCGGCTGAGCAGGCGCGGCAGCAACTAGAGAAACTGGCACAGGAAGCACAGGCCGCGGCTGCACGCCAAGCACCGTCCGAGGCAGTGGCCGAACAGGCGCGTGAAGCGGTACAGCAGGCACAAGAGGCGGCGACGCAAGCGCAGAAGGCGGTAGCCGCCGCCGCCGATGCGGTCGAGGCATCGCAAGCGGCGGGGCCCTTGTCCCAAGTGCTGGCTGAACAATTGGCCGAGGCCGCCGAGTTGGCCGGACAGGCCGCCGAGTTGGCCGAGACATCGGGCGAGCGCACGGCACAGGCCGAAGCGCAGCAGATGAGCGAGGCACAGGAACGCGCCGCCACCAGCCAGGCGTTGGAGGAGGCGCGGCAGGCGGCACGTCTGGCGGCTGAGGCGGCCGCACTGGCACAGCAGAGTACGCAGCAGGCGACCGACCGTCTGGACGGCATGAAACAGGCGGCGGCGGAAGCGGCAAAGTCGGCGGCGCAACGGGCGACCGAGGCGGCGCGCGAGGCGCAGCAGGCCGGACGGTTGGCCGAGAACGCAAAGAACCCCGACTTGCAGGAAGCTGCGCGTCAGGGAGGTGAAGCGGCGACGCTGAGCGGTGAGGCGGCGGCTCTGGCCGAGCAGGCGCTACAGACGCTCGAACAAGCGACCGCTGCTACCGATGATCAGGCGCAAAATCAGGCGCGTGAAGGGCAAGCGAAAGCCCGGCAGGCTCTGGAATTGGCGCAGCACGCCGAACAGCAGGCCGACGCTCAAACCGAGCCGGTCAATGCGCAACAGCTTGCCGCTGCCGAAAAAGCCGACGCGGCGGCGGAACGTCTGGCGGCGGTGCTAGGTACGCACCAAGAGCGACAGGCCGCAGCTTGGGCACAGGCGCAGGCGCGTCTGGACGGCGTTGCGCGGCGTGCGGTGACCGGACGTGGCGCGGGCGGTCAGGACGCCGCACGCCACATACCGCTCAATCCGGCATGGATTCGCTTCCGTGGCGAATTAGGGTCGGAAGCCTATGCGGAGATGTTGAAAAAAACACCGGCCGAATACCGTGAGTTGGTAAAGCGTTATTTTGAAGAACTGGCCCGCGAAGGCGACGGCCAAAAATAGGGAGGACCATCATGAAGAGCGGTTTCAAGCGTCGTACTTTTCTCCGTTCCGTCGGTGCGGCGGGCGTGTTTTCAATCCTTCCGCGTAGACTGATCGCCGGCAGCGGTGAAGCGCCGCCCAGTGAGACCGTGCGCTTCGCGGCGGTGGGTGTCGGTGGACAGGGGCGGGCCGACCTCAAGGGGTTGACCGATGCCAAACTCGGGCAGGTCGTAGCCGTGGCGGATGTCGATCCGCGCTGCCTCGCGGAGACCAAGAAGATGTTTCCGTCCGTGCTGACCTTTGCGGACTACCGCGAGATGTACGACAAAGCCGGCAAGAGCTTCGACGCGGTGCTCGTGGCGACGCCGGACCACTGGCACGCACTGCTCACGCTCGACGCCATGCAGATCGGCAAGCATGTCTACACCGAGAAGCCGCTCGCGCGTACGGTGTGGGAGGTGAACCAGTTGATGAAGGCCGCGCGCCGCTACAACGTGGTGACCCACATGGGCAACCAAGGTCACTCCTTCGCCAGCCACCGGACCTTCACCTCTTGGGTACGCAAGGGGCTGCTCGGCGAGATCCGCGAGGTCCATACGTGGACGACCATGCGCCTGCTCGACTCCGCCAGCAAAATCCCGGAACTGGCCAAACAGGAGCGAGTGCCCGAAGGGCTCGACTGGGATCGCTGGATCGGACCGGCCGAGTATTATCCTTACTCGCCCTATTTCACGCCCAACCGCTGGCGCGCGTGGACGCCGTTCGGCACCGGCACTCCCGGCGACTGGGGCTGCCATCTGCTCGACCCGATCTACGACGCGCTCAATCTGCGTAGCCCGCAGCGCATCATGGCAGAGGTGACGCCGGGGTGGGATCCCGTGCGCGACCGGCTGGCGTTCCCCAATGCCGCGCGCATCCGCTATGAGTACGATCTCGCCAACGGCAAGACAATGACGATCGTGTGGCATGACGGCGAGTTCTGCAACGAGGTGCCGCGACCGTCAATGCTGGAGGAGGGGCGCGAGTTGGGCAATCGCATCGTGCCGAAGCAGTGGAATGCGGGCGCGGTGGTGTACGGCAGCAAGTACACGCTCAAATACGGGTCGCATGGTGCCGACGGCTGTCGCGTGATTCCAGAAAGCGATATGCGCACGATGATCCGCGACATCAAGGCGGAGGAGAAGGCGAAGCCCAACTTCTGGATGACGCAGATCGGCAGCCACTTTGAAGATTTCACCACTGCGATCAAGATCGGCCGCAAGTCAAACAACCCGTTTGAGACGGCCGGCTATGTGGCCGAGAACGCGGCGCTCGGAGCAATCGCGGTGCGCCACCCGAATGTGCGGCTGGAGTGGGATTGCGAGGCGTTGCGCTTCACGAACTGTGAAGCCGCGAATGCCATGGTCGCGCCTGCGTATCGCAAGGGATACGCGCTCAACGTGTAGGGCGGTTGTGCGGGAAGAACGCATCTGAGGAGATAACAAGAGCGATGAAAAAAACGATCATGGTTGCGCTTGCCCTGCTGTGTGCGGGGTGGATGGCTCAGGCAGCGGGCATTCAAAAAATCCTGTTCTTAGGTAACAGCATCACGCTGCACGGGCCGAACAAAGGTATCGGTTGGGAGGGCAACTGGGGCATGGCCGCCAGTGCGCTCGACAAGGACTACGTGCATCTTGTGGCCAAAGGATTGAGCGGACCGGACGGCACCAAGCCGAAGATACTGGTCAAAAACATTGCGTCGTTTGAACGTCAGTACGGCACTTACGACAGCACCGACCTAGTGAAAGAGTGTGCCGCGTTCGCGCCGGACCTGATCGTGGTCGCGATCGGCGAGAACGTGCCCGCATTGACCAACGCCACGCAGCAGACACTCTTCGCGACAAAGACCGCCGAACTGCTTACCGCCATCCGTGCGGAACGCCGTCCGCAGATCGTTGTGCGCAGTTGCTTTTGGGCAAACGCTGCGAAGGACGGGGCGCTCAAGACAGCGTGCCAGGAGGTCGGCGGACGCTACGTTGATATCGGCGCGCTTGGCAGAGACGAGGCCAACTACGCGCGCTCCGAGCGCGAGTACACGCACAAAGGCGTCGCCGCCCACCCCGGCGACCGCGGCATGCAAGCCATCGCCGACGCAATCATCAAAGCCGTGCGGGAAGACAGCCCAGCAAAGCGCCCGTAATGCTGTGAATGGTCGCGGGCGGAGCGCGGCTGCGCGGTGCAAGGTTTTAACCTCGTCTTTGTGACCACTGAGTGGTCACAAAAAGTGGTCGCAATTCGGCGATGACGCGGTTGCGCATCATGGCCGTTGACGGTGACGCCCTGCTTGCGGAACAGCTTGGCGAGGTCGTAGGTGTCGAGGATAAGCTTGCCGGGACATTTTTCCGAGCACAACAGCGCGACCATGGGCCGGTCAAGGATGGCCGCGTTGCCTATGCTGGAGATGTTCGTGTGCCGGTCATGTGTTCACCGCCCCTTTGCATTGGGGATAACCAGAGCAGCCCCAGAACTGCTGACCGGCGTTCCTGCCGCTCTTGGCTGTCCGCAGCACCATGGGCTTGCCGCATTGCGGACAAGTAGGGATGTGATCAGACGGATCAGACGGATCGGCCTGATCGTGTCTGCGCCGCTCCCGCTCGACCAAGCGCGCGGCGGCGAGACGTTCGCTGTAGCCGCCGCCTTCGACGAACTGCTCTTCCACGGCTGCGATTTGCTGGTCGAGCAAGTAGTTCGCTTGGTTGATCAGGCAGATCAGCGTATTTGCGCGCACGGCGGGGTCGGCGTGTTCCAACCATGGCGCATACAGCGCCCAGCGCTCTTGATCGGTCAGATCAGTCAGATCGGCCTGATCAGTCTGATCTTCTCTGAAGCGTCGCGGGACCGCGCGTACTGCGTGCGCCTCTGCGCTGTCCCGTTTCCACTGCGGCAAGTGCCGGTGGCGCAGGAAGTCTTCGAAGTCGAGCAGCAGTTCCTCCAGGCTCGCGCGAGCGACATTGAGCAGGCGTAGCTCCGTTTGCGACGAGGTGGCCGACGCACGGCTGCCCTCGGCGATGTTCTGGCGGCCCGACCGCGCCGCCTGCACCATCTGATCCACCATGCGCGACCGCGGGTCGAGGAACTTTTCGCAGAACCAATAGGTGGCATCGTAGATGACCGTGACCGCTTGGAAGCTTGCCGTCTTGCGGTAGCCGCCGCTCGGCCGCAACTTCCTGCGTCCTCTCATCTGGTAATCCGGCCGATCTGTCTGATCCGGTACTGCTCTCCGCCGTTCCTCCATCGCGTTCACTCCTCCTTTTAGTCTGTCGTCCTGTTCTTGCGCGCACCTTCCGGTAAGTACTGTAACAAGCGGCCTCCATGGATGCGAGCGCAAATCCCCAATCGAGCCGCGCCGATAACGCGGACACCTGTCCTGTGGTGCGTGTTCACACGCGCATCATCCGCTTCAATGGAGCTGCGCCAACAAGCCGGTGGGGATTGAAACCGAATCGGGGATTTTTCCGGTGATGAAACACTTATAGAGCGCACATTGCCAGGGAAACGGCAATTGTCCGGTCGCTTTTTCAAACATGCTGGCGAAGTCATTCATGGGGTTCTCCGATTAAACAGGGTGTTCGCAACATACACCTTATGAATTTAACTTGCAAGCGCATTCCTAAGCAGAGTTTAAGGGGCGGGCATGTCTGCGTCGCGACCGCTCGACCAGACGCACGGCTGCGAGCAAATCGGCTCGCGGGAACGTTCGCCAAGCTCTGCATCGTGGCGTTTTTACTCTCATGGTTGCGAGCCACTGTGTGGTCGCAACGATCACTTTCCCGCGAATGTTTGAAAAAAGTTATGTCTGAAATCGAACGCAATGGCGGTGCGTTTCCTCTATACTCCTATCGTTGACTGGATAATGTGCATTTTTTATACTCTGTGTCATCGACTGGGCTTCGTGACAATCGCGGGGGTGTCGCTTCGGACAGAACGGTAACGGAAGTCATATTGTGGTGGATCATCAAACGGCCTTGCAGGAGGGTTGGATATGAACAGTGCTTGCAGATGTGTGTGGTCGGTCATCGCGTGCGTGTTGGTTGGGCATGCGTCACTCTGGGCTGCGGACGGTACTTGGTCGAGTGGTGCCGACGGTTTATGGAGCGAAACCCAGAATTGGCAGGCGGGGCAGGTTGCGTCTGGTGCGGCTCTGTCGCTTACCTGTCGGCTGTCGGCGTGCCGGTCGCCATCCAGAATGACATGACCGGTCTGGCGCTCAAAGGGTTGGTTTCGCGCGGCGGTGCCTATTCGTTGCGGGGGCAGCCGTTGACGCTGCAAGGCGCCGTCTCGGGTGACTATGGGCTTGTGGTCGAGGAGGGGACGCTCACGGTGCAGAGCGATGTGACGCTGAACACCGATATGCAGTTCAACGTTGCGGGTGCGGGGCAACTGACGACTGCCGGGGTGCTCGCCTATTCGGGTAACCGGACGCTGGTCAAGCGGGGCGATGGCGAGTGGGTTTTCGCGGGGACGATGGGGTTGACCAATGCCAGTTCGTATCTGGATGTCAGGGGCGGAACCCTGCGGCTTGTTTCCGGCGCGGTGTTGACGAAACGGGGCGGCGACCGCCAGACGTTTCGCGTCGGCAGCACGACGCCGGGGCGTGTGGTGGTCGAGAGCGGCGCGGCTCTGAATGTCGCGGCGTTTATGTTGGGGGAGGGATCGTCCAGCGCGACGCAGGGGAGCGGGGTGCTTTGTGTGGACGGCGGCGTGTTGACGGCGAATAGTTTCGCCGACCAAGGTACTCTAGTCGGACGTTACGCAGATTCCGTTTTTTGTGTGTCCAACAATGCGGTTGCGGAGTTCGATCGCTGGTTGAGTTTGGGGGCGTGGGCGCGCGGGGAACTGCGTATTGGCAGCGGCGGCACGGTGTCTGCGGGGCAGGTGTCTTTGGGGGTCATCCTGTATGAACAAGCGGATTTGAACGGCGGCTCGTATGTGCATATCGGTTCAGGCGGCACGCTGGCGGCGACCGACCTGTTTGCGTGGCGCTCGTCGGGTTCGGGGCCGCGCACGAATGTGGTGGTAGTCGGTGATGGCAACCCTGGCAGTGGTCTGCTCAGTGTGCCGGCGACCACGCGGTCGGCCAACAATGTCAGTTTCGCGCGTCTGATTTTGGATGGCGGAACGCTGCGGACGATCGGGCTGCGGGATAGCGAGAACAATGAGTCGCTGGCGAACTACCTCTACGGACTCAATCAGTTTTTGGTGGGACCGGGCGGCGGGGTGATCGATACGGCGGGGCAGGATGTGACGGTGGTGCAGCAGATCGCGCGCGACCCCGCGCAGACGAAAGACGGCGGGCTGACCAAGCGCGGTGAAGGCCGGTTGACCTTGGCGGGAGGGTGCGACTATTCGGGTCCGACGGTAGTGGAGCAGGGGATGCTGCGCATACAGGGCGGTTTGCCCCGTACGGTGGTGGTGTGTGGTGGTGCGGCCTTGAGCCTGGCGGACGGGCAGGCCGTGGCGTACACGTCGGACCGGTTGATGGCGGGTATGGATGGCGTCGCAACCCTTGAACTTGAGGTGGGGGATGGGGCGAACGACTATCTGGTCTTGCCTGCGAACACGCAGATCGGTGAGCTTGTGATTTCGTTGGTCGGCCTGAATGCGCACTCCTCGTACTGGCTGCCGGGTGAGTATGTGGTGGCGACCTACGCCGGGACAGCGCCGGATGTCAGCAGTTGGTCGGCAGCGACGCCGCTCGGGGTCGAGGCCACGTTCGAGGTGCAGGCGGCTCAAAAACGTGTGGTGATGCGCGTGACGGGCTCGACGGTAGCGCCGTCGGTCTGGCTGAAACCGGGAGACGGGGCATGGGGTGAGGCAGCCAACTGGAGCACGCTTCCGGCACAAGACCCGGGGGCGTCGGTCTGGTTGGGCGAAGCGCCGGGCGTGGCCACGCATATTACCATCGGTTCTGGCGTGACCCTCGGCAGCTTGATGTTTGATGCGGATGACCCTTACACGCTGTCGGGTGCCGGAATGACCTTCGGTGCGCCGGGTGCCGATGGCAGCCTGACGGTGAAGCGCGGCTGCCATACGGTGGCTTCGGCGCTGAGCGTGCCCTCTGAATTGGCGGTCACCGTACACCCAGGGGCTGAGGTGCTGCTCAGTGGCGGCGCGGCAGGTGGCGGGCAGATGAGTGTGGCCGGAGGCGGGACGCTTTCACTTGCGGACACGACTGCGCTGAATGTCCCGGTGGTGTTCGATGATGTGACACTGGGTGCGGTGTCTTCGGCAGAGTTGTCCGCTGCGGTGACGGTGAATAGCGGCGGCTTGTGTCTTGATCCCGGCACCGGCACGACGCTCACGTTGGCGGGTGCGGTCGACGGCACGGGGCCGGTGACCAAGCGCGGTGCCAGTGTCGCGGTGCTGTCAGGCGGGTTCAGCGGCACGGGGCCGCGCGTGATCCAGAACGGCACGCTGACGCTGAATTCGCTGACCGACGGCGGCGAGATCATCCTCGGCGAAGGCCGCTTGAAATACGTTGGCGCGCCGGTGGTTGCCGCAAAAGGACTGACAATCCAGACCGGCGACCCGCAGCTAGGGGGTACCTTTGAGTGCGACACCGACGTGACGCTCACGGGCACGGTTACCGCCCAAAATGGCGTGTTCATCAAAACCGGCACCGGTACCTTGACGCTCGCAGGCGAGGGCGAGAACACCCTCGGTGTCGGTGAAGGGTCATGGGACTACTTGGCCCCCATCAATCTGGGTGCATACGGCGAGAGCCCGACTCAGGGGTTGCGGACGTTCAATGTCCTGAATGGCAAAGTCGTGCTGGGCGCTGCCGGGCAGACCAACTGGCTGCCCAACACGGTCGTTATCGGTGGACAGACCACAACGTTGCCGGGGGCGGAAACGGCGGGACATCTTGAGATCAGGGGCGGTTACACCAGAGTCGGTAATATCTTGACGGTCGGGCGGGACAATGGCTCTGAGGTGACCGCGCCCGGAGGGCTCGTGTCGAGCGTGCGGATTTATGACGGCCGGGTGGAGTTGAACGGGCTTTGGTTGGCGTCCAAGCTTAGCAGCATGACGACCATCACGGCGCGGCCGCTTTTTGAGATGAACGGCGGCGAATTTAGTACCGCGATATTGTATGGCGGCAGCAGTGGCGCGTCGCGTCCCCGCTTTGTGTTCAACGGCGGTCTTGCGACGGTGACGGGCTGGGCGGCGGATGCGTTCCGTCTGGCGTACGGGGCCGGCGTGGAGAGCGAGTTGGTTGTTGCGGGGGGAACATTGCGGGTGCCCAATACGAAGATCCGACTGGCTGAGAATGCGGCGACGGCCAAGGGGCGGCTGCGGTTGAGCAGCGGACGGCTGGTGACGCGCGGGATTGAGAGCGTGGGCGCGGGTGTTGGCGAAGTGTTGTTCGATGGCGGCGTGCTGGAGGCGTGCCAGAGTATGATGCTGACGAACCTCAGTGTGGCGGCTGTCGGCGCGGGCGGCTGCGTGGTTGAGGTGCCGGCCGGAATGACGGTGACGGTCACGCAGCCGCTGACGCATGATGACGGGCTGGGCGGGACACCCGATGGCGGTGTGGCCAAGTTGGGTGGCGGCGAACTGGTGCTGGTAGGCGCGCAGACCTACACGGGGCCGACTGTGGTTTCGGACGGCACGCTACGGGTGGCGGGGACGCTTGCGGTTGCCGATCTCACGCTGATGGGCGGTACGACCTTGTCGCTGGCCGATGGTGTGGGGCAGACCCTGACGCCGTCCACATTCATCGCCGACGGTGCGCGCGTGGTGCTGGAAATCGGCGCGAACGGATTGACGTACGATGCGCTGGCGCTGCCGGCGGGATTTGACGGGACGCTCGCGCTGCGTCTGGTGAAGCTCGGTTCGACCGCCTCTTTCACGGAGGCCGGTCGCTATCCGCTGCTGACTTTCGCGGGGAACGCTCCCGACCTGTCGGGCTGGACGGTGGAAGGGCTGGAGCAGACCTCGGGATTTGAGATTCAAGGAAACACGATTTTTGTGCGCATCGGTACGAGCGGGAGTGCCGTCTGGTCAGTCTGGAATCAAACCGGCGGAGGGGCATGGAGCGATGCAGCGAACTGGACGGTTGCTCCGGCCAACGACGAAACGGCGAACGTGCTTTTCGGCGATGCCATCCAGGCACCCGCGACCGTGACCACCGGCAGCGGCGCATCGTTCGGTTATCTCGCGGTAGATAGCGGGCACGCCTACACATGGCGTGGCGGCGCGTTGACGGCGGGGTCGCCGACGAACGCTGGCGGCATGGTTGTCGCGCGAGGGGCTCATACGGTTGACGCGGATCTGACGATCCCATCGGCGATGCAACTCACGATCGATGCCGGAGCGTCGTTGCGATTCGACCGCGCGCTTTCGGGAGGTGGAAGCCTCTCGGTTGCGGGGGGCGGTACGCTATCGATCTCCAACGGGCCGGCGGCCGCCGTGCCGTTGATGTTGGACGGCGTGACTTTCACTGCGCCGGCTTCGACAACCTTCAACGCGGACTTGTCGCTCGGGGAGCGGGGTGCGGTGATCGCGCCGTCTGCCGGAACGACGCTGACGGTCGCCACGCCTGTCGCGGGGCCGGGCGGCCTGACCAAAACGGGATCGAGTGTTCTCACGCTGGCGGAGGGGGCGACGTTCACGGGCGAGTTGCTGGTCCGGAACGGAACGGTTGAGACGCCCGACGAGCCGGTCGGCGGACTGACAATCGGCGAGGGCACATTCAAGTACACCGGCGAGAATGCGGTTTGGCCGGGCGGATACACCCTGCGAACCACAGAGAATTGGCAGGCCGCCACGCTGGACACCGACGCCGACATCACGTTCAGCGGACCGATTGTCGCCGAGCAGGGTGCCTTCATCAAGTGGGGCAGCGGCACGTTGACGTACAGCTACGCGGGCGAGAATCAACTGAGCGCAGGCGACAACCTGGGAACGGGCAGGCTGGTGTTAAACCGTGGGGCTGTGGGCGATTCACCGACGCAGGGGTATCGCAGCTACAACGTCTTCAACGGACGCGTCGTGCTGGGCGTGCCGGGACAGACGAACTACTTTGCGCAGGCGGTGATCATCGGGGGCCAGAGCACGCAAGAGCCCGGTGCCGAGACCGAGGGACACATGGTCGTGAATGGCGGCACGATCATCTGTGAAGACTACATTACAGTGGGGCGGGGCAACGGCAGCCTGATCACGGCTCCTAGCGGGTGTGAATCGTCGTTCACGCTCAATGACGGCGAGGTGTTTATCCCTGAAAGTAAAGGCGTCTGGCTGGCGTCGATGATGAACGACATGGACTCCCTGACCGCAAAGCCGCAGTTCATTGTGAACGGCGGAAGACTGGTGACCGGGGCTTTTTACTGCGGGGAACTTGGCGGTACAGCGCGGCCGAGAATTGAAATCAACGGGGGAATGCTGGTGGTGGGCCCCCGTGCTTCGATGCAACTGGCCTGTTGCAGCGGCTGTGAAACAGTGCTCGATATCAATGGCGGTGCGCTTATCATAACCAACAACTCGCTGTGCCTTGCGTTGGATTATGCGAACGCCAAAGGCACGTTGAATCTGAATGGCGGCATGCTCAGTGCACGGTCGATCTTCAAAAACGGTACACAATCCGAAGGGAACGTTCTTTTCAATGGCGGCGTGTATCAGCAGACGGCATCTGCCGTGTTGCAGGTTTCCAGGCTGAATGTGGGGGCCGGTGGTGCAATCTTTGACGTGCTTCCCGACGTCTCTTGTCGGGTGGCAACGCCGCTGACACCCGCGCCTGATTTAGGCGGCCAGCCCGACGGCGGGTTGGTGAAGTGCGGCGCGGGCCTCTTGGAGTTGGATGCCGTCCATACGTTCAGCGGCGCGACGATCGTTTCCAACGGCGTCCTGCGGGTGTCGCCTGCCGGTGAACTGGTCGATTCGCCCGTTACTGTCGCGGCGGGAGGCGTGCTCAGCTTGCAGGTTGCAGCCGGTACCAGCAAGACGCTGGCCGGGCTGGTCCTTGAGGAGAATGCGGGGCTGTCGATAACCGCGCCGACGTGGCAGGCGCTTGCGGCGGGCGTGGTGTCTGTGACGGGCGATGTGGTGTTGGCGCCGGCGGAGGTGCAGCTCTGGGGGAACGGCATAATAACCAACGGGACGTATGTACTGCTGACGTGCCAAGGCACCATCACGGGTGACCCGAGTGCCATGAGCCTGCTGACGGGAACCTTCGACAAGGGCTATACCTTTAGTGTCGTCGGAAATGAATTACGGCTCACGGTGTCAACGGCGTCAGCAGGAGCGGCGGTATGGATCAGCGCGACCGGCGGCGCGTGGGC
>DUPH01000195.1 GCA_012838435.1 Lentisphaerota bacterium | reverse complement strand
GGGTCACATATTCGAATATGTGACCCGGGGGGACAAAGAGGGTTTTACCGTGAGAACCGACTGTGATCCACAGGGCTAAGGCGATACGGGGAGTGGTGGGTACGGCGGGTGTCGTAGGGTCACATATTCGAATATGTGACCCGGGCGTGGGAGCTTTGATTTCAGGTTTCATTGCTCGCCATTGGTTATCGCTGCCGGTCGTCTGTCGGTCTTCTGCTTGTACAATCACGCAGGGGCTCGCAGAAGCCACTACACTGTCCTTTGCGCTGTGCCCAGAGGTGGCAGTTGAGAGCCGGGGAGTTCCCAAACCTTGAGGGCAAGGAGGTTCAGTTCTCGTTCGAGTGCAGTCCGCCTGAACCGGCGTCGAACTCGATGTTGGCGCGTTCAGGATCGCCGGGCAGCGCCTTGGAGCAGCTCCAGATGCAGGCCCCGCAATGGACGCACTTTTCGCGGTCGAACTCGGGCGGGGCGCCCTCTTCTCCAGGCATTAGAGCCTGCGCAGAACAAATCTCAATGCATGTGCGCTCTGTGCAGGAGGCGCAGAGTGCGGGATCGGCGAAGGTCACGTGATTGGCGAAGCCCGCCGCGGCTTGCACCTTGCCGCCCTTGAAGAGCGCGTCCTGATGCGACATCAACAATGTGCCGTCATACGGAATCTCGGGCCAGCCGGCCAGCGTCATGATTGCATCATGGAGCGGTTGCCGCGCCTTGGCGCAGGTCTCGACCGCTTCGCTGAGTGCGGCGGGCGCGATGCGTTCGCCGTAAACGCTCGCCAGCGTCGGAATACGCTGCGAAGGGGGGACGGAGTCGACCGAGAGGTTGAGCATGCCGCGGGTCATACCGGTCATGCCGGTGCCCATCATGCCAAGCATGAAGCCCTTGCCAAAGCCGTCGCGCGCCTTCTTAGCAGCTTGCAATTCGGCATTGAGCGGATCCTGACGTCGCCGCTGCACATACGCGCCGGTCAGCGCGGCCTTGGAAAAAGGCTGATCGCGCTTAAGCAGATCGATCACCCCTTCAGCCAACAGCACGCCGCTGCGCCACGCCTCGTCTACACCTGAGTTGGTGAGCACGTTGGTCGTGCCGGAACCTTCGCCGATGCGGGCGAAGCCGTCGCCGACCAGATACGGTTCGCCGCGCACGCCGGATTCCTGCAGCGACTTCGCACCCCAGGAGCGCAGCGTGCCGCCCTGAAGATAACGCCACAGGTAGGGGTGCTGCATCCAGTGTTGCAGATAGCGGTAGGTGGTGCGAATCGGATTGTCCATCCACGAGGGCACGAAAATGCCGAGCGAAGCAGTACGGTCGGGGAAGGTGTACAGGAAACCGAAAATCTCCGGCTCTGGAAAACCCAGCGTATGCAAGACGGTGCCGGGCTTGAGATCGCAGGAGGCGGGCAGTTCAACCACCATCTTCATGCCCACGGCCCAATCGTGCTGGTGGTTCCCCGTCGGCAGACCGAAATGGCGATCCAACTTGCGGCCGACCGCGCCGACCGGGCCATCGCCTACTACCGTCAGCCGTGCGCGGATGTCCATGCCCGGCATGTAGGCGGCTTCGGGTGCGCCCTTTACGTCTACGCCCTGATCCGCCAGCCGCACGCCGACCACCGCATCGCCTTCCAGCAACGGCGCACTGACCGGTGTGCCGGGCCAGATCTGAACGAGGCCGGAACCCATGAGCTGTGCACCGCACCACGACATGAATGCGCCCATCGACATCACCATGCCCGGTTCCTTGCGCAGGAAAGGCGGAATCCAAGGCAATTCAGTAGCCGAAGGTGCCTTGCGCATGGCGAACTGGCCGTACTGAAAGACCCCATCCGCGAAGCGCGTGCCTGAACTGCGGCGGCTCGCGCCGACGGTGTCGAAAAGATAGGCGACCGCCTCATGGCTGATCTCAGCCGCGTTCGGAATCTCTTTCACCAGATCGAGATCGGGGAACGAGGCGCGGATGTGACGGGCTTTGGTGACGACGCCGGAAACACCGAACCCGATGTCGTCGGCGCGTTCGTAGCACATCACCTGCAGCGGCATGCCCGGCATCACCTTGCTCTCAAAAGCAGGCGTGCCATCGGGGTTCATCATGGCGCGGCTCAGGGTGGTCAAAAATCCGGCCGTGGCGGGGCCGAACCCCACGCACACGATATCGGCTTCCATCGATTGTCTTTCAGCGGTCATGGATTGTCCTTTTGTACACGCTTTCTATCATCTCTCAAGTGCGGTCATCATACAGGGCACCAACAAATCCTGTCAATGAAGACAGTTCAATGTGTGCGAACGGGCGCGTCATGGATCGGAGAACGAAAGAGTCACCGGCCCCATCAGGCCCGAGGGCTGGAGCATGTCTTCGGAGGAGAAACCGGCGTAGGGCCGTAGCGTGTATTCGCCGCCTTTGCGGGGACCGTTACGCAACGCCATGTTGCTCTGCGTGATGCGTTGCTCCGGAGGCAGGGCGGCATCGCCGACCAACCGGTTGGCCCACGGGTTGGTGACCTCAATCTCCAATGCGTTGGCTCCGGCCTTCAGCGTACCGGTCAACTCGACCTGCCACGGCGCGGTCCAGATCACGTCGAGGTCTTTGCCGTTCAGCCGCACCTGCGCAAGCGCCGCCACCGTGCCGAGATGCAACACGGCCGTACGGCCAGCTTGTTCAGCGGTGACTTCGAAGGTCTTGCGGTAGGTGGCTGTTCCCGAGAAGTATTTGATGCCGGGGTCGTTGTGCTTGCTCCAGTCGATCAGCGTGTCGAACATCGCCTTGGCAGGAGCGCCGCGACCCGCCTGGAACGCCACTTCCCACGGGCCGGGGAGGGTTTCTGGTTTCAGGGTTTCTGGTTTCAGGGTTTCTGGTTTCTGGGTTTCAGGGTTTCTGGTTTCAGGTTTCAGGGTTTCAGGGTTTCTGGTTTCAGGTTTCAGGGTTTCAGCGCTGGGGGTGGGGCTGTTTCTAAACACCACGAAGATTGAGCCGTGTTCCGGCAGGTCGAGCGTCAGACGCGTGCGGCTGTCGGGTGTGGTCTCGAAGGGCACCGTCTTAATCGTGCCGTGTACCGCGTCCCATAGTTCGGGTTGCCGACCGCTGACACGGAAGGTGCAGGCGGCTTGGCCGCTGCCCAACAGGAAGTAGATGTCGGTGTCGGCGTCGCGCCGGTGGGTGTATTCGAACGGACCTTCAAAGTCGGGCGCGAGTTTCAGTGCTTTCAACGTATCAGCGACACTCGCGGCGGGTGCGGTGGACTCTCCCCACAGCGTAGCGGCCAGACGCTTGACCTCGTCATCGCTGCCGCTTCGACCGGCCACGCGCGTGGGTCGGCGCGCGCCCAAAAGGACTGTTGCGCCAGCTTTTCGTAGTTCGGCAATCTTACGCAAGACGGCCGGTGTGGCGCGCTCGTTGTCGAAGTCGACTGCGAGCAGGCGGTAGCTCATGCCATCGGGCAGTGTGATCCGACCGTCCTTGACCGACGCGCGCGTGAGCAGCACCTCGTTGTTGAAGATGTCATATCCGTAGCCGGTCGGCAGGGTGAGCGTGGCATTAGCGCTCCAGTTGGTGGTGTGGCGTCCCCAGTGCTGATACGGCAGGTCACCCACGTACGCCGCGACATCGGCTACGAAGAGACCGCGCTGCAGCAGGTGTTGGCAGCGGCCGAGGTAGGTGATGAAGGGCGCAGACTGCTCAAACCAAGTGACGTTGGGATTGAGGTGCGTGCCGGCAAAGTACTCGATGCCGGGCTTGCCGAAGGCTTTGGGCGAACAGGTGAAGGTGTGCCAGATCAGATGGTTGACGCCGTCGATGAAACTCTCGTCGCCGCTGCGTTTGAGGATCGCGGGGTAGGGGGTCCAGTGGCGTGCCATGTGGGTGAAGGCTTCAGCCGCCGCGCGTCGGCGTCCGTAGACGTGCGCGGTGATGGCCTGCGGGCGGCTGAGTTGCCGGCCGCGCCGGTCGTTCGCGCCGGTATACCAGAATTCGCCCTGCGGCATGTCGTTGACGCCCAGGAACTCAAGTTGATCGGCCTCGCCGAGAACAGCGGGCTTGCGGGTCCAAGGCCCCCCTGATTCTGAGTGCCACTGGAGGCCGTACTGATGCGAGAGGCGCACCATGGTGCCGTAGAAGTTGTGGAGGAAGCAGTCGTTGCGCGTGCGGCGGTAGTCGGTCACGAAGCGTGCGGTCTGTTCGTCGTCTTGCACGCGGAACCCCGCCAGTACCGGTAGCCAGGGACGCACATCATAGCCGCGGAATTTCTTGAAGTCCGCTTCGAAGGAGGGCGTCCAAGAGGGTACGGCACCCTCCCAACTTACGTTGTAGAAGTGGGTGAGGGTTTTGCCGGCGAGCGGTCCGATATCATCCAGAAGCGCCTTGCCCATGCGGTTGAAGTGACCTTCGACAGCCTTGGCGTCGAGGATGTCCACGTCATACTCGTGTCCGTCCATCACGGTGTAGCCGAAGCGTAGCAACGCGGCATGGACGCCATTAGGCAAGGTCTCATTCAGCAGCGTTTCTTCCTTGGCCGCTGTGACCGGTCCGGTGAGTTCTTGGATCTGCACGGCCGTGTGGGTGACCGCGTCTATCGCATTGCCAACGCGCCTGCCATACCAGTCGTCAAACGGGCCATCACCCGCGTTGCGCCACTCGGTGGCGGACAACTCGTCACCTGTGTAGTGGACCTTGAAGGCGGCCACATCCTTGAAATGAGCAAGAGGCGCGGGCTTGGCCAGCAGCTCCGTAAGTCCGGGACGTAGCGGCAGGAGTTGGTAGACCAATCGTTTGGGCGCGTCCGCACCGACCTCCCAAGGGCCTTTGAGTGCGCCCGCGCAACTGCTCAGGTTCACACTGACGGTGAGCCCGACCCGCGCGGCCTCGCGCACCGTATGCGTGACCATGGCACGCCAGGTCTCGCTCATGAACTCCATCTTCGGCTTGGGATAGATGAGGTGGTTGACGTCCTCGTGGTATCCGCGCGCGTCAAAGAGCAGGATGCCACCGAAGCCGATGCGCCGCATCGCCTCCAGATCGCGTGTGATCGTTTCGGTGTCCACGTTGCCGTTGACCCACCAGTAGTAACACCAGGGCCTCTCCGCCATCGGCACTTCGCGGAAACCCTGTTCCAACGTGTCGGCACCCGTTCCCAGCACCGCTGCCAAAACGATTCCCAAAAACACAACTTTTTTCATTTTGCACGTCCTCTCTTGGTTTAAAGGCGATCGATTATAATCGAAAGCATTACTTTGTTACTTTCATCCTCACTTCATGTAGCTCCTCAACTCATAAGCCTCAAGTTTGAGTGTCGTCGCACCATGGAAATTCTTGTTACTGATGAGATCGACTGTTCCCTCAGGGAAGTCGAACGTGATAGAACGTGGACCGTTATCGGTGTTGAGGACATAGAAATACGTTTTGCCGCGAAAGGATGCTGTGCGGATCTTGACGAACGCATTGCCGCCGCAATCAGACATCTTCACCGCCGGCAACGCACGGAACGCGCGCATCCAAGGGACGAGCACATCTTCCGTGCCGTAGGTGCCGACAAGAAATCCGCCTTTCGAATGTGCGAGGACATCCGTGTAGCGCATGGGTAACGCATAGGCACGCAGTGCGTCGCGTCCCGAGGGATTCACCGTCGATACTCGCCACGGACATTCCTTCAGCCACGGTACGCGCATCGGCCCGTGTTTGTCGTCGCGGTAATAGAGGCCATGGCAGTTGACGTCTTTTGTCGCTGCGGTGTGACTCTCCCAATAACGGTCGTGTTGGTTGATCCAAGGATAGGTCGTCAGATAGATCGAACCGAAATCCCCTCTCCGCGAGTACATCACTCGGTGGATGGGCTCAGATGTCGCGAATGTGTCGCCCCAGCGTCCGCGATCCTTCGGGTTGGTCGGATCGAGCGGACCGAACCAGCGGTAGTCCGCCGGCATTTCCGACTGGCAGATCGCGATGTTCGACACGTCCGCAAGCTTGCGCGCGTCCAGTCCGGCGCGGCGGTTGGCCGTCTCGAGGAAGTCGCTCTTCGTGAAGTCGGCATGACGGCAATCGGGGAGCAGAAACGAGTTGATGACGAGCTTCAAGTCGGGACGCGCCGCTGCGAGACGGCGTGCGATCTCGCGGTAGAACTCCGCTATCTTCTCGCAGCGCCAATCGATCCATTCGTCGAAGGCATTGGCTTTGATCCAGTCGGCGTACACCTTGCCGCGCAGCGGATCACCGTCCGCCTCGGGCACGGGTACCTTGCGTTCGCGTGCGAAAGCCTTGACCGCATAGTCGTTGTAGCCGCCCGTTTCATTGCCGAACCACAGGAGTGAATGACGCGTCAGATGGAGGACAATTCCCTTGAAGGATGGATGACCTTTGCCTTCGGCGATGAAAGTGTCGACGCTGTCCAACACGTTTTTCTGAACCGCCGGATGCAGCGCGTTGTAGGAGGTGGGGCGCCCGTGAAAGGCACCGCTTGAGATGCGGCCGTCATTCATGATCGTCAACGGCGAGTCATGGCAAGTGCCGTCTTTGCCGGGTGCAAGACAGATGTCGGCCGTAGTCATTGGCAGGTGAAACTGGTTGATTGTCGGCAGGTAGTAGATGTCCGCGCGATCAAACTTTTCGAGATAGGCCCGGCGGTAGTCGGCGAGATGCGACCGCGGCGAGTACACCTCGCCCATGAGACCGCCGTACCAGCAACCGGGATAACAGAAGACGTTCTGACCGGTGAATTTCATTGTGGCGATCAAGCGGTCGAGCATCGGGCCGATCGACTTCTCATCGCCGCCGTCTCCGTCAACCGCGAAGTTGTAGCCAACCGAGACATCCTCGAAGTAGTGGGCGAACGTGCGACGCCAACCGTCGTCGTTGGCGGGCGGTTCCTTAATGTCCGCTTGCGGCAACCTTCCACTTTTGACACGGTAGAGACGGATCTCGGAAATCGCTGCCGGTGCTTCGCCACGGCAGGTCATCGTCGAGAGCGTGACATCGCGCCCGCGCCGCCAGTAGATATAGCGATCAGTCAGGATCTTGCCCGTATTTGGATACTCGTCACCACAGGCGATGCCCATCTGCAGGATGTAGTCGGCACCCTTGGTGCCATCCCAGCGTGTTTCCTGCGAGCCCTGCACCACGACGTCCATCGTGCGTTTCGTGTCGTCTGGATAGTCAACGTCGAAGACGTAGATCGGCGCGTCATCATCCGGTAGGATGAACCGGTACGCCCAACGGTCTTCTGCCTTGCGTCCCGCTTCGAGGTATTTAATACCGTTGAGTTCGCCGACGCGAACCTCGCCGCGAGATATGAAACGGTTCGTGTCAGTCGGGATCGCGTCGAACTTCACGGTCTCGATAAGATCGAGATCAGGTATCTCGCCGCCCTTCCCGAACGGCTCGGCAACATAGGGGTTGGCGCCGTCCTTTTCGAAACGCTTTCCAACAGGCACCGCTTTTTTCGGCAGCGGAATGCCGCTTGCGGCGATTCGAGCGTTGATCTCTTCCGCCGTCAGCGGCGCGGACCAGATCTCAAGCTCGTCCATGGCGCCGTCCATGAACTGCGAGCCCCCTTTCCCGCCGACGAAGAACGTTGTCGGCAGGCAACGGGTCGAGAAACTCAGCGAGCCGCCGTCGCGAACGGCGGGAAGAGGGAACTTCCGCTGTGCGGCCTTGAAGAGGCTCGATGCATTGCGCGTGTTCCGCGTGATTTCCTTGCCGTTGAGAAAGATCGACGCTCCCAGCTCACTCCAGTTGAAAACGAGATGGTTCCATTCTTCGGACAATCTCGCGTTGCTGACGACATAGGAGTCGTCATCATCGGATACATCCGCCCGTAGCTGGGAGCCATAGCGCCAGAACCAAAGCTCCCCGCTGCCGCAACGCGGTTTTCGCGGCTCTGTGCAGATGAAACAACGGTAGCTTTGCGCATCCGATCGGTCATACAAGGTTTTATTCGGTTTGTACCAGAACGAGACCGCGCCGCGCTCGGGCACGAGATTTCCCTCAACAGCGTAGCCGAGCGCCGAATTTTTTCCAGACAACATTTCGAGCGCTTGTCCCTTCACCCCCGGAACAAACTTGAGGTTCCGCGTGAGTTTGAGCGGCTCGGCCATGCCCCCGGCGAAGTCAGCCTTGGCCGTGCCATCGAAACCAACTTTGAAGAGCAGCCTGGTCGACCCTTGCGCCGACGCAATTCCCGGGGGGAGCTGCTCGTTTTTGCCGATGGTCGGGGCATGAACGACATCCTCCCCGATCCTGTTGGCAGCAAACCCACTCACGGCACTGGAAACAAGTGCCAGCACCACCATTTCTTTGATAGCCATCGTCATTTCCATCTTACCGGAGTATAACCGTGGTTCCTTTGCGAGCCCCGGTTACCAAAATCTTACCGGGTCCCGTCACATACTCGGGACAAGTTTCGCTCGTAACCTCGTTGTAGAGGCGTTTGCCGTTGATGCGCAACGACTCCACGTTCAGCGTTCCGACGTAATCAAGACGTACACGGCCGTCGGCATTTATCAGCTCCAGCTCGGCGTCAGGCGCGATGTCCGGCACGCTCTGTGTGTCCAACACCTTGCGGACCGAAATGCAGTCCGTGAGCGAGTCGTATCCTGTTCCCGCGTCTGGATTGAAGCCGATATTGTACGTGCCGGCCGTCTTCACTTCAAAGAGCGCCGTCGTCTCATAGAAGTTGGTGCTCCAAAGCGTATCACCTGTAACGATCACATTAGTCGTTGCGGCACCGTCTGCGGCATACCAGAAGTGAAGCTTGCAGACGGCGCTCGGTGTCCCATCACCCTCGCCATGGACATAGTCGCAACGGGCGCGACTCCAGTAGGAGAGACGGTAGACGCCCTGTTCAAGCATTACCGGCTGATAGGCACGTGCCGCATTAAATGCACGAGCAGCATAATAGCCATCGCAGTACGTCGAGCCCCAGAATGAATCGGTCGGGTTGAGCAGGTCCACACGGTGTGCCGTGCCGTCGTTGTAGTTATCTCGCGTCCAGTTTGACCCGCCGGAACCACCGTCCAATTCGAAGCTGCCGTCCTTGATGAGTTCGGGGCCGAGCCCCGCCACCACGGCGTCCTCAACCTTCACGAACTCGAAGTCGTCAACGACCGAGAAGGACCAGCCGACGAGCTGGTCAAGGAATACGGTCACCGAATCGCCTTCCGCGACTGTGAAGGCGTTAGGGAAGGTATAGGCTTTTTCGGCAAAGGTGGAGATCGCATCGGACTCGCCGAGGTCAACCGTATCGGTATCGTTGATCGTCACTTGCGCCGTATAAACAGCGAGGTTTTTGCCGCAACGCCGGTTGTTGGTAGCGGGATTGATGCCAACTTTATCGAAATTCGTCGGGCCTGTCGTCATGCGACAGGCTTTCATCCGGAGTTTCCATGTTCCGGCCGGAAGCGTTGTCGCGGGGCTTGTCGCTGTGTTGCGGACCTGCGACACCGAGTTGGTGTGAATCCACATGAGCGCGTTGTCGCCGTAACGGCCGAGTTCATGCGCACGGAATTCAAAGTCATAACCCGTCGAGGTAACCGCGAACCCCATCATGCAGTTGATGATCGTTTGGACAGCCGGATTCTGCGGAAGCCCGCCGTTCGTAAGTGTCCAGCCGCTGTAGCCGTTGTTATCACGGCTCGCGAAACACGCCTTGTTAAACGTCATGTTCTCGAAATCGCCATGAGTCATGGGCACTACGGTTTCGCGCTGGATATTCGGCACATACTCGAAGGCGAGGTTGCTCACCGTCGCGGCGAATGTGCTCGACAAATACCCCGCAAATTTGAGTGTATACGTTCCTGCGACAAGACCACGCGCCAGATAGCGGCGGTGCTGAACTTTGCCGCCGACCTCAGAGGGCTTCACCGTAAGCGCGATCTTCTGCATCAAAAGCGCATTGTCGCTGTTGTAGAGCTGTACATAGTAACTCGCATTCCGCCCATCGGTCCAAGCGCTGCCGGTCTTGAACGTACATGCATTCTCAAAATCGAACGAAAACTCCCAGTCGCCGACTGTAGGAATGGTGACAGAAACCGTCGCTCCGCCCGTACCGGCCGGAACAGAAAGCGAGGATCCGGAAAGTGTTGCCAACGCGGAATCGTTCGTCTTGTAACTCACCGGATTGACTACTGGCGCACGGAGAATGATGTCACCCACCGAGGAAACAGCCGTCAGTTTCGTCGTCGGTACGCGGTCGAGAACGAGTGCGCGCTGAGCGCCGGTAACGACGATTTCTCCCGCCGTGCCGTCCGCAGCGTTGGCGACCGTGCGGACGAGGTCAGACGAATCGTCAATGGTGATCCTGTCGCCGTCCATAAGCTTAAGCGAATATTCTGTGCCTTCTACGTTCAACTGTTCGCCAGACGTACTGAGACGATAATGTTTCAATTGGTGTCGATCTTGGTACTTGAGGGAGGGGGAGAAGGAGTCCGACGTTGTACCGATCATGGCGTCGCCGATGATATTGATCTGATCCAGCAGACCCCCTTCGGCTTTGACCAGCATACCGTTGACACCGTTGACCGTGATCTTGTTTTGGCCTTGGTTGACCTCCCATTTCTGGAGGAGATATGCGGTCACTTGCGCACGTTCAGAAGCCGTCAGATGCCGTGTGAAGATGACAAGCTCGTGGAGATAATGCCCCCCCCGATGCCAGACTACGATCGCGGAAAATCGAGTCGATAGGAATCGTACGGCCAGAACACGTCGTGAACTCACACAGGTGTCTCTTGTTCGCGCCGAGCGCAACCGCTGGATCGGCCACGGCACCGTTATGGCGGAACTCGCATTGATACGCCTGCCAGAGCGCATTGCCTTCGTCCGAGAGCACCGTTCCCTTCCCGGGATTCGTAAAAAAGTATCCCGCAGACTTGTTGCCGAGCACTGGCGCAAAATGGAGGTTGTCATCGAGCGCCATTACATAGAAGGCATCGCACATCGCGTATGAAGCGTCACTCCCTGTCGCAGTCTTGAGTTCAAGCGACTTGTGGAGCTGGCTTACGTATCCGACGAACGAAAGTGCCGGTTTGTCATCGAAGGTCATGGTTGTGGGTCCTCTCAGACTTCCGGAAACAGTCGAATTCGTCGTGGCGTAGCCATAATTGACGGCTGCGGCGGAATTTTCACGCGCGTCATACCAGCCGATGACGTCGCCGACGTCATCGACCGAGACGTTTTTCTCGGCTGTGAGCCAGATCGCGGCATCCTGAAGAACCGCCGGCGGGGTCGTGACGTAATCGGGTGTCACCCCGGCCGTGAGGTTCAACGTACCGTTCAAGAGTCCCAACTCAAAACCGTCACCGAGGCGGAGACAGTTGGCGAGCGGCAGCGTCCAGATGCCCGCGCCGGATTTCGTCACCGAACCCGCTTCCGGCGAGATGAACAGGGTGTCAGTAATGGTAGCCGATGCCTCGACTTTCATGTCTAGGTGTTCGTAGCGCTCAACCGTCAGCTCTGCGGCTATAAGCGGTAATGCAAACAGCGACACATAGGCTGCGAGGATTTTGATTGTCATGTGGAATAAAGAACCGCGCCTCGGTTTCACCGGCGCGACTTTCCTTGCATCGAATCGGACGAGCAGTTTTTCCATATGCGGCTTCCCGTACAGAACTGTCTTCTTCATGGCATCTCTCCTTTTAGTGTTTCCCTACGATAGCAATCCCTCACCAGGCTTGAAGTCCCGCGCTCTTGATGCGCGCGTCGATCTCTTCAATGGCTTTTGGAGGGAGATCAAAAGACGTTACGCTCTTGCGTCCATTCTTATCGACAGTACGCGTGAGCGTGTTGCGGAGCACGCCGAGTCGCTTGAACACCACGAGATGGGGTCCCCGCATTGAGCCGCCATCTGTTCCCGGCGACTTAAAAACTTCGCCGAGATTGACCATCACGAGATACCGTCCAAAGGTGTCCGCAAGTTCGGGATCGGCGGCAGTTTTCCCGGCTGCCGTCAGGTCGAGCATCTTCTGGAGAAGCCCCGCGTACATGGGGCGCTGGGTGATGATGCCGGTCGTCCCGAGTCGCGGTCCCTGATAGAGAAACTGAGTCGCGCCCCAACCGGAAAAGACGCCCTTCACAACGGGTTTCGCGGCCATCATCGCTGCGATACGGTCGTTGACATCCGACCGATTCGACTCCTCCTTGAAATAACCGTAGGTGTTCGGAAAATCCCGAGAAAGCCGCACTAGCAGATCCACCGATGGCTGCGGATTCGACCCTTTGCAGAAAGTCTGAATAATCACAGGAAGCGAGGTCTTCGTCGCGAGCAAACGATAGTGCGCCTCCATTGCGGCATCGGTTTTGGCGTCGTCCGGAGGACGTGCCAGAATTGCCGCCGAAATGCCGCGCTTGCTCACGATAGCGTCCCAAAGCTCAACCCGTTTCAGCGCCGTAGCGGAGTTGGTTCCGCAGCAGACCGCCGTAAGCCGGGACTTCATCCCGCCCTTTGCCCAGCGATCGGCAAGCGCGGTCAGTCCCGACTCGTACTCGCCCAACTCGTCGAGAATGTTGATTTCGTTTGCCGTCGGCCAGATCACACCGCCTACGCCCTGCGCGTCGACGTATTCCGCCTCTCGGACCAGAATTTCGTGATCCAGTTCCGCTTTTTCCGTGTAGGGCGTAACCAACAGCGGATACGCTCCTTTCAACACGACCGCAGCGACCAAAGCTTTTACCATGTCCTTCGCTCCTTGCGTTTTCGACGGGTGATGGGTTTCAGGTTACTCCTTCCGAATTCCGAATACTTTGCGGACGGCCTCAAGGTGCGCGGTACCATAGTGCTCCTCGGGCAACAGGAACTGGCCTTCCGTCCACTCGTTCCAGGCGTTGATCAGTACGGCAGGCGGTGCTTTGGGATCGTCGCGCACCGCCTGCGCGGCATCGCGTAGCAACTGTTCGAAGCGTTCGGCGGTCACGCCGGTGACAATCGGGGAGTAGGGGTAGGCAAAGGGCTTGAAGGGCCACGGCACATCGGCGCGGCAGCGCGGCGATGAGTCCCATCCGCGCGTGACAACCGGGATGTTCATAAGGTCGGCCGAGAGCATGTTCTTCCAGTGTGCGCGGTGGGCCTCCATGACGTCAGCGTAATCCTCGGTGCCGTCCTCGCGGACCTTGCGGGCTGAGGCTACGTTGTAGCGGCATGTGCTGTGGAATCCGGCTTCTTTCGCGGCGGCGGATTGCGCAGGCGAGCCTACCATCGCGTTCCAGTGCATCGGCGGCAGGCCTGCGGCGCGGAGGCGCGCGTCGACCTTTTGGAACGCGGCGCACGTCTTCTCGGGACCACCCATCTGCCGCACGAATTCGTGCGTTTGGAAGATGCTGTAAAAGAGCCCCCCGTTGACGCGCCAGTAGTTGGGTTCACGGAAGTAGTGCTCGATGCAGTAGTCGATCATGCGCAGCAAATCCTTCTCCGAATGGAACGAGTGCAACCAGACGTTGCGCGGCTGGACGTGTTCTGGACGGAACTGGTCGCGCCGGTCGTGGTTGGCCCACATCAGCGCGAATTTCAGGCGCGAGCGGTTCGGCGCTTTGAGGAAACCGTTTTCTAACGCCTCCTGCATGTTTTGCACGCCGCTGTACCAGTACCAGTCATAGACGAATACGTCGATGCCGTTGTCGGCGGCCAGATCGATCTCCTTTGCCGTCCATGCCGGGTCGCTTTCGTCGAAGTAGCCCCAAGTCGGTTTGAGCGGTTGAACATGACCGGGGAAACGCGGCACGGCGGTCTTGACAAACTCCCATTCGGTCCAGCCCTCGCCCTTCCAGGCACTGCCGTGGTCGTAGGGGTGCCAGTGCGGGTAGTAGATCACGGCGATCTCGGGCCGTGTTGTCTGGCTCTGTTGAGCAAAGGCAGACATGAGTGCGCAGACACTCATGACGACCGCCAGCATGATGCGTGTTATGTGTGTGTTCATCGTAGGACCTCCTGTTTTTGGGTGTGTCGAAAACTGGATGCGTCAGCCGTGTGCAATTGTGGGGTGACCACCGCTGCTTCGATGTTGAGCACGTTGGCAAGTTTAACAAGGCTTTCGGCGTGGTGGCCGACACCCAAGGCAAAGTGGTGGGTCGGCCCCTCGGCCACCCAGCGCAGCAGGAAGGTGCGCACGTCAGGTAGAAACTTGCCGTGAGTGTTGGTGTTGCCGGTCGGCGGGATCGGCCCGGCCATAGACTCGCCTTCGGCGATGATGAATTTCATCTGACCGTCTGCCTTGACGCCGATCGAGAGCATCGTGATTGGACCTTCCTTGATGTTGAACTCAACGCCCGCGCCTTTGCCGGGCTTGCCGTGGTAGGTCTTGAGTGAGCGCAACACCGGTTTACGCGAGGCGATGTTGAGGTGGTGCGGCCCGTCATGGCCGACGAGCACCGTGTCGCGGTCGAAGTCGATCGGATGGAACTCGGCGAAACTGCCGCCGATGTCCAAGCGGTCCATAATCATCATCGCGATGCAGTTTTTCAAATCGTACTCGCCACACATCGGGAATCCCGCACTGGTCAAAAGCGAGTTGCCCACGATCAGGTTGGTGACCAACTCGCGCATCGGGGTGTCGGGCAACGCCTCGTAGTAGTAGGCGAGCCCGTCGAGTTTACGCTCGGCGATGAAGGCCTCCAACGCCACGGCGGCGCGGGCGGCGACATCAAGGTCGCGTTCGGTCAGCCTGGTGGTGATCGGGTCGGAGACCGGGTCGGGCGTGTCGAAGAAATCGAGAATGCGCCGCTTCATGGCTTCAGTCGCGGGCGGGTCGCCGGCCAGATAGTGCTTGAGGATCTCGTCCGGCTCGCACAGCGCGATGTGGCAGCCGAAGGCCGCGGTCACGGCAGTCGGATCGACGTGCATGTCATACATCGATTCCAGCACGTGGCCCATCAGCCCGATGCGCGCACGCCGCAGGTCGTGCAGCACCTTGGCAATCTGGCACCAGCGCGCGATTTCGCCGTCGGCGATCGGGTCGTTCTCGCGGACGCCGAGGATCACGTCAGCCACGGGACGTCCCATACGGATTGCCACGCCGGTGAACTCGGGCACCGAGCAGAAGTCGTCGTTGCAGAGCTGGATATAGGTTCTGGCCGTCTCATACGGCATTGCGCGCAGCGGCTGGAGTGCCACCAGCACGATCGGCACATTCAGGTCGCGCACGAGAATGCCGAAGGTGGAGGAGGTGGCGTAGGTGACCATGTCGATGAACAACAGGTCGAGGTCGGCGGCCTGCATCGCGGGCAGTGCCGCGTAGGCGGTCTCCGCATTGTCGAGTAGGCCGAAGCAGACGGTCTCCACTCCGTGCGTTTTGACTTTGCCGTCGAAGACCTCAAGCTTGCGGTGCATTTCGTCGAGCAGGCCTTCGAACTGCGCCCAGTAGGTGTGATGGCCCACGCCGACGATGCCGACCTTTGCGGTCAGCGGTTTTCTGCGCTCAATCTTCACTGATGGTTCCTTTGTAAGTTGATGGTTCTTCTGCGTCCCGGCCTTGAAAGAACAGCCCGCGTTGCTGATCCGCCGACGGCGGCGGGAAGAGCCCGCTCGCCAGCCATCCGACCAGCAAGGTCGGGAAAAAGGCGAAGGCGCCGCTCCACCAGGTCGGGATGCCTGGGTGGAGATGGACCAGCGCGATGCCCACCGCGCCAGCGGCCAGACCGATTGCGGCACCGCCGGTGTTGGCGCGGCGCGAGGACATGCCCAGCACGTAAACACCCAGCAGCAATCCGAGGAAGGTGCTGGCCACCGCCGTGATCTGATCGATAAAGTTCTTGCCAATGTAGGGCGCGAGCAGCGCGGCACCGATGACACCTACGCCGATTAACGTGGTCAGCAGCCGACTGGCGCGCACCGAGGTTTCGCTTCGGTTCAGCACATCGAAGGTCAACACCGAGGCAATGCTGTTGATGCCGCCATCCAGCGTGCTCAGAGCCGCCGCAAGCAGACCGGCACACATCAATCCGACAATGCCCGGCATGCGCAGATCATGCACGATGAAATACGGCAGGATCTGGTCTTGGTTGGCTAGCGTTGGCAAGGCACCGGCACGCTGCTGGTAATAAACGAAGAGCACGGTGCCGGTAAGGATGAAAAGGAAGTACACGGCGGTCGCGACCACCGCATTGAGCACCAAAGCGCGGCGCAGTTCTTTGCGGCCGGACATGCTGAGATAACGCTGCACGGTGATTTGCGAGGTGGTGTAGCCGGGCAGGTAGACGAAGAGCCCGAGTGCCAACACCCACCAGATGCTGGTTTGCCCCGTCAAGCCAGCGGAGAGGTCCGCGAGTTGGAACTTGCTGTGGGCGTGACCGATCTCGATAACCTTTGCGAAACCGCCGTCTACGCTGCCGACGGCCAACAACAGGATCACGATGACGCATCCACCGAGGGTGATCGCCTGCAGCACGTCCAGCCAGATGATGCCCTTCAGGCCGCCGGAACAGGCGTACAGGATCGCCACGAGCCCGACGCCGATCAGGGTCAGCATAAAGGCGGTCGGGCTCAAGCCGATGATCGCATCGAGGATCACGATCAGCGTGTACAGCATGCTGCCCAGCCAGCCGAAGGCATAGCCGAAGAAGAGCAGCGCGCCCAAGCGGCGCAGGCGCGGATGAAAGCGGATCTCCAGATATTCGTACACGCTGCGCACCCCCAGGCGCGTATAGAGCGGCACAAAGACGTACCAGAGCAACGGCGTGATGAGCAGCGGGATCATGAGCAGGACCGCGAGGATGCTCCAGTTGCGGTAAGCTCCCTCACGCGGCAGCATCACGAAGGCGGCGGCGCTAAAGGCAGCCGCAAAGATTGAGAGTCCGACTGCAAAGCCGTTCATGCTTTTGCCGCCGGTGAAAAAGTCGTCGGCGCTTCCCTGTCGCCGCGATGCCAGCCAAGCTAGTGCGGCGGTGAACGCCACATAGACCACAATAACCATCCCGTCGATAATTGAAAGCCCGTTCATAACAGCTTTAAAATAGCCGAGAACCGTGCAAATGTCGATAGATGTTTCACGTATCTTTTTTCGATGTTTTGCGCATATGCGATGTAAAAGTGGCGGTATCCCGTGAGCCGGACGCAAGGCTGGCGCGGAGCAATGTGGCACGGGCATCTTGCCCGTGGCGGCGGCGTTTACGCCGCCGCGGACGAGCAGACGCTCGCCCCTCCCGGTGC
>DUPH01000018.1 GCA_012838435.1 Lentisphaerota bacterium | reverse complement strand
TTTTACGCCGCCATCACGGGCAAGATGCCCGTGCCACACAGCCCGGTACCGGTCTTGTGCAACAAAGGGACAGGTATTTAGACGATTCAAAGTCAATCAGGATTTTGACGGGACGGTGATCTTAAACCAATCGATCCCGATAGCGATCCCGATCCCGGTTTGGATGAAATCTTGAAACCAAAGAGAGCTGAAGGTTCAACTGCTTTTAGATTCAAGTGTGCGAACGCCGATATGCAACCCGAAACCAGAAACCAGAAACCGTGCCCGCTGTCAGCGGGCTTCAAAGTTTGGTGGCGGTTGGGGGGCTGTCATGCTAAACTGGCGCGCAAATGAAGAGGCAGAGTTGACTTGCCTGTTTTGTTCCGGAGAAGACCCCTGAAATCAGAGATCACAATGCTGTCGGGTGAGCGCACGGGTGAGAAGCGTGACGGCCTGACGGATGTACTGGCCGGTGGGCCGACGTTGCAAGTGCCGCACGACCCGGCGCGGCGGCGTCAGCTCGCTGATGCCGCCGCGACCTACGCGGATCGCGAACGGCTTGAGCCACCGCTGACGGCTGAGGAACTGGCGGCGCATGCGCGCTGCCTTGGCGCGGCAATCGCCGCATGCGATGACGAACTCCCCTTTGTGGCGCTGTTGCTCAATAACATGCTGTGGCGTGAGGTCATTGCCGGGATTCCCTTTGATCGGCGGTTGCTGCTGTTGCCGCAGTGCCTTGCCCATGCGGAGGTCTGTCGCGCCGACCGTGACGGGCTCGGTTTGCTCTGTGCGCAGTGCGGCGCGTGTGCGATCGGTGCGTTGCAGGCGGAGGCGGACCGGCTGGGATATGTGACGTTGATTGCGGAAGGCACCACCGTGGTCAGCAAGTTGCTGATGAGCGGCAAGGTCGATGCCGTGATCGGGGTGGGGTGCATGGAATCTCTGCGCCGCATCTTTCCAGTCATGAACACGCACGCCATCCCCGGACAGGGCATCCCGTTGCTCACCGATGGCTGCGTGCGGACAACGCTGGATATCGATTGGGCGCTGGAATCGCTCCGCATCCGCAGGGCTGAAGCCAAGAATGGCGCGACCGATCTGGATGCGGTCGCCGCAGTCGTTCGTCAGTGGTTTGAGCCGGAATCGTTAGCCGTCCTGATGGGGCGTCCCGAAACCGAGGCGCAGCGTGTGGGGCAGGCGTGGCTGGCGACGGGCGGCAAACGCTGGCGGCCGCTGCTGACGGCGGCGGTCTATGAGGCTGCGGGCGGTGACATCGAACGGATCAAGGCGGCGGCGGTGGCGGTCGAGTGCTTCCACAAAGCGTCGTTGGTGCATGACGACATCGAGGATGGTGACGTTGAACGCTATGGCGAACCGACCGTCCATGCGCAGGTCGGCGTGCCGGCCGCGATCAATGTCGGCGACTATCTGATCGGCGAGGGCTACCGCTTGCTGGCGTCGTCTGAGTTTGATGGCGCGGTGTGCGCGGAGATGCTGCTGGCTGCGGCCAACGGTCACCGCGAACTCTGCCTAGGGCAAGGCGAGGAACTGGCTTTTTGCCGTAAGCCGGCACCGGTTACCGAGGCCGAGGTGTTGCGCATCTATGCGCAGAAGACTGCGGCGGCGTTCGAGGTCGCCGTGCAGGTCGGCGCAACAGCGGCTGGTGTCGGCGCGGAGACGCGCGCGCTGCTTTCGGCGTTCAGCCAGGCGGTCGGAACCGCTTATCAGATCCAGGATGACATCGCGGATTTCCACTCGGTGCGCGGACGGGCCGCCGACATGCTGGCCATGCGGCCGACGCTCTTTCTGGCTGCGGCCTGCACCAGCGAGCACCCTGCCGTGCGCGAAGCGTTGAAGGCGGTCTGGCAGGGTGATGCCGCCGGTCGTGAACGCCTGATTGACGCGATTACCGAGGCGGGCCTGCGTACGCGCGTTGATTTGCTCTATGCCCATTACAAACACGAGACCACGCGCGTGCTCTCCGACATTCCGCACAGTGGACTTAAACGGCTGTTGCGCCGGATCATGAAACGCATGCTGCGCTAGGGGAGAGAACGTGCAGTGCGTCGAGTCTTGCCATATCTTGTGACTGTCGTTGCGGCGGTACTGGCGGTGAGGAGCGTGCGCCATTGGCTGAGCCGTGAGGCGCCGACCGTTGTCGCGCTCCGTGAAGCCACAGCCGATGGATCGTTGGCCGAAGCTGCGGCGGCTGCGACGTTCGGCGAAACCGATCTGGCGGGTTGCTTCATGATCGACCGCGATGTTTCGCCCGGTACAATTGCAGGCACGTGGCCCGGCTTCAGAGGCCCCGCGCGCGATAACATCGCGACGCAGAGCGGCACGCTGGCGGAGACGTGGGGGAGCGACGGCCCGCGCGTGGTTTGGTCGATCCCAGTGGGTGACGGACACGCCATGCCCGCATTGTCGGGCGGCAACCTCTATCTTCTCGATTATGACGAGGCGCGTGGCGGCGACTGTTTGCGCTGCCTCAACGCCGACACCGGCCAGCAGCGCTGGGAACATCTGTATGCGGTCAAGGCCAAGCGCAACCACGGTATTTCACGCACGGTAACGACCACCGATGGTGATGCCGTGGTTTCGATCGGGCCGCAATGCCATGTGCTCTGCTTGGATGCGCGTAATGGGAGTTACCGCTGGGGCATCAGTCTGCCGCAGCGCTATGGTACCAAGGTTCCGCTCTGGTACGCCGGTCAATGCCCGCTGATTGATAACGGGCTGGCGATTTTGGCACCGGCCGGCACGAATACGCTACTTGTCGGCATTGATCTCAAGAGTGGCGCGACTGTTTTCGAAACGCCCAATCCCGGCGACCTCGCCATGTCACATTCTTCGATCATGGTACTGACGGCGGACGGGGTGCGTCAGTATCTCTACGCGGCATTGGGCGGCATTGTGGGTGTAGCTGCGGATGGCGAGGCGCGCGGCCGCCTGCTGTGGCGTACCGAGGCCTTCAGTCCCAGTGTTATCGCGCCTTCGCCGGTGCCGCTGAGCGACGGTCGCTTTTTCATGACGGCGGGGTACGGCTCGGGCGGCGCGATGTTCCGGGTTTCGCGTGACGGCGATGCGTGGCGCGCTGACCTCCTCTTCAAGACCGACCGCAAGCAGTTCGCGAGCGAACAGCAAACACCTGTGTTTCATGACGGACGGCTCTACACGGTCCTGCCCAGCGACGGCGGCGGGGAGCGTCAGCAGCTTGTCTGCATGACGCCGGAGGGCGAACGTCTGTGGGCCAGCGGCCCGGAACACACCTTCGGGCTGGGGCCGTATCTGCTGACGGCTGACGGACTCGCCGTACTGCTGGATGATGTCGGCACGCTCACGCTCGCGCGCGTCGGACAAGAGGGCTTCCGCGTGTTGGCGCAACATGCGGTGATGGGGCGCAAAGGCCGCGACGCATGGGGGCCGATGGTGTTGGTCAGCGGTCGCCTCTTCCTGCGCGACAGCACGCGGCTCTATTGCCTTGATCTCGGCGGGATTTTTTAACGCAGAGGCGCAGAGACGCAGAGGTTTTTTGGGGGGTGATTATTGCGACCACGCAGTGGCTCGCAATGATGAGTGTAAAACGGGCGGGAGGATGGGCGCTGGGCGCGCGTGGGGCATGCAATGGGTGCTCGCGCGAGGAGACAGCCCGGCAAAGAGCCCAAAATGCTGTGAATGGTCACGGGCGGGGCATGGCTGCGCGGTGCAAGGTTTTAACCTCGTCTTTGTGACCACTGGGTGGTCACAAAAAATGGGGGTGGTCAGAAAAGCTCTTGCTGGCGATAGGGCGTGTCTGGTGGATCGGCAGTCTTTTGTGCGGTGCGCGGCGTTTCCGGTGCGGGGGCGCTGCTGGGTGTGGCTGTGCCTGTGAGCAGGGCGAGCAGGCCGGCCTCGTCGATGACTGTCGTTCCCAGTGCGCGCGCTTTGTTGGTTTTGGTCGCGCCGACGTTGCCACCTGCCACCAAGTAGCGCGTCTGTTTGGTGACCGCATCCTGTACGGTGCCACCGGCGGCTTTGATCTGCTCGGCTATCTGTGTGCGCGGTTGGGAGAGGGTGCCGGTCAGCACAAACGTCACACCCGCGAGCGGTGCATCGGCGGGTACCGGCAATCGGGCTTTGGCCTGCGGGTCGATGCCCAGTTCGCGCAACCGCGCCAAGTAACGCTGGCCGTAGTCGCTGGCAAAATAGGCCAACACCGAACGTGCGGCTTCGGTCTTGATCACGCTGCTGTAGAGCGGCGGCAGAGTGGAGCCCGGGGTTTTGGTGGCGACGCCAGCCGCGACAAGCTCATCGCCGGTCACGCCGATTTCGCCGCACAGGCGGTTGAAACGCGCTTGGCGTTCTTCACGCTCCTCATCGTTTTGGGGGCGGTTGAGCGTTGAGCGCGGATTGACCGCAGCGGCCTCGGCGTATAGCTCGGCCAGCCGCACCACCGCTTGCAGGATCGGCGACGCATCGAGGTCGGAGAAGCGTGCGTGTGCGGCGGCGATCTGTTCGGCCACCGTCACGCCGATGCCCGGGATGCCGGTCGCAAAGAGCCAGCGATCCAGCGGCAGGGTGCGCGCCGCGTCCAAGGCGTCCAGCGCGGTTTGCGCGTTCTTGCCGAAGCGGCGCGTGCCGGAGGCTTCGTCGCCGATGCGGAAGGCTTCGAGTTGCGGCAACGTAAGTGAAAAGAGATCGAGCGGATCGCGCACCAGTTCCTGCGCCACGAGTGCTTCGGCGACCTTGCCGCCGATGGCGCGGATGTCGAGCGCGTCGCGCGAGGCGAAATGCTCCAGCCGACCGACGCGTTGCGCGGGGCAGGCCGGATTGACGCAGCGGTGGGCGACCTCATCTTCGCGGCGCACCACGGGACTGTCGCATTCGGGGCAGGTCTCGGGCATGGAGAAGACACGCTCTTCGCCGGTACGCTTCTCGGTCAGCACGCTTTCAATCGCGGGGATCACGTCGCCGGCTTTGACGACCCAGACGCGGTCGCCCACGCGGATATCCTTGCGCGCGATTTCATCGGCGTTGTGCAGCGTGGCGCGCGCGATTTCGGAACCGGCCAGCAAGACAGGGTCTAGTTCGGCGACCGGCGTGAGCACACCGGTGCGACCGACCTGTACCGTGATCTGCCAGATGCGGGTTTCGGCGCGTTCGGGTTCGTATTTGAAGGCGCGCGCCCAACGCGGCGATTTGGCGGTGCTGCCCAGTCGCTCATACAACTCGCGACGATTAACCTTCACAACCGCGCCGTCGATCTCAAAGGGGAAGGTGTGGCGCAGTGCTTCGAGTTCATCAATCGCAGTGAGCACGGCTTGGATGTCCACGCAGAGACGCAGCCACGGGGGCGTGCGGAAACCCCAATCGGCCAGCCGCTGCAAGAGGCCGCTGTGCGAGGGGAACACAGCACCTTTAATGGCACCGGTGGCGTAAAGCATGGCGTCCAGCGGGCGGCGTGCGACTTCGCGCGGGTCGAGCTGCTTGAGCGAACCGGCGGCGGCATTACGGGGATTCATGAAGGGCTCGCGTCCCGCCTCCTCTTCACGCTGGTTGAGTTCAGCAAAGCCGTCGCGGCTCATGTAGACTTCACCGCGCACCTCAAGCAAGGGCGGCGCGTCCGCGAGGCGGAGCGGAATGGAGCGGATGGTCTTGATGTTGGCAGTGATGTCGTCGCCGACCTCGCCGTTGCCGCGCGTCGCGGCGCGTGTCAGCACGCCGTCTTCGTAGAGCAGTGAAAAGGCGACGCCATCGACTTTCGGTTCGACCACATAGTCCCAGATTTCATCTGGGAGCTGGCGGCGCAGGAAGGTGTCGAAATCCAAAAGATCGTCCCGCGAATGGGTCTTGTCCAAGCTCATCATCGGTGGGTTGTGGCGGACTTGACGGAAGGCGGCGAGTGGCGCGCCGCCGACGCGCTGCGTGGGCGAGTCGGGCGTGATCCACTCGGGATGGGCGCGTTCCAGCGCTTCCAGTTCGCGGTAGAGGGCGTCATAGTCGGCGTCGCCGATTTCAGGACGCGCCTCGACATAGTAGAGACGGTCGTGGCGTCGGATCGTCTCGCGCAGTTTGTTCAGGCGTTCAAGGGACATAGCGGCTCCGGGGTTGGAGTGGGGCATCAAACGGCTTCGATCAAGGGCGTGAGGCGGGGCAGACATTCGTCAACCGCCGCGCGGCCGTCGGCGATGGCTTCAGGACCGCAGTGGAACTCAAGCGTCATGATGTCGCCCACCGCGGGTTGGATCAGGATGTCGGGTGGCGTCATCGCCAGCCCGTCGCGGGTGAGTTGGTTCTCAACCAGACGGAACGAGCGGGTCAGTACATCGAAAATGGAGAGTGGGTCGGCCTCTTTCTTTTGCGGCGCATACCAGCGTTTGAACGTGGCTTCGATCGGCCCTTGAAGCTTTGGTATCGAAGCGCTGATGCGTTCGAGCAGCGGCGCCAATGAATCGGGAGGCTGCGTCGTATTGTGGGTATGCTTCGCTGTGTGCGGTAGCGGTTTACGCGGTTGCTCGGGAGTGTGCAGGTTGATGTCCACGGCGATTACCGTATCCGCGCCCATCGCGCGGCAGGCCGAGACCGGCAGCGGATTGACGAGACCGCCGTCGATCAGGTTGCGTCCGCGCAGGCGTTGCGGCGTGAAGATACCCGGAATCGCGATGCTGGCGCGGATCGCGTCGAACAGGTTGCCGCTGCTGAAGACCACCTCCTTTTCGCACAGCAGATCCGTGGCGACGATACGCAACGGCAGGGGAAGGTCGCTGAACTGGCGGGCGGGGATGATGTCCTTCAGCAGGCTCATGATGTTCTTGCCGCTGAGCAGGCCCGAGCGCGGCAGGTTGACTTCTAGGAAGAGGCGCGCCGCGTGCCGCCAGTCGAGCTGCGTCGCCAATTCATGCAGGGTGTCCAGTCTGCCCGTGGCGTAGACCGTGCCGACAATCGAGCCGATGCTGGTGCCGGCGACACAGTGGATCGGTACGCCGAGTTCACGCAGGCGCGACAGGACGCCGACGTGCGCCCAACCGCGCGCGCCGCCGCTGCCCAGCGCCACGCCGATCATGCGGGGTTTGTCGTGCTGAGCGGACATATCATCTATTCCCTTGCGTGACAAACGAAGAGGCTTTGCGTTGTGTGACAAAGATCGTGCGCGTGTAGCCGCCGCGGAGCATCTCGGCGTAGATCTTCCCGCGCAGTGAGCGATCAAAGTTTTCCGGCACGAGGATGTTGATTTCCTGTTCTTGCGGAATACCCGCCTTACGGACTTTTCTGGCGAGGCTTTTCAACTCGACGCGCTCATCGCCAAAGGTGATGGCACCATAGGCATCCACGGTGATTTCCGGCACTCGCGTGTTTTCAACCACGCGCGAACTAACGCATGCTGTTCCGAGAATCAGAAAAGCAGCCAAACCGATCCATGCAGTGAACGGATGTTTTTTCATAGCAGTGGCAACATGGTAACACAGGTTCGGCTGGAGAGTGAATAACGAATAACGGGACGGGGAGAGGGAAGAAGTAAACGTTCAACGTTCAAGTATTCCTAATTCGATAGCGATCCCGATACCAACTCCTAAATTCTAAATTTTCCTTCGGGCGCGGGCCGGTTTGGCAAAAC
>DUPH01000194.1 GCA_012838435.1 Lentisphaerota bacterium | reverse complement strand
CCCCAATAATTCTCATCATCTACGTTAAAATAACCACTAGCCGAACCACCAGAACCATCCAAACCTCCGACAGCAGCGTAAGAAACATATCCTCCCCCCAAATCAATCCCCATAAAGTAGACTAAACTAAATGCAGGATTATCGACAATAATATTTCCATTTTGATCTCTGAAAGTTATCGAATGGGCCACATAAGTAACCGATTGCCCTTGCGGATTTGATTGGCTGGCATTGGGCACAATATCTTCAAAAGACCCCACTCAATCGGCTCCGCCTTCGCCTCTTTGACGCCGAACACGGCACCCGCTCCGACCATTCCCGCCAGAGCCAGATGTTTCAGTGCGCTCCGCGCCATCATGCTAAAACCCCCAACATTCATGCCTCAAGTATACCCCATCCGCCCCCACCTTTCACCCCCTATTTTTCAATAAGTTTGGGTGTACGAAATTTGGAGTGCGGTGACAAGAGCCGTGCTGTGCGCGGGTCGCGGCACCGCTTTTGCGCGCAGCATTGCCGCCGAACCCCTGCTCAAAAGGCGGCTCGTGGGGACACTCGCCCTCCACGCTTCGTGTCTTCGCGCACAGCGCAACAAGGCTCTGAAGAAGCTTTCGGGACAGTCTCGCCTGCCATGAGTGCGGCAACACCGCGCATGTCCACGCCCGTTTCGAAGAGCGCCCGCAGAGCCAAGTCGATGCTGACAGAGGGATCGCCCCTTTCAATGAACGAAAAACGGCTCTGGCTGGTTCCCAGCGCCTTGGCCATGCTGGCCTGGGAGAGCCCGAGCGCAAGCCGTCGCTCACGGACGGCGCGGGTGAGCACGGCCTTGGTTTCAATATAAGCCGCCTCCGCGTCGGTGAGCCCGAGCAGTTCCTGCGCACTACCCTCAACCCACCCCTTTCCGATCTCTTTCATTTTGCGTCCCTCCTGTGGTAATCGCGCAACCGCCGTGCGCACCGCGTCAGAATTGTTTGTGGCGTCGTCCGGGTCGTTTTCTTGAACACGTCCAAGACAACAATCGCCTCAGGCGTAACCGCGTAGACGAGCCGCCATTCACCGCCCGTGTCGGTCACGCGCAACTCGTGACACCCCGCGCCGATGTCGGGCATAGGCCTTGACTGCGGCATGGAAAGCGCCTCGCCGTCCTGAACCAGCCGCAACAGGAAACCCATCTCTTTTCGCGCGGCCGTGGTCATTGGCGGGGTCTTCACTTCGCCATATAGCCACCGAAGCGGTTTCATAAGGCTTATATTATCCCTTTTTTGATATAACCGTCAAGTGCGTTGTCAGGGGCGTAGTTTGACATTAGACTTTTCGTGTTCCTAGCATCTGTTTCGCCAGAGCCAGATGTTTCAGCGCGCTCCTCGTCCTCTTCGAGACTCGCATCCGCGTCATCATGATGACCCTCCCAACATTCATGCCTCAAGTATACCCCATCCGCCCCCACCTTTCACCCCCATTTTCCGTTTTTGCGTTTTTGCGTTTTTGCGTTCGGCCTTGTCCTCGTCCAAGCACACAGGTATCATACCGCTATCAAGGAGAAGGCATGGCCCGAGGCACAGCAGATCGCGGTGTAAACACCGCTCACAGAACCCGCACCACGCGCGGGACTGAGGGCGGTTCTGTGCGCCCCGTTCACGGGGCGTTTCAGCACAGCATGCTCCGCCGCTGTTTCAACCACGACTACCGCGATCCCTTCTTCTACATGATCACGATCACCACGCACCAGCGGCGGCCGTGGTTCGGCGTCTGCGAGAACAACGCCTGCACCCTCAGCGCCGACGGCTTGCTGGTGCGGGACCTCTGGTACCGCATCCCGCACGACACCCCCCAGATCGAGCTCTCTACGCTTTGCCTGATGCCCGACCATCTGCACGGCATCGTACACGTCACTGAGCACATGGAGAAACCCGTCGGCGTCCCCTTGCGCGCCTTCAAGTCCCAATGCACCAGCGCCCTGCGCAAACGGCACGGCGACGCCGCCCTCACGCTCTGGAACCCCGGCTACAACGACCGCGTCGTCTGGCGTCGCGGTTCGCTACGCGCCTACAGACACTACATCTTGGACAACCCGCGCCGCTACTGCCTCAAGAAGGCGCACCCGGATTTGTTCCGCACCGTGACCGGTCTGCAACATGCCGCGTTGCCGCCCGATCAGCGTTGGGACGGCTACGGCAACCTCTTTCTCTTAGACCGCCCCGAGAAACTGGCGATCCGCGTCTCCCGCAAAGCCAGCGCAGGCGAGGTCGCGGCCTTGCGCGAGCAGACGCTGACGGAAGCCGCGCAAGGCACCGTCATCGTCTCGCCCTTCATCTCGCCCGGCGAACGCGAGATCGCCACCGCCATTCTTGACGCACCCGTCGGGGACGTCATCCTACTGAAGCCCGACGGCTTCCCGCCGCTTTTCAAACCGAACGGGCGCTATTTCGACCTGTGCGTCCAAGGCCGTCTTCTCATCCTGTCCCGTTCTGTGGCCACCGTTCACGGTGGCGCGACGCCCCTCACCCGCGAGACCTGCCTCGCGCTAAACGCCGCCAGCGCACATATTGCAGAAGCAGACACTATGGAAGTAATAGGTAAGAGGTAAGAGGTAAGAAGTGGCATGGGCGTCCCGCCCATGAAACACGGGCAAGATGCCCGTGCCACATCTGAACGTCGAACGCCCAACACCCAACGCCCAACGCCGAAGTAGAAACACTCCTGCTCAAAAAGCGGCTCGTGGGGACACTCGCCCTCCAAGCTTCGCGTCTTCGCGTGAAAAAGCCGAGCAGTGCTTTTACACTCGTCATTGCGACCACTGGGTGGTCGCAATAAAAAAAGCCACGCGGACATCCGCATGGCTCTTCAAAAAATCTCACGTGCAGCGCTTACCACGCGTAGTGCGCGAAGGCCTTGTTGGCCTGCGCCATCCTGTGCGTGTCGTCGCGCTTCTTGATCACGTTGCCTTGGTTGTTGTACGCTTCGATCAACTCCGCCGCCACCGCTTTGGGCATCGGGGTGCCGCGGCGCGCGCTGGCGTACGACGTCATCCAGCGCAGGGCCAGCGAAAGCTGACGCCCCGGACGGATCTCGACCGGCACCGGGTAGGTCGTGCCGCCCACGCGACGGGATTTGACCTCCACTTTCGGCTTCATGTTCGCAATCGCGGTGTCCATCACCTCGATCGGATCCTGGCCGGTCTTCTCCTTCAGCTCTTCCAACGCGCCGTACACAATACGCTCGGCGGTCGTCTTCTTGCCGCTCTTCATGAGCGCACGGATCACGCGGGCCACCAGCTCGCTGTTGTATTTCGGATCAACGGGCTGCACCCGTTTCACTGCTCTGCGCCGTCTTGCCATGGCTTAGCTCTCCGACTTCTTCTGACGCTTCATGCCGTACTTAGAACGGCTGCGGTTGCGCCCGGACACGCCCAGGCTGTCCAGACAACCGCGAACGATGTGATAACGGACACCGGGAAGGTCCTTCACACGACCGCCGCGCACCAGCACCACGCTGTGCTCCTGCAGGTTGTGCCCCTCGCCCGGAATGTAGGCCGTCACTTCATGACCCGTCGTCAAACGGACACGGGCCACCTTGCGCAACGCCGAGTTCGGCTTCTTCGGTGTCTGCGTCTTCACGACGAGGCAGACACCACGGCGCTGCGGACACCCCTTCAGCGCGGGTGACTTGCTCTTCTTGCGCATCGGCACGCGGCCCTTGCGCACTAGTTGATTAATCGTCGGCATTGAATGCTTTTCCTTCTCGATTGGAAATAAATGGAGGGACAGATTATCACAGTGCCGCGTCTCACGTCAACCGGGATTTTTGCAAAATCAACCGCCGCGCTCGTCGAGAATCTGCTGGAGGCGTTCGACGGGCACCTCGTAACCCTTGCCGCACATGTGGCAGAAGATCCGCGCCGGGCGGTCTTCGCGCACCAACTCTTCGAGATCGGCGGACGGCATGGCGATCAGCATGGCGTCGACCCGCTCGGCCGTGCAGCGGCACGCGAACCGCAACGGCTTGGCAGGCTGGAACACGCAATCGTCAAGCCCCAGCGTCGAACAAAGCGTCTGCGGCGAGGCTGCGGCCTCTAGGCTCTCTTGTACTGTGCCGTCCTCAAAATACCGCGCGATGCGTTCGAATACCTCGCGGTCGCTGTCGGGCAAACACTCCACGAGCAGACCACGCGAGCCGTCAATGAACCCACCATAAGCCAGTGCGGAGACCTGCACCAGCACCCGGCGTTGCAGCGAGTGCTGGTAGTACTGCTCCAACCCTTTGATGACCGAGGCGGGCGACACGGCAGCCATGCCGCTGGCCAGGATTTTACCGGGTAGCGAACGGATGATCTGAATCTCGCCTTGGTCGCCCAGCGCACATGAGAGATCCAACTCTTCGCATTCATCCAGTTCGTTCATCACTTTGACATGCGTGTAACCGCGCAGACTGCCGTCGGCACCGGCCTCCACCAACAGACCGCCCACGGGCCCCGATACGCGCATGCGCAGGGTGACCGTCTCTTCGGGCTGTGACAACTCGGCACCGAGCAACGCCACCGCAGCCAGGGCTTCGGCCTGGATCAGGCCCGCCGTCGGCCCGCACAGATGACTACGCTCCAACTCGCGCGCGGAGTCGGTCACTTCAGCGAAGACGAGGTTGATATTCGCAGAGGGGGAGAACGCCGCCACCAGACTGTCGGCGGTTTTAGACATGATCATAACCGTTGTCTCCCATCTCATCCTCTGACGTTTTCGACACCTGCTGTACATGTTGCATGAAGTGCGTCCGAAGACTTTCGATACGGCGCAACTGACGTTCCAGCGACCAGAGCGCGAACCGCCACCTCTTGGCAAAGCCGTAGTGCTTGGGCAGGCCTGGATCGAAATCGTCGAACTGCTCACGCCGCACTGAGTAGTTCCAGTGCATTTCGCGTGTCTTGAACTCGAACCCGTCGAAAAAGTGCTCCGCCAAGGTGGCGAGCGGCACAGCCTCGCGGTGATTGAGCCAAAAACGATAGAGCACCTGCGCATAGCAACCGAAGTAAAAATCGAACAGCTCGTTGAGGTTTTCTTCGGTGTGAGCATTGTTGGGCCAGCCGCAGGAGCCGCGGACCGAGCAGATCTTCACCCCCTTCGGCATTTCGCGCCTGGCGGCGATATCATATCCGAAATCAAAAATTTCTTTTCCTTCCCCGAACCGGCATCCCCCGGTTTCGGGCAGGTATTTTTTGAGCACCAGATTCTGCGCCGCGGCGTCTCCCAGCAGCGCTCCGATCTTCAGCACCACCCTGGGATCCTTGCCGCCCTGATTACCGCCGAACTCACCCGTGCACTGAAACAGCCGCGGCGGGATATCCTCCAGCGGCTCGCCGGGGCTGCGGCTACGGATGAAATAGTTCATCTCACGCCCAGCGGTGCTGTCAAGCCACGACAGCAAACGGTATTCGCCGAAACCCACGCCCAACGCCTTGAAGGCTTCAACGCGCGCCAGCATGTAGCTGCCGTAGCCCGGTGTTTTCTGCGCCAGTCGTTTTTCGATCAAGCTCATGCAGAGCGGACGGCGATTGGTCTTGACGACGATTTCGCGCGTCGCGCCCGCGCCTACGGCCAAGTTGTTCGTGGCATCGCTTGCGGAGCGCACCTCGTAGATGTTGGCGTACTCGATGATCTCGCCCTGGCTCATGATCTGCTGGACGTTGGCCAACAGAACCCGCGTACGCTCGTCGGCACCTGGATGGAAGTCCGGCCGGCCACCCCGGAAGGTTGCGCCCGGCAACGCCGTGCGGCGGTCGTCGAACGCCGGTGCAATGGCCGCGCCCGATCCGTAGTAGATCTCGCCCGTGAGGTGACTGTAAAGCGTCTCGACGAAATATTCGCTGGACTCGTCGGCCAGTTCAGGCCGCTCCAGCGAAGCTTTGAACCGCGCATCGACCGTCCGCATCCACTCGGCCACCTGCCGGGCGTCCAGTCGCTCCTGCTCGATGCCCTCCATGATCTGCTCCAGCTCGGGCACGATCGTCTTGCACGCCTCGCCGCGACGCAGACCGAACAGCTCAATCTCGTTGTGGCCATGATATTTCGGCGAGCGCATGCAGGAACGTACGTCGCCCTCAAAGATCGAGACCAGTTCGCGCAGGCACTCTATGAACTCGGCGTAGTTTGTCTCGATCAACGCCAGCAACGTATTGAAATCGGTGTACGTCAAAAAGTGTACACCCTTGGCGCTGTGATAGTAACGCAGGCGGGTGTCGATGCGTGTGCGGCTCGCGGCCAGGGCTGCGTCCATTTCGCGCCGCGTCCAGGCCAACGGCTTGACACGCCACTCCTGCCCCTGCTGCCGATAATATTCAAGGGCGGCGTCGTTGCGCTCGCCCATGATCACGTCGTTAAGCGCAAACCCGACGCTCTGCAACCACTCGTCGGCCTCGGTGACCACGTCGGTCGGCACGTCACGTTGCGAGACTTCGATCGTGCCGTCCACCACGTTCGCGCAAACGATGGCATCCTGCAACGTCTTGCTCCGCCGCGAGGTCGGCACACGGCCAAGGTTCCAGAATTGACCGGAAAGCAATGGGATGGCCGCAACCGTGTGGTTGCCGGTGGTCAACGTCATGACATAGCCGCCGGTTCCCTTGATCAGATCCTGCTTGCGCACGATCAGCACCGGACTGTGATTTTCCAGATGCTTCCAGACATCTTTCTCAAAGATGAACGTGTCACTGCCCCAGTCATAGGCGATGAAGACACGCTCGTGGCCCATCGACTTCAGAACCACGGTCTCCCGCCTCAAACGCGCCTCACGCCGCACACGCGCAACAAACGCACTCACGCCAGGCCTACGACGGCTCACGCTAGGTTTACGAACGGCACCCACTCATGCCTCCTACAGCAGAATCAACGTTTCTTTCGCAATCAACTCCTCGGCAAGCCCGCCCACAGCATCCAGCCCGCAGATATCGGCCACCTCAAGCAGGTTCTGCAACGCCGGCAGGATGTACCGCATGAAGCCCGCCTGTCCCACGGAGGCCAGCCGCCCGAACGCACCCAACGCCTGAACCAGCCGTTGCACGGCACCGATGTGGAGCAGCGCCACACCGTCGTGCAGGCCGGGCGCGCATATTTCATAGGCTCGCGCCAAACGCACTCTCAATTCAGGAGTAAGTGTAACATAAGGATCATACAAAAGAGAAGCCAGATCATAGGCGGCCGCTCCCATCCGCAATCCTTGGAAGTCGATGAACGCCATACGCCTGCCGCGAAACAGGATGTTGCTGGACTGGAAGTCGCGGTGCAGCGCCACCTGCGGCGCATCCAGCAGGCGCGCCGCGACTTGCCGCAGCTCGCGCGCCACGTCGCTCGGCAACGCTGCCAACCCGTAGCGCTCTTTGAGCAGATGTGTTTCAAACAAGCCGTGTTCCCATCCGTAGAGCGCGGCGTCAAACGGCGGCTCCAGTATCGTGTCCGACTCGGCCGCGACGCGGCGCGTGCCCTCTACATGAAGACGCGCCAACGCCTCCATCACCGGCAGATACCACGTTTCGGCCCGCTCTGGACGCGCCGCCATGCGCTTCTGGAGCGAGTCATCGCCCCAGTCCTCCATCACCAGACAGCACCGCTGCGCCAACTCCGCCAACACCTGCGGCACCGGCACGCCGGCCTCCGCCAGCAGACGCGCGTGCCCGGCATAGTGCGCGTTCTCGCTCCGCTCAAGGCTGTAGCGGATATAGATCGCTCGGTCGGCACCGTGATATAGACGCCAAAAACTGCGGTTCGATCCGCGCGTCCCGAGAAACGCAGCGGCGGTCTCGCGCGGCGACCACCCCAGTTCATCCAGCGCCTCCGGCAACGCATCATCACCCGCCTTGTCGGCCGCCACACACACGACGTCGTCAAGCCGTCCACCGACACACCCGCCGCCGATCACGCACCTCTTGAGGACGCTACCCGGCAACACGCGCGTCTCACCAAACACCACGCTGCGGCTTCCCCGCACATCTTCGGCCACCTCGGCACCTTCGCTCACCCACAGCCCCAGCTCCAGCCCGCCGTCCACCAACTGCTGATCCCGCTCCTCGGGCGGCATCCCTTTGGCCGCCGCCCCCCGGTCGTGCAACCGCAGGTAAGCATCGATCGTACCGGCGTCATCCCAGAAACTCCCCTTGGCCACCGCGCCCTGCACGCAGACGCCGCACATCAAGGCGTTCTCGTAAGCCTCCACCAACGTGCAGAACGGACGATCCGGCAGAAACTCGAAAATGCGCGGCGAAACCAGTTGCAGGCCGCAGAAGGTAAAGGTGCCGGGCACACCGGGCGTCGGACTCCGGTAGCAGGTGATGCGCCCGCGCCGATCGGCCTCGACCGTGCGCGGCCCCTTCTTCGGTTCCAGCCACGCCGCCGCCAAACCGTGGCCCGCCGCGAACGCTTGCAACAGCGGCTCGACCGCCACACGGGCGGCGATATCGGCGTTGACCACCCAGAAGGGCTCCGCGCCGAGAAAGGAGCGGAGCGGACGCAGCGCGCCCGCCGTTCCCAGAATCTCCGGCTCGTACGACGTGCGAATCTCGGCGCGGCTATCGCGGCGATCAAGAAAGGCCTGAATCTCTTCGGGCAGGCTGTGCAGGTTCACCGCGATGCGCTCCACTCCCCACTCCTCCAGCAGGCGCAGGATACGCTCTAGCAGCGGCACATTCCAAAGCGGCATCAGCGGCTTTGGCCGGGCGAGCGTCAGCGGACGCAGGCGCGTGCCGAGACCGGCCGCCAGAACGACAGCTTGTTTAGGACGCGGGATCATGCGGGGCCACCGCCTCTCTGGCGCGTCACGGTGACAGCCGCCGCACGCAACCCCGGCACCGCGCCCTGCTTTTCGACGCGCACGCGCACCGACCGCACACGCGGATCATCAAGACAGACACGCGCCACGCACTCGGCCGCGCGCTCGATCATCTGGCAACGCGCCGCGCGCAATTCCGCGCGGATCGCTGCGGCCAGCGCCGCATAATCCACCGTGTCGCGCAAAGCGTCGCTCGCGCCCGCTGCGGTCAGGTCACACGTCAACGACACATCAACCAGCAACCGCTGCTCACGGCCGCGCTCTTCGGGCAGGTCGCCAATGATGCAGGCGACTTCCAGCCCGAGCAACTCCAATCTGTCCGTGTCATGCATCGTGCAATCCATCAAAACGGCCGACCGTACGCATTCCCCCGCTGACGCTGCATCTTGATTTTGGGCTGCTCAAGATGCAGGGCGTACCACTCGTCCCCCAGGCCGGCGTTGGAAAATTGGCCGATGCGGTTGTTCGCAAGATGTTCGCGATTACGCTTGAGCGTCTCGTTCTCCATCTTCTCACCCGCTTCGATCAACACTTTATGCGCCCCGTCGATATCCTGATTCTGCACCAGAATCCACGCATACAGGGCATAGAGCAACGCGCCTTGACCATAGCGCAACCGGCGCGTCTGCTTCTTAAAGAAGGCCGCCATGCCCTCCTTCTGCTCCAGCATGTGCATGCGCGCCAGCTTGATCGCCGCCATCATGGGATCCATCACCAGCACCTTGGGCATCAGCTCATCGACTTTCTTGAAATCTTTCAGCATCCAATAGAGCTGCAACCGCAGCGTGGCAAGCTGGCGCCCCATCAACGGCGCCCAACGGTTAAAGCGCTCCAACTCCTGCGACGCCTCCAGCGCCCGCTCGACGACAACCCGCTGTTCGCGCTCCATCTCGATCTGGGCCTGCTTGAGACTGCCCGGCGGACGCATCTGCCACTGATTAACCTTCGCCTGCAAGCGCTTCTGTCCATCCATCAAAATCTTCTGCACGCCATCCATGGCAGCTTTGATGCGTCGCTGGATCAGGAATCCCGTAGCCACCTGCGCCACTGCGAAGGCCGCCACGCCCCAAAAAACCGCCCATCCCCATCTGGCACCGCCGCTCATTCCCAAAGCCAGCAGCATCAACACCCCGAATCCGGCATTCAACATCACCGTCAGCATGCAGCACTCTCCCAAACAAAGCACTCAAACACAAAAAAGAAAAGGAAAGGCCAGTGTACTTTGAACGGCCTCATGCGGCAACAGAAAACGGTTTTTGAAAATCGGGAAATGCGCCGTGTTTACTCTTGCATCGCCCCCGTCTTTTCTGCATCACACGTCCGTGACTGTGTTTCGGGGCATGTTTGTTTCACATTCAATCCGGTCAAAAAAACAGTCATGAACACCACCGTACCCTGTCTCTCGTCTCACGTCCTTCACGAAATGCGTGAGACCTCTGCGTCTCTGTGCCTCTGCGTTAAAAAAAATGCTCAACTGTCAATGCTGGCGCTCGCTTGCGCGGGCCTGTTCGCGATAACCGCCGGCGCCGCCCCTGCCGGGGTGACGGCGACTCCGAAGGTAGCGCCGTTATCGCCGACACCGGGTGCCTACCTCACCTTCTCCAGCGCAACCGCCTTCACGATCAAACCGCAGCAAGAATCGTGGAACGGGACGCTGTACTGGTCCACCGACACGACGTTCTGGTCCGTCTTCACCGCCAGCGGCGCCACCGCCGCGCCCGACAACGGTGCCGGGGAGTACAAGCTCCACCTCTGCGGATCAGGAAACACGTACATCACCGGCAGTTCCACATCATCTCCCTGGCTCATCACCGCCGGCAACCCGGTCGACTGCTCCGGCAACATCGAGACGCTGCTCGACCATGCGACGGTGGCCGACGGCGAGCATCCGACAATGGCGTCCTGCTGCTTCGCGTACCTCTTCAGGGACTGCGCGGCGCTCGCCAGTACGCCGTCGCTCCCGGCCACGAACCTGGCCAACCACTGCTACTACAACCTGTTCAACGGCTGCACGAGCCTGACGAGCGCGCCGGCACTGCCCGCCACGATACTGCCCGAAAGGTGCTATAATGGCATGTTCAACGGCTGCACGAGCCTGGCGCAGGCACCGGTATTGCGCGCCACGAATCTGGCTGAATCCTGCTACGGCTACATGTTCTACAAATGCTCCGGCCTGACGAGCGCGCCGGCACTGCCCGCCACCAATCTGGCCGACTACTGCTACAATCGCATGTTCTACGACTGCACCGGCCTGACGACGGCGCCGACGCTGCCGGCGACGACGCTGGCCGAAAGGTGCTACGAGTACATGTTCCGCAGTTGCACGAAGCTGACGCAAGCCCCGGCGCTCCCGGCCACCAATCTGGCCGACTACTGTTACGCCAACATGTTCAACCGATGCACGGGACTGACCCGCGCACCGGCGCTACCGGCCACTAATCTGGCCGAAAGGTGCTACAACGGCATGTTCACCTCCTGCACAGGCCTGACGAACACGCCGGCGCTGCCCGCCACCACGCTGGCGCCCGACTGCTACTCCTACATGTTCCAAAGCTGCACAGGGCTGACGAGATTGCCGGATCTGCCAGCGACGAATCTGACTGACTCCTGCTACCGCTACATGTTCTACAAATGCACGGGCATCGAGCT